>CALZIL010000208.1 GCA_945787495.1 uncultured Afifella sp. | reverse complement strand
AGACGATCAAGCAGTCCTTTGCCTCCGGCGCTTTTTCCAGCGTAAAATCGGTTTATGTCCACCGACGAGGAACGCCGCAGACGCCGGCACGAACCATCGCCCTATCTTGTCATCGTCGGCGATGACAGTCGCGGCGATCGCAAGCACGTCTCGCCGAGCGCCTCCAGAAACACCGGCCCCATCCTCTCAGCTCTCAAACCGCTTCTGCCGTCCACCGGTCTTGTCCTGGAAATCGCCAGCGGCACCGGCCAGCATTGCATCGCCTTTGCGCGCGAATTTCCCGGCCTTTCTTTCCAGCCAAGCGATCCCGACCCGGCGGCCCGGGCCAGCATCGATGCCTGGCGCGGCGAAGATTCAAACGGCAATATCCTTCCGGCCCTTGATCTGAATGTCGCGGCGCAGGACTGGTGGGCGGCGGTTGACGGCCCGGTCACCGCCATCATCGCTATCAATCTCCTGCACATATCGCCTTGGGCAGCAACGACGGGTCTGTTTGCCGGCGCGGAGCCCCTTTTGGCACCGGACGGCATGGTCATCACTTACGGCGCTTACAAACGCGACGGCCGCCACACGGCGCCGAGCAACGCCGACTTCGACGCCAGCTTGCGGCACCGCAATGCCGAATGGGGCGTGCGCGATATCGACGATGTGGCCGATGTCACCCGGTCGCATGGCCTCGACCTTGCCGAGATCATTGACATGCCGTCCAACAACATGCTGCTCGTCTGGCAGCGTATCTGAGCGGCGACGATGTTCCTGTCATTTTTCACCGAGCTCAAACAGGCCGGCCTGCCGGTGTCCCTGCGCGAATATCTGACGCTTATGGAGGCCATGCAGGCTGATCTGGCGTCGTGCCGCGTCGACGATTTCTACTATCTTTCGCGCGCCTGCCTGGTGAAGGACGAGACCAATCTCGACCGCTTCGACCAGGTTTTCGGCCACGTCTTCAAGGGCCTGGAAAGTGTCGCCGAAGGTATCGAGGCGGAAATCCCGGAGGAATGGCTGCAAAAGCTCGCCGAGAAATTCCTCACCGAGGAGGAAAAGGCCGAGATCGAGGCGCTGGGCGGCCTGGAAAAACTGATGGAAACGCTGAAAAAGCGGCTGGCGGAGCAAAAGGCCCGCCACCAGGGCGGCTCCAAATGGATCGGCACGGCCGGCACGTCGCCTTTCGGCGCCTATGGCTACAACCCGGAAGGCATCCGCATCGGCCAGGACGAAAGCCGCCACCGGCGCGCCGTCAAGGTCTGGGACGAGCGCCGCTTCAAGGATCTCGACGGCACAAGGCAGATCGGCACCCGCAACATCAAGGTGGCGCTGCGCCGCCTGCGCCGTTTTGCCCGCACGGGCGCCGCCGAGGAACTGGACCTCGATGACACGATCCGCTCAACCGCCCATCAGGGCTATCTTGATTTGAAGATGCGCCCCGAACGCCATAACGCCGTCAAGGTGCTCATCTTCTTCGACATCGGCGGCTCCATGGACTGGCACGTCAAGGTCTGTGAAGAGCTGTTTTCAGCCGCCCGTTCGGAATTCAAGACAATGGAGCATTTCTACTTCCACAATTGCCTTTATGAGAGCGTCTGGCGCGACAATCATCGCCGCCAGGCCGAGCGCCTCGCCACCATCGATATCCTGCGCACCTATCCCGCCGACTACCGGGTGATCTTCGTCGGCGATGCTTCCATGAGCCCTTACGAGATCACCCATGCCGGCGGATCGGTGGAGCACTGGAATGAGGAGCCGGGCGCGACCTGGCTCAAACGCATCCTCGGCCAGTTCGAGCGGGCCGCCTGGCTCAATCCGGTCAGGCGGGAAGAATGGGATTACACCTGGTCGACCGCCGCGATCCGCCAGCTCTTCGGCGACCGCATGTATCCTCTCACCCTTGACGGCCTGGAAGAGGCCATGCGGGCGCTGGCGCGTTAGCGCATTTCCGAAAAGTGGGAACCGGTTTTCGGATAAAAATGCGCGAAGCGTAACATTCAGGCCAGGCTCAGGACCGGTTCACGCTCGATGCGGGCCATCGGCGCGTCGCTGGGGCGGTAGAAGGTCTTGACGATGGTGCGCAGGATTCTGGCATCGGTCCTGCTTGTCCGCCCCTCCAGCGCCCGGCGTATCAGGGCGAAAAAACCGGCCATATAGAGGTCGTTGCGGCTGGCCTTGCGAAAACCCATGCTCCAGTCGGGGAAGGCCCGTTTGGCGACATCGGATTCAATCAGAATTTTTGCATCAGTGTGATGGGGGTCGGCTTCTATCTTTGCATAAAGCTCGCGAACGTATTCCGTCCGGCCTTCAAGCACTTGCAGGAAATAGCCGTCCAGATAGACCAGCATGCCGCTGATGCCGAGGATCCTGTTGGCCTCGCGGGCACGGGACAAAATGTCCTGAAGGTCATCCTCGCTGAGGTCGGCGCACGCCGAACTGACATAGACAAGCTGATGCATGATCGCTCCGTCGCTCCGTTCCGCCAGCCGGCGGTAAATCGTAGTTTTTATTATACGGACGGAATGCAAATTTTCCGTTGAGATGGATCGTTTACAGGTCCTGAAACCTGGCGATGAATTATTGTCCGTGACGACAAAGAAGCTTTCGCCGAGCCGCATCAAATCCCGTATCGCGTGCGCGAGCCGGCCGGGCGCGCGGTGCGTCCCAAAAGCGACGCTGATGATTTCCGTCCCGATCACGTCATCGGCAACTGGACACACTGACGCGCCACAGCACAATTGCGTGATTGGTATCGCTAATTGGAATGATTCCACTTCTCGTGCTGATTGAGTCGGCGTAACATCCTTCGCTCAAAGATCGGCGCGATCCGGTCCGGGGAGGAAACAAACCGCACGAAGATGCGGGAAAAAACGAGGAATTCCTTGCTCCGCCCGGGCTCTGAAGCGGCGAATTTGTGACTGTTCTGTCATCGAGCGGGCACGGGGAGCAGGCAAGGGAGATTCCCACCATGGTTGCATTCACGATCAACGGAAAACAGGCGAGCGCGGATACCGCGCCCGATACGCCGTTGCTTTGGGCGATACGCGAACACCTGGAGCTGACGGGAACGAAATTCGGGTGCGGCGCCGGCCTGTGCGGGGCGTGCACGGTGCATGTCGACGGCAAGGCCGTGCGGTCATGCCAGACCGTCGTTTCAGAGGTCGAGGGCAAGACCATCAAGACCATTGAAGGTCTGTCGCCCGACAGCTCTCATCCGCTGCAGAAAGCCTGGATCGCCGAGCAGGTGCCGCAATGCGGCTACTGTCAGTCGGGCCAGATCATGAAGGCGGCGGAGCTGCTGGCCGAGAACAAGGACCCGTCGCGCGCCGACATCGTCGCGCACATGAACGGCAACATATGCCGCTGCGGCACCTACAACCGGATAATCGCTGCAATCCAGCGCGCGGCGAAGGAGGCCTGATCATGACCATACAAAAACGCATTGATGCGATTGATGTCAGCCGCCGTGACTTCCTGAAAGGCGCAAGCGGGCTGACATTCGCCGTCGCCCTTGGCGCGGGCGGTGTCACGCTGATCGACCCGGCGCAGGCCAAGGCGGCGCACGAGATTTCCGCCTGGGTGCGGATTTCGCCCGACAATCTGATCACCATCATCAGTCCCGCCGCCGAGATGGGGCAAGGATCGATGACCGGTGTGCCCGTGGCCTTGGCCGAGGAGCTGGATGCCGATTGGTCAAATGTGACTTTGGAAATGGCGCCGGCCGATCCGGAGATTTACGGCTACGAAAGCCGCGGCAGAAAAGGCATGGCGATCGTCGGCAGCCGCGCGGTCATGATGTATTTTGACCAGATGCGGATGGCCGGCGCCCAAGCGCGCAAGGTGCTGATGATGAATGCGGCGCAAAAATGGGATGTGCCGGTCTCCGAACTGAAGACCGAACCCAGCACCGTCATCCATCCGGCATCGGGCCGGCGCATGACCTATGGCGAAATCGCGTCATTCGCGAGCGTGCCCGCCACAATGCCGGACATCAGCAAGGACGAGCTCAAGAAACACAGCGAGTTTCGCATCATCGGAAAATCGGTGCCGCGTCGCGATATCCCGGCCAAGGTCAATGGCACGGCGCAATATTCCATCGATGTCCAGCTTCCCGGCATGGTCTACGCCAGTACCGTTCATTCGCCGGTCCAGAAAGGCGAACCTTTGTCGTGGAATGATGCCGGGATCAAAGCGATGCCGGGCGTCATCGACATCATCAAGCTGAAGACCGGCGTTGCCGTTGTCGCCGACAGTATGGAACGGGTTCTGGCGGCGCGGAATGCGTTGGACGTCAAGTGGAAGGCGAGCGCCGCGGCGCAGGGTTACGATTCGACGAAGGCGCTCAACGAGGATTATGCCAGGGTTGCGGCCGATCCGGCTTCGGCGACCGAGACCCTCGACCAAAAGGGCGATGACAAGGCCGCCTTCGCGGCTGCGGCAAAGACCTTCAAGGCCGATTATCGAAGCGACTACGGCTACCATGCCCAAATGGAACCGTTGAACGCGGTGGCTCGGTTAAACGCCGACGGAAAGGTCGAGGTCTGGGAGGGCACCCAGGCGCCTGGCAGGTCTCGGGCGAATATCGCCAAGGCGTTCGGGCTCGACCCGAGCCAGGTCATCCATCACCAGCAATATCTCGGTGGCGGGTTCGGGCGGCGCTCGAACAACGATTATACCGTCGAGGCGGCGATCATCGCGCACGAGGTTCAGCGTCCGGTCAAGATGATCTGGACTCGCGAGGAGGACATCGCCTACGGCATGTTCCGTCCACAGGCCCTTTTGTGCATGGAGGCGGCGCTCGATAAGTCGGGCAAGGTCACCGGCTGGCGCCAGTGTGTTGTCGGCGATGGCAAGCGGTTGCTGCAATCGGGGATCAAGATTCCGTATTACGGGATCCCCAACCAGCACATCGAACAGCGCGGCGTGTCGCACAACATCCGCCTCAAGCACTGGCGGGCGGTTGCCCATCCCTTCAACATCTTTGCCCATGAAGGGTTCATCGACGAGATGGCGGCGGCGGAAGGCATGGATCCGCTGGAATTCAGGCGCCAGCGCATGGCGATGACGGACAAGGCCCGGGCGGTGTTCGACAAGGTGGCTGAGATGTCCGACTGGACAGCCAAGCGGCCCTCGGACAGGGCGCTCGGCCTGTCGATCACCGAACGCTCCGGCTCGCTCGGCGCCGGCGTGGTCGAGATCTCGCTCGAGCGCTCATCCGGCAAGATCCGCGTGCACAAGGTGTGGGTCGCCGTCGATGGCGGCACCGTCGTGCAGCCCGAAGCGGCACGCCACAATGTGGAGAGCGGCATCATCTACGGCATCTCCAGCGTGCTCAAGGAACGCGCCACCATCAAGGACGGCGCGGTCGAGCAGTCGAACTTCCACGACTACGAAGTGCTGCGCATGTCGGAGGCGCCCGAGGAGTTGCATGTC
>CALZIL010000207.1 GCA_945787495.1 uncultured Afifella sp. | reverse complement strand
GGCCAGAAGGGCGGGGATAAGTTTTTGTGATTTTTTTCGATCGACCCAAAAACGCACTGTCATGGTCCGGCTTGACCGGACCATCGGCCAGCGTTGTGCACGGCCTGAAACGATCCTCCGGTCAAGCCGGAGGATGACAGTGAGGGGCGGAGGATGACAGCGGGAGGGCTATGGGGAAGGACTGGAACCGAAGGTCAACCGCAGCAGGCTTCACCGGCCTGAATCGGCGGGCATTTGACCGTTCCGTAAGAGCAATAGACGCAACAATCGCCGGGTAGTGCCTTCAGGATCGCGCCACAGTTCTTGCAGTCATAAAAGAACTGGCAGGCGTCCTCGGGCATGGTCTCGGCCGTCTTGTGGCCGCATTCAGGGCAGGTGATGACGGTCTGCAGGCTGATCTCGCTCATGCCGGCTGCCGCTTTTTCCACAGCGCGTAACCGGTGATAGCGATGAAGGCGGCCAGCGCCGGCAGCAGCACGATGTCGAGCCAGCCGATGATTGCCGACAGGCCGACGGTGGTCAGCAGGATCACCAGGATCGGCGTGAAGCAGCACAGGCCCGTGCCGATGGTGCCGATGACGCCGACTTTCAGGAGTTTTTCGCGTGTCATTGGCTTAATTGTGAGGATATCGGCGGGTCCGCGCCAATCAAGATTGCGTTAGCCGGGTCTCACGCGGCGACACGTTTTCCCCTCTCCCCTTGCGGGAGAGGGTGGCCCGTAAGGGTCGGGTGAGGGGTCTAGTCAGACTTACCAAGACATTCAGCGATGCGCACGATGCGATCGCAAACGCCATTGAGGTGGTTAAAAATATCGTCGTTCCAGAACCGCAACACCAAGAATCCCGATTCCTTAAGCCGAGTGTCGCGAACAAGGTCTTTCTCGTTTTCGGCGTGCTGGCTGCCGTCGACTTCGATAACGAGCTTTTTCTCAAAACAGACGAAATCGACGATGTATCCTGCCAGTGGCACCTGACGGCGAAATTTCATGCCGTTCAGGCGGCGATTGCGAAGTTCCTGCCAAAGCCGGTGCTCGGCATCCGTCGATTCGCGACGCATCGTGCGGGCAAAGATGCGATGGGCAGGTTTGGCCGGCCGGTGTGTCATACCCCTCACCCGTCTGCTTCGCAGCCACCCTCTCCCGCAAGGGGAGAGGGGAAAAGGCGTTAGCCGGCGATCCTGGAAAAATCGGCGACCGTGCGGGTGGCGGCGCGGATGCGGTGCAGGAGCCGCAGGCGGTTGGCGCGGACGTCCTGGTCTTCCGTATTGACCAGAACATGGTCGAAAAAGGCGTCGACCGGGGCGCGCAGGCGGGCGAGCCAGCCCATGGCTGCCTCGAAATTCTCCGCCGCGACCTCCTGGCCGGCAAGGTGTTCGGCCTCTTCCAGGGAATCGAACAGCGCCCGCTCCTCGTCGGTCTCGAACAGTTTCGGGTCGACAGCGCCCTCCTCCCAGGTTTTCGGGTCGTCGCCCTTCTTTTCTTCCGCCGCGAGGATGTTGGCGGCGCGCTTGGTGCCGGCGAGCAGGTTCTGGCCGTCATCGGTGTCGAGGAACGTGCCGAGCGCCGTCACGCGGCGGACGATCATCAGGAGATCGTCCTGGCCTTCCAGCGCAAAGACGGCGTCGATGAGATCGTGGCGCGCGCCCTGATCGCGCAGATGGACTTTCAGACGGTCGGCGAAGAAGGCGAGGAGGTCGGCATTATGCTCTACTAATGAAGGAATCCAGCTTGTGGTCGCCGCCTCTGCTTCATCAACGTTGGAAAAAGAACCTGACGGGATCGGAGATCCAAACATAGACAAATACTCTACCGTGTCATTGTCGATTTCGTCGAAAGGAATCCAGAATGATTGATCGTAGTTTGGATCACTCTCTTCAAATCCGAGTTTGCGGCCAGAGTGTTCAATCAGGGCATAGCCTTCTCTTGCGATGGACCTCACAGAAGCAAAGTATCCGGCACTGATCATTGGATTGAGCGGCAACCGCAGCTCATTCTCCAGCACAATCCGGATCACGCCCAGCGCGGCGCGTCTTAGCGCATAGGGATCCTTTGATCCCGTCGGTTTTTCGTCGATGGCCCAGAAGCCGACCAAAGTGTCGAGCTTGTCGGCCAGCGCCACGGCGATCGACACGGGTTCTGACGGCACGGCATCGGCCGGGCCCTGCGGCCTGTAATGGTCGCGGATGGCGTCGGCGATGGCCGGCGTCTCGCCCGCTTCCAGCGCGTAATAGCGGCCCATGACGCCCTGCAGTTCGGGGAACTCGCCGACCATGGCGGTCGGCAGGTCGGCCTTGGCGAGGCGGGCGGCGCGCTCAGTGTCGTCCGGATCGGCGCCGACAATGGGGGCAAGCTCGCGCGCCAGAGCGGCGATGCGCTCGACGCGTTCGGCCTGCGTGCCGAGCTTTTCGTGGAAGGTGACGCCTTGCAGCTTTTCCGCCCAGTCCTCCAGTTTCGTCTTGCGGTCGGTGTCCCAGAAGAAGCGCGCATCGGCGAGCCGGGCGGCGATGACCCGCTCATTGCCGGCGACGATCGCCTTGCCGGCGTCGCTTGCCTCGATATTGGCGGTCAACAGGAAGCGGTTGGTGAGCTTCCAGGTGGCCGGGTCGCGCAGCACGAAACATTTCTGGTTGGCGCGGATGGTGAGCTGCACGACCTCGTCGGGAATTTTGAGAAACGCCGCGTCGAACGTGCCGAGCAAAACGACCGGCCATTCCACCAGTCCGGCGACTTCATCGAGCAATCCGGGATCGCCGACCAGGTCCAGGCCGTGGGCCAGAGCGAGGTTTTTGGCTTCCGTCTCGATGATCGCCTTGCGGCGTTCGGCATCGAGTATGACTTTTGCCGCCTCCAGGGCCGGACCATAATCGTCAAAACGTTTGACGGTGATTTTATCCGGCGCCATGAAACGGTGGCCAAAGGTGGTGTTGCCGGCCTCAAGCCCGTCGACGTGAAAGGCGATGACCGCCGGCTCCTCGGTCTCCGGGCCGAAGGTGCACAGGATCGAGCGCAAAGGCCGCACCCAGCGCAGGGCATTGGCGCCCTGCGCGTCGGCAGGCGAATGGGCCGTGTCCGGCGGTGCGGAACGGGCGCCCCAGCGCATCGATTTCGGCCACGGGAAAGCCCGGATCACACCGGGCATCAAATCGGCGATGATCGCTTGCGCGGCGCGGCCGGGCTTTTTTATGATGGCAAGATAGAAATCGCCCTTTTTGGCGTCCTTGTGGATCTTTGCCTCGTCGATGGAGGCAAGACCGGCGCCGCGGACAAAGCCGGCAATCGCCTTTTCCGGCGCGCCGACGCGCGGTCCCTTGCGCTCCTCGGTAATGTCGGCGGAGCGGGCGGTGAGACCATGGACGGTCAGCGCCAGCCGGCGTGGTGTCGCAAAAGCCTTGGCGCCTTCATAGGTCAGCCCGGCTTCCACCAGGCCGTCGGTGACCAGGCGGCGCAGATCGTCAGCCGCCTTCGCCTGCATGCGGGCGGGAATCTCCTCGGAAAAGAGTTCCAGCAGGAGATCAGGCATTATCGTTTCCGCTGCCCCGCATGCCATTCAAGTCCTGTTCGTCCTCGCGCGTCACCGCGCTGCGGGCGAACGGGCACGCCGGAATCTCTTCGGAAAACAGCTCAAGCAGCAGGTCGGGCACGGATCAGCCGTCCGATTTTTCCGAGGAAAAAGCGAAGTCGACCGCTTCCAGAATCTGCCGGCCCTCATGGTCCTCCGCAACAAGGCCGATTTGCAGCGTCATGCCGTAGCCGGAGATATATTCCTTCAGCTTGTCGGTCAGGCGGGCCAGCGCGAATTCCTCAAGCGGCACGGTGATTTCCGCCCGCTCCGGCGACAATCTGAGATCAAGCCGCAGCTTCGGATCCTTCTGGATAATCGTGACCTCGGCCGGCAAAGTCCTGTCACCGCCGCCGGATGTCTGCACAACGAGCTTGCCCGGCACATGGATGGCGTCGCCAGCTTCGCGGCCGGCGCGGCTGAGCTGCACCGTGTAGCGCCAGAAGGCGGCGGTGAAGCGCATCGGCACCTTTGTCTCGGCCGCTGTCTCGGCCACCGCCTCGGCCGGATTTGTCTCCGCTGGGGGAGCCCCGCCCGGTTGCCCGTCTGAAATGCTCATGCCGCACCGCCTCCTTGAGTTTGCAGCCAGGCCGCGCCGCAGGCCTTGGCCAGGGCGCGGACCCGCAAAATGTAGCTCTGGCGCTCGGTCACGGAAATCACGCCGCGCGCGTCGAGCAGGTTGAATACGTGGCTCGCCTTAATGCATTGGTCATAGGCCGGCAGCGCCATTTCGTGGCGGCCGTCAGCTTCACCGGCGGTCAGCAGCGCCTGACATTCGCTTTCCGCATCGGTGAAATGGCGCTGCAGAATGCCGGTATCGGCGTGCTCGAAATTATGCCGGGAATATTCCTCTTCGGCCTGCAGGAAGACCTCGCCATAGCTGACCTTTTCAGCGCCCTGGCGGCCGTTGAAATTGAGGTCGTAGACATTGTCGACGCCTTGCACATACATCGCCAGCCGCTCCAGACCATAGGTCAGCTCGCCGGAAACCGGGGCGCAATCGAGCCCGCAGACCTGCTGAAAATAAGTGAATTGCGAGACCTCCATGCCGTCGCACCAGCATTCCCAGCCAAGGCCCCAGGCGCCGAGCGTCGGGCTTTCCCAGTCGTCTTCGACGAAACGGATGTCGTGCAGGGCTGAATCAACGCCGATCGCCGCCAGCGAGCCGAGATAAAGCTCCTGAAGGTCCGGCGGCGAGGGTTTTAGGATCACCTGGTACTGGTAATAGTGCTGCAGCCGGTTTGGGTTCTGGCCATAGCGGCCGTCGGTTGGCCGGCGCGAGGGCTGGACGTAAGCCGCGTTCCACGGCCGCGGACCGAGCGAGCGCAGGGTCGTTGCCGGGTGAAAGGTGCCGGCGCCGACCTCCATGTCATAAGGCTGCAGGATGACGCAGCCGTAATCGGCCCAATAGCGCTGCAGGGTCAGGATCAGCCCCTGAAACGAGCGCTGCGGCGCCATGTGGTCGGCGGATTTTGTGGTCTCGGCCATGGCCGTCCGTCTGGCACGCGGCGCGGCACCGGTCAAGCGACGGCGGCGGCTATAGGGCGACGGCTTGCCGGCACGATTACCGGGCCTCAACGGCGCGCACCCACCAGCCGGGATGTGCCGTGCCGATCAAGCGCCCGGCGGCGGCGGCTTCGGCATGTGACGGGTACAGACCAAAACAGGCCGAGCCAGATCCGGACATGCGCGCGAGCAGGCACCGGTCGGTCGCGGCGAGAGCGTCAAGCGCATTACCGATGGCCGGCTCGATCTCAAGCGCATCGGCCTGAAGATCGTTGCGCGTCTTGGCGAGATAGCCGGCAACGTCTTGCGCGGCGGGAAATGCGTCCGGCAGGTCGGGCAGCGGGTCGTTCGAGACGTTTTGCAGGCGGGCGAATACGGAAGCGGTCGATACGGACTTGCCGGGCCAGA
>CALZIL010000206.1 GCA_945787495.1 uncultured Afifella sp. | reverse complement strand
GCCGGTGAATTCTACACTCTGCTCGGGCCCAACGGCGCCGGCAAGACAACGACATTGCGCATGGTCGCCGGCCTTTTGCGCCCCGACGCCGGTTCGATCGCCGTCTTCGGCATCGATGCGCTGGCCGAACCGGTGGCCGCCAAGCGGATCATGGCCTGGGTCCCGGACGAGCCGATGATTTATGACAGGCTGACGCCTTATGAATATCTGGAATTCGTCGCCGGCCTGTGGGGCACGGAGGCTAAGAGGGCGCAGGATCAGGCGCGCGATCTTATTGGCTGGCTTGGCCTGGAGCCCCACGCCAACGAGCGCTGCGGTGGCTTTTCCAAGGGCATGCGCCAGAAAGTGGCGCTGGCCGGCGCGCTGGTCCACGATCCCAGGCTCATCATTCTCGACGAACCGCTGACCGGCCTTGATGCCGGCGCCGCCCGCCAGGTCAAGGACGTGCTTCTGGAGCGCGTGCGGGCCGGCGCCAGCGTCATCATGACGACCCACATCCTGGAGGTCGCCGAACGTATGGCCGAACGGATCGGCGTCATCTCCGGTGGCCGCCTCATCGCCCATGGCACCCTTGAGGACTTGCGCCAACAGGCTGGCACGCTGGGCGGCAGCCTGGAGGATATCTTCCTTGATCTGGTTGCCGAAGAGGAAGCAGCGGCGTGAGCCAGCCGGCAACCCTTGCCTGGTTCGCCCGCCACGAACTGAACCTCGCCTGGCGCGACTGGCTGGCGATGATGACCGCCGGCAAGCGCAGTCGCGAGCGCAAAGTGGCGATCGTCCTCATCGTGCTTGCCGCCATCCTGCATCTGCTGGCTTATGGCATGGTCGCCGGCTTCGCCGATGCCGGTGCGGAACCCGGCAAGACCGCCCTCATCGCCGTTACCGGTACCATGCTGATTTCCTTTTCCATGATGCTTTCCCAAGCGATGGAATCGGTGACGCGCGCCTTTTACGCCCGCGCCGATCTTGACCTCATATTGTCCTCGCCGGCATCGGCGCGCCGAGTCTTTGCCCTGCGCATCGGCGCCATCGCGCTGGCGACGACAATGATGGCTTTGCTGCTTGCCGGACCGTTCATCAATGTTCTGGCGCTGAAAGCTGGCACGCATTGGCTCGCCGCCTATGGCGCCGTCGCCGCCATGGGCGCCATCGCGACGACCCTGGCGCTTGCCCTCACCATCGCCCTGTTCAGGACAATCGGGCCGCGGCGCACACGGTTCATCGCCCAAATTATCGCCGCCGTGGTCGGCGCCGCCTTCGTGATTGGCATCCAGGCAGCCGCGATCCTGTCGTTCGGCAGTCTTTCGCGATTCGCATTCTTCCGCTCAGATGCCGCCAATGCCCTCGCCCCGGCGCTTGAAAGCATATTCTGGTGGCCGGCGAGAGCGGCGATGGGCGATGCACCGCTGCTGCTCGTCATCCTTGCCGCCGGCCTTGGCCTGCTGCTGGCTGCAATCGCTGTATTCTCAATGCGTTTCGCCGACCATGTCACCGCCGCCGCCGGCATCGCCCACACGACGCGGCGGCAACGCGCCGGAGCCGTCGCGTTCCGCACCGTTTCGCCCCAGCGGGCGTTGCGGCGCAAGGAATGGACGCTGCTCAGGCGCGACCCCTGGCTGGTCTCCCAGACGCTGATGCAGATCCTTTATCTGTTGCCGCCGGCGCTGCTCTTGTGGCGCAACTACGGCACCCAGACCAGTGCCCTTTTCGTGCTGGTGCCGGTGCTCGTCATGGCGTCGGGACAACTGGCCGGCGGCCTCGCCTGGCTGGCGGTATCGGGCGAGGACGCGCCCGACCTCGTTGCCGGCGCGCCGCTGCAACCCGGCGCCATTATCCGCGCCAAGGTCGAGGCTGTTCTGGGCGCCATCGCCTTGGTTTTGGCGCCACTGCTGATCGCCCTGACCCTGGCAATGCCGGCAATGGCGCTGGTCGCTGCCATCGGCTGCGCCTGCGCGGCGGCAGCGGCGACCACCATCCAGTTGTGGTTCCGGGTTCAGGCGAACCGCAGCTATTTCCGCCGCCGGCAGACCTCGTCGCGCGCAGCGACGTTTGCCGAGGCATTTTCATCGATCGCCTGGGCCGGCACGGCGGCGCTAGCGGCCATGGGCACGTGGCTTGCCGCGATCGCCGGCGCCTTGGCATTGCTCACTTTGTTCGGCGCCTGGCTGATCAGCCCGCGCAGCCAGCCTTAAACAGCGATTTGTCGCCGGCGTTCAGCCACGCTGCGCTTTTCCGTCTTCGTCGACCCGATCCGGCAGACAGGCGGTCGCCTCACGCAGCCATTTGCGAACGGTGGCTGGCGACAAGGACAGGCCGACCTTTTCAAGGTCGCGTACAATATCGGTAACGGTGGAATTGCGGCCGCTGTCCGGATCAAAGCCATATCGGCCGATCGCCATCGCAATCGTCATCTTCAACAGCGCCTCAGGTTCGTCCGCCCTTGGTTCCTCTTCAATATCCTTCGTTGACGTGCCGGCTGTTTTCATCCGCTCAGCCATGACCCGCAAGCGGCTTTGTTCGCGGGTGAAACAGATAATCGTATCGGAAGAGGTTTCACCGCTGCGATTGGGCGGGGCAGCGCGCTCCGGCGATGCGGCTTGGCCACTCGCATCACCGCCGGCGTTCGCATCAGCCTTAGTCTCGGCCGCTTCGGGAACAGGGAATGTCCCACTTCGCCTGTCATCGATGCAACCTTCAAGCGCCTGCGGAAGAACTACGCCGCGTTCGCGCGCCCAGGTCAGGAAAGTGTCCGGACTGACCGGATCGAACAGCTGGCCATTCGCCTGAGCGTGCGTCAAATGACGACGGATATCGGCAAAACGCGCCGCAAACGACGAAACGCCGATAAGCGGCTCGATGTGGGCCCAGTCGACGATTTCAGGATTCTTGCCAAGGATCAGCGCCGTCGCCTCTTCGAGGGTCCAGCACGGCCGCTTGGCCCAACGCGCAAAATTGGCCGAGGCTTTCGGTTCGTTGAAGAACCGGTGCCGGTCCAGTTG
Organism: uncultured Afifella sp.; assembly: GCA_945787495.1. Classification (GTDB taxonomy): domain Bacteria; phylum Pseudomonadota; class Alphaproteobacteria; order Rhizobiales; family Afifellaceae; genus CALZIL01. Next base: position 2,477 of record CALZIL010000206.1, on the reverse strand, counting down.
CTCTTCCTGTTCCTTTAGCAACGCGACGTCCTGCTGGCGCTCATCCTCAACCATCGCCATCAGCGATTCATCCGATAGCGCCTGCAGGGCGCGTTCGTAGATTTCGACTTTCTCAATGTAAGCTTCGGCGTCCTCGCGAGACTTGCCATCACCCACCTCGACCCGCGCCTGGTTGACCAGCTTTGCCGGAAACATTCGCATGGAGAGGAATTCAACAGCATCGAATGACGACATTTCTTTTCTTCCCGCCGGATCAGATCCGGTCCAACTCAAAATCAATGCATCTGGAACAAATCGACTTTGTTTAAATATTTATCGTTCGAAGAATACAAGCCAGTAACGGAAACACGTAAAACCAGAAGTTTATCGATATAATGAACAATATATTTACTAATGGAACGCGATCGGAAAAACACGAACACATCCATCGACATCGCCGGATTCAATGACCACTGACCGAATTCCACCTGAAATTCCGTTACATCCCGAAAGGACGCCCGAAACCGACGGCAAATCGAACCTGACCGACCACATTCCCGGGCCGACAAGTCGTTTGCCGCCTGGCAATGATTTGCCTATATGACAAACAGCGTAGCTGCCCGGTGCGTTTGGAGCAAAAATTCCCGGGGCCTTATCGATCCTTACGGGAGCTGTCCCTGTCTTCGCTCGTGGGCTTGGACAAACGGCGCCCACCTACATTGTAGGTTCCCGGGATCGAAGCCTCCGACGGCTGTGGCGGCTACGCATATTCTGCCGGGTGGCAAAACCATCCCGGTCGCCAAATCGACCCTTCGACGACAGCACGCCGATCATGCCAGCAAATAACGCCATATGAGCCGCGTCGGCCCCACCAAGGCTGAACTGCGGGACGAGGCGCTTGCCCGCCGGGCCGACATCCCCGTCGGCGACCATGAACGCCTTTCGCGCTTTGCTGCCGAACGTATCGCACCATTGATCGCCGATGGTGAGACCGTCGCGCTGTTCTGGCCGATCCGCGGCGAGATCGATCCGCTGTCCTTGGGCGAGACCGTGCTCGCGCGTGGCGGCTGCGTCGTTCTGCCGGCCGTACTCGGCGATGGCATCGTGTTTCGCCGTTTCGATAATCCCAGCGACCTGGAGGCCGGCAGTTTCGGCACCCTGCACCCGCCCGCCGATGCGCCGCAATCCCTGCCCGACCTGATCGTTGCGCCGCTTGCCGCCTTCGACCGGAGCGGTGGGCGGATCGGTTATGGTGGCGGTTATTACGACCGATATGTCTCGCAGCTTCGCAGCCAAGGCCATCCGTTCCGCTTTGTCGGCATCGCCTTTTCCTGCCAGGAGGTCGACGCGATTCCGTTGGCAACCCATGATGAACGCCTTGACGCGGTCGCCACCGACCGTGAATGGATTGTCATCGATGGGCAAGCAGTAAAGACCCCCTCATGAAGGCACGGTCATGAAGATCCTGTTTCTCGGCGATGTCGTTGGCCGCTCTGGCCGTAAGGCCGTTGCCCGTCACCTGCCCGGTCTGAATGAGCGCCACGGATTCGACTTCGTCATCGTCAACGGCGAAAACGCCGCCGGCGGCTTCGGCATTACCGAAGAGATTTTCGACGGACTCATCGAGGCCGGCGCCGATTGCGTCACCACCGGCAACCACGCCTGGAACCAGAAGGAAGCGCTGGTTTTCGCTGCTCGCCAGGAGCGGTTCATCCGGCCGGCGAATTACCCGGACGGCACGCCTGGCCGCGGCGCCAATATCTTCACCGCGAAAAACGGCGCGCGGGTTCTGGTCATGCAGGTCATGGGGCAATTGTTCATGCCGGCCCTTGATGACCCCTTTGCCGCTGCCGCGCTTGCGCTCGCCGCCAGCCCGCTTGGTGATGCCTGTGACGCGATTGTCGTCGACATGCATGCCGAAGCGACCAGCGAAAAGCAGGTCATGGGGGCGTTCCTGGACAGCAGGGTCTCGCTCGTCGTCGGCACCCACACCCATGTCCCGACGGCCGATCATCGCATCCTGCCCGGCGGCACGGCTTTCATCACCGATGCCGGCATGTGCGGCGATTATGATTCCATCATCGGCATGGACAAGGATGAGCCCCTGCGCCGGGCAACACACAAGATTCCCTCTTCGCATCTGGAGCCTGCCAAGGGGGCGGGCGCCGTTTCCGGCGTCGCCATTGAAACCGATGACGCGACCGGGCTGGCCAAGAGCGTATCTGCCGTCCGCGTCGGTCCGGGCCTGTCGCCGGCCGAACCGGACTTTTGAGGTCTGTCACGAACTGCGTCGCATAAAAAAGGAGGCCGCTTGCGCGGCCTCCCGTGAGACTGGCTGTCAGACGCAGCCACTAAACGGTTGCATCAGCGAGAGATCGAAGGCTGCTCCAAAATCCCGCAGTCGCGACCAGGCTGTCTGGACAGCTCATAATTCCCACTCGACATTGGATCACCTCCTTTCGGTTGTTGCATCGCCGCCGACGCTATCAGAATCGCGC
>CALZIL010000205.1 GCA_945787495.1 uncultured Afifella sp. | reverse complement strand
GCTTCAGCGTCGAACGCCGCAAGCTGATGCGCTTTCTCGGCGCGCAGGTGGTGCTGACGCCGGCCAAGGAAAAAGGCACCGGCATGGTCGCCAAAGCGATCGAACTGGCCGAGGCGAATGGCTGGTTCCTGACCCGGCAGTTCGAGAACGAGGCCAATGCCGACATGCATTCGCGCACCACGGCCCGGGAGATCGTGGATGATTTCGATGGCGAGGCGCTCGATTACTGGGTGACGGGGTTCGGCACCGGCGGCACGCTGAAGGGCGTGGCGCGGGTGCTGCAAAAGGAGCGGCCGGAGACGAAGATCATCGTCTGCGAACCGGAGATCGCGCCGATGCTGACCAGTGGCGATCCGCAAGACCGCAATCCCGACGGCTCGGCGGCGGCGAGCCACCCGTCGTTCACGCCGCATCCGATGCAGGGCTGGAGCCCCGACTTCATTCCCAAGCTGACCGGCGACGCCGTCGATATGGGCGTCATCGACCAGCTGCTGACGATTTCGAACGAGGACGCCATGCGCTGCAGCAAGAATCTGGCGCAGAAGGAAGGCATTTTCGTCGGTATTACTGCCGGCGGGTCGTTAGCCGGGGCATTGAAAGTCTGCGCGGAAGCGCCGGCAGGCTCGACGGTGCTGTGCATGTTGCCGGACACCGGCGAGCGCTATCTGACGACGCCGCTTTTCGCCGACGTCCCGGCGGAAATGACCGAGAAAGAGATGGAAATCTCGCTATCAACACCCGGTTACCACACCGAAGCAGCGGGCTGAGGACGACGATCATGCCGCGCGCCGTCACTTGACGTGCATCAAGGAGGATGGGTGCAAGCTGATGAACGATGGCGGTCAGGCCATGGCAATCGGCCGGGCCAGATTTGCGTAAGCAAAGGGGGAAGCTGTGAGCGAAACCGTCAAATATCTGCTGCCGGAGGAGAAAATCCCGGTCAGCTGGTACAACATCGCCGCCGACCTTCCCGAACCACTGGCGCCGGTCCTGCATCCGGGCACCGGCCAGCCGATCGGACCCGACGACCTGGCGCCGCTGTTCCCGATGGCGCTGATCGGACAGGAGGTCAGCGCAGAGCGCGAAATCGAGATTCCCGAACCGGTGCGCGACGTCTATCGCATGTGGCGGCCGGCGCCGCTGTACCGCGCCCGGCGTCTGGAGCAGGCGCTCGATACGCCAGCGCGGGTTTATTACAAATATGAAGGCGTCAGCCCGGCGGGCAGCCACAAGCCCAATACGGCGGTCGCCCAGGCCTTCTACAACCGCGAAGAAGGCGTCACCAAGATTTCCACCGAAACCGGCGCCGGCCAATGGGGCTCGTCGCTGGCCTTTGCCGGCGCATTGTTCGGGATCGATGTCTCGGTTTTCATGGTCAAGGTGAGTTTCAACCAAAAACCCTATCGCCGCGCCATGATGGAAACCTACGGGGCGCGCTGCGTCGCCTCGCCGAGCGAAGAAACCGAATCCGGCCGCGCCGTTCTAGCGGAACATCCCGATACGCCGGGCAGCCTCGGCATTGCCATATCGGAAGCCGTAGAAGTCGCGGCCAAGAACGACGACACCAAATATTCGCTGGGCAGCGTGCTCAACCACGTGCTCCTGCACCAGAGCGTCATCGGTCAGGAGGCGATTGAGCAGATGGCCATGGCGGATGACTATCCCGACATTGTCATCGGCTGCGCTGGCGGCGGCAGCAACTTTGCCGGCCTCGCCTTTCCGTTCATCGGCGCCAAGCTGCGGGGCGGCACGGCAGTGCGCGCCATCGCCGTGGAGCCGGCGGCCTGCCCGACCCTGACGCGCGGAAAATTCGCCTATGATTTCGGCGATACCGGCCATCTGACGCCACTGGTCAGGATGCACACATTGGGGTCGACCTTCGTGCCGCCGGGATTTCATGCCGGGGGCCTGCGCTATCACGGCATGGCGCCGCTGGTCAGCCACCTGGTCGAGCTGGGCGAGATCGAGGCACGCGCCGTGCACCAGAATCCGTGCTTTGCCGCCGGTCTTGAGTTCGCCCGCACTGAGGGCATCATTCCGGCGCCGGAGGCGACCCACGCGGTCCGAGTCACTATAGACGAGGCACTGAAATGCAAGGAGGAAGGCGTTTCGCGGACGATCCTGTTCAATCTATCGGGGCATGGCCATTTCGACATGGCCGCCTATGATGCCTATCTGAGCGGCAATCTGGAAGACAAGGACTACGACCACGCCGAGCTTGACAGCGCGCTTGCCGCCCTGCCGGCGGTGGCGGCCGAATAGGTCCCATGGCAGCAATGGCGGCCGAATAGGCTGCGGGCCGGTGATCGCCTATAATACGCCAGTCCGGCGGCAGCCGGGCCGGCACCGGGAGAGTGATCATGAGTAAAAAAGTCATCGACAAAAAAACCGGTGCCAAGCGCGCCGCACAGGAGGCTGCAAAGCCCGTGAAGAGCGAGCAAACGGCCGCCGCCGACGGCACGGCGCCGAAAAAGGAAAAAATCGACAACAAATTCTACGAAACCGAACTTGCAACCCTGCAGATCGAACTGGTCAAGCTGCAGGAATGGATCAAGCATGCCGGCCTGAAGGTGGTGGTCATCTTTGAAGGCCGTGACGCGGCGGGCAAGGGCGGCGTCATCAAGCGCATCACCCAGAGCCTCAATCCGCGCATCTGCCGTGTCGTCGCGCTGGGAACGCCGACGGAACGCGAAACGAGCCAGTGGTATTTCCAGCGCTACGCGCCGCATTTGCCGGCGGCCGGCGAAATGGTGCTGTTCGACCGGTCCTGGTACAACCGCGCCGGCGTCGAACGGGTCATGGGATTCTGCAGCGATGAGGACTATCGTGAATTCCTGCGCTCCTGTCCGGAATTTGAACGCATGCTGGTGCGCTCCGGCATCATCCTGATCAAATACTGGTTCTCCGTCAGCGACGAAGAGCAGGAACGCCGCTTCCAAGGCCGCATCACCAGCCCGACAAAGCGCTGGAAATTGTCGCCGATGGACCTGGAATCACGCAAGCGCTGGATGGAATATTCCAAGGCCAAGGACGAGATGTTCGCCCATACCGACATCAAGCAGGCGCCGTGGTATGTCGTCGATGCCGACGTCAAGAAACGGGCGCGGCTGAACTGCATCCGGCATCTTTTGTCGATGATCCCCTATGAGGACCTGTCGCCCGAACCGATCGAACTGCCGCCAAGGCAGGATGCGGTCGGCTATGTCCGCCCACCGATCTCCGATCAGACCTTCGTGCCGAAAAAATACTGATCGCCATTGCCTGATCCTTGGCGCCTGATCGAGATCAAGGCGCCGGGACCCCGTCTCGCCTAGATCGGCTGCGCAATTGACATGGTTCCGGCCGAGGCTGACTCGGCACCAGGAGGCTCGCGGCGATGACAGTCCGGCATCTGGAGCGTTTTTTCCTGCCGCGCTCGGTCGCCCTGTTCGGTGCCAGCCCCGAGCCCGACAGCGTCGGCCATACGGTAATCGCCAATCTGTGTGCCGGCGGATTCTCCGGCCCGATCTGGCCGGTCAATCCGAACCATACGGAAGTCGCCGGCCTGCCATGCTTTGCCGACGCTGCGGCGCTGCCCGAAGCGCCCGACCTGGCGGTCATCGCGACGCCGGCGGCGACAATACCGGCGATCGCCGAAGCTCTGGCGGCGCGTGGCAACCGCGCCATGCTCATATTAACGGCCGGTCTCGGTGACGGGCCGGAAAGCCTGCTCGATCGCGTTACCGTCACCGCCCGGCGCAACGACATGCGGATCCTCGGCCCAAACTGCCTCGGCGTCCTTGTGCCCGATACCGGACTCAATGCCAGCTTCGCCCAGCGCGCGCCGCTGGCCGGCAAGATCGCCTTCATCTCCCAGTCGGGTGCCGTGCTGACCTCGGTGCTGGACTGGGCGAGCAGCCGCGGGATCGGCTTTTCACACATGGTCTCGCTCGGCAACATGGCCGATGTCGATATCGGCGACATGCTCGATTACCTGGCCGGCGACACGCGCTCGCGCGCCATTCTCATGTACCTGGAAGGCATCAAGGACGCCCGCGGCTTCATGTCGGCGGCGCGGCGCGCCGCCCGCGCCAAGCCGGTCATCGCCATCAAGGCGGGCCGGCACGCGACAAGTGCCCGAGCGGCGGCGTCGCACACCGGAGCGCTGGCCGGTTCCGATGCCGTCTTTGACGCCGCATTCGAACGGGCCGGCATTTTGCGCGCCCACGACCTGCAGCATCTGTTCGACGCCGCCGAAACGCTGAGCCATGTCCGGCCGTTTCGTGGCGAGCGGCTGGCTATCATAACCAATGGCGGCGGCGCCGGAATCCTCGCCGTCGACGCGCTGGCCGATCACGGCGGGGTGCTGGCCGATCTGGCGCCGGAAACCCTGGCCCGTCTCGACGAAGCCTTGCCGGCCGGCTGGTCGGGTGGCAATCCGGTCGACATTATCGGCGATGCCGGGGCCGAGCGTTATCGCGCCGCCATGCAGGCGGTGATGGGCGATCCCAGCACCGACGCCGTTCTGGTGATGCGTTGTCCGACGGCGATCGGGTCCGGCGAGGCGGCGGCCCGGGCAGTGCTCGATGTGGTCGGCACCGAGCGGTCGCGGCACACGCATCCACGGCCCGTCCTGACCTGTTGGCTCGGCGCGTCGGCGGCTTCTCCCATCTGGTACGCTATTCGCGCGCCATGGAAGCGCTGATGCGCATGCCACCACAGCCGCCCGAAAACGGCGCGCCGGATCGCCAGGCTGTGCAGGTGGTGATCGAGGCGGCGCTGGCCGCCGGCCGGCCGCTGCTTGATGGTGTCGACAGCAAACGCATCCTGACGGCCTACGGCATTCCCGCCGTCGAACCGAAAATCGCTACGACGCCTGACGAGGTGGAACAGATCGCGGCCACCGTGATGGCGGCGCGGCCGGGAACGGGCTGCGTGGTCAAGATCGCCTCGCCCGACATTTCCCACAAATCCGATTCCGGTGGCGTCCGCCTCAACATTTCCAGCGCCGCCGAGGCGGCCGCCGTAGCCGCGTCGATGCAGGCACGGATCAGCGCCGAGCGGCCGGAAGCGCGCCTGACCGGTTTTACCGTCGAGCCGATGATCCAGACCCGCCATGGCCATGAGCTCATTGCCGGCCTTGCCGATGATGCCAGCTTCGGGCGGGTGGTGCTGTTCGGCGCCGGCGGAACGGGCGTCGAAGTGGTCGATGACAAGGCGCTCGGCCTGCCGCCGCTTGACCCGCTCCTGGCCCGGCGGATGATCGAACGCACCCGTGTCTTCAAGCTTTTATCGGGATACCGGGAGCGGCCGGCGGCCGATATCGATGCAATCGTGACGGCCCTCGTGGCGCTCGCCCAGCTTGCCGCCGATTTCCCGCAGATCCGCGAATTCGACATCAATCCGCTAATCGCCGACGAGACCGGCATCATCGCTCTCGACGCGCGCTGCCGGTTGGCGCCGCTTGCCCCTGAGGAGGCCCGCCGCGGTCATCCGCATTTCGCCATCCGCCCCTATCCGCGCGAATGGGAGGCGGATGCCGAAATTGCCGATTTCGGACCGATCCGCGTCCGTCCGGTCCGCCCCGAGGACGAGCACCTGACGCAGGACTTCTTCGACAAACTGACCCCGCACGACATCCGCATGCGGCTGTTTGCACCGATGAAATCGTTATCGCACGCCTTTGTCGCGCGGCTGACGCAGATCGACTATGCGCGGGAAATGGCGCTCGTCGCCTTTTCACCGGATGAACGGGAAATTCTCGGCGTTTCGCGTTTAAGCGGCGATCCCGACCACGAACGGGCCGAATTCGCCGTCATCGTGCGCAGCGATCTCAAGGGTCACGGCTTGGGCTGGGAGCTGATGCAGCGGCTGATCGCCTTTGCCCGCCAGGAAGGCTTTGCCGAGCTTTTCGGCTATGTGCTCTCGGAAAACACGACGATGCTGCAATTTTGCCGCGATCTCGGATTCAAAACCGCGCTGGATATTGACGATGCGACGACCTACCGGGTCAGCCTGGCACTGACTGGGTCTACAGGGCCGGAAACGGCCGGAAACCAAACCGCTTCCTGACAATCAACCACACTTCGTCTTGACGCAGGTCAATGCCGCGCCCGGCTGTTTCTGGTTGAATCTTCGACACAATATCCCTTTACGGTGCACATTGCGGACCAGAAGGATCGGGGGTCAAACAGGGAGAGTATCATGGCCAAAAAAGCGGCGAGGAAGGCGGCGAATGGCGAGAGAAACGAAGCGCTCGACGTTGTGTTTCCGTTTGATCTGGGCGCCGTCGTCGATTTCAATCACGAAGCGCTGGGAACGATGACCGAAATGAACCAGGCGGTGTTCAAGCGGCTCATGCAATACAACGAGGAAATTGCCGAATTCGCCAATAAGCGGCTGAAGGAGGAAATGGCGGTTCCGCAAAAGCTGATGGCTTGCGGTTCGACCCACGACATCTTCAATTGCTACATGACGTTCTGCCAGGATGCCGCCCAGCAATATCTGGACGAAGCGCAACGGCTGGCGGCGCTTGGCGGCGAAATGACCGGCGAGGCTTTCGACGTTTTTGAAAAAGTGGTCGACAAGGCCGGCCTTGAAACCGATGCGGCGCGCGAGGCCAAGGCGATCCATTAAGGTCCGGGCCCTCGGGTCGGTGGTATTGCAGGGTTGAACCCGCCGGCATAGCGCCGAGAGGAAAGCAGGCCGGAGATGGCTGAAGCGGTTTTCCAGGCGCGTGGCGTGACCAAGGTCTACCATACCGGCGAGGTCGACGTTCATGCCCTGCGCGGTATCGATCTCGACCTTTTCGAAGGCGAGATGTCGGTGCTTCTGGGACCATCGGGCAGCGGCAAATCGACCCTGCTCAACATTCTGGGCGGGCTCGACCGCGCCACCGCCGGCAGCGTCCGCTTCCGCGATCATGAGCTGACCCAGATGGCTGAACGCGGCCTGACGCTCTTCCGCCGCGACCATGTCGGTTTCGTCTTCCAGTTCTACAATCTCATTCCGAGCCTGACGGCGCGCGAGAATGTGGCGCTGGTGACCGAGATCTCCGCCGACCCGATGACGCCAGAGCAAGCGCTCGGCATTGTCGGCCTAGCGGAACGCATGGACCATTTTCCGGCGCAGCTTTCCGGCGGTGAGCAGCAGCGCGTGGCGATCGCCCGCGCCATCGCCAAACAGCCGGAGGTGCTTTTGTGCGACGAGCCGACCGGGGCGCTTGATTCCAAGACCGGCGTGCGGGTGCTGGAAGCCCTCGACACGGTCAACAAGGAACTCGGCACGACAACGGCGATCATCACCCACAATGCCGGCATCCGGGCAATCGCCCATCGGGTCTTCACCTTTGGCGATGGCCGCATTGTCGAGGTGGTGGTCAATAAGACCCGGATCGAACCGAGTCAGGTGACGTGGTGAGGCCAGCATGAAAGCGCTCGACCGCAAGCTGTTGCGCGACCTTGCCCACATGTGGGCGCAGGTGCTGGCCATCGCCCTGGTGATGGCCAGTGGCGTGGCGACGCTGATTCTGGCCGTCGGCGCGCAACATTCTCTGGTGGAGACCCGCGACGCCTATTACGAGCGCTACCGCTTCGCCGATGTGTTTGCCCATGTGACCCGGGCGCCGCGCCTGCTGGAAGCGCAAATTCTGCAGATCCCCGGTGTCGCCGCGGTGGAGCTCAGGATCTCGAAATTCGCCCTTCTCGATATTGAAGGCTTTGTCCAGCCCGCGACCGGGCTCGTCCTGTCGCTGCCCGACCACCGCGAGAGCCGGCTCAACCGCCTCTATATGCGCTCCGGGCGGCTGCCGGAACCGGGCCGCGCCGACGAAGTCGTCGTCAACGAGGCCTTCGCCGAGGCGCATGGCTTTACCGTCGGCTCGACCTTCAAGGCGATCCTCAATGGCCGCAAACGAGCCCTGACGATTGTCGGCATCGTCCTGTCGCCGGAATTCATCTACGCTATCGGGCCGGGCGATTTCGTCCCCGATGACAAGCGCTTTGCCGATATGTGGATGTCGGAGAAAGCGCTGGCCGCCCTTTTCGACCTCACCGGCGCCTTCAACAATGTCAGCGTCAAACTGCTCAAGGACGCCAGCGAACGCGGCGTCATCAGCAAGCTCGACACCCTGCTCGAACCCTGCTCGACCGCTATGGCGGCACCGGCGCCTATGGCCGCAAGGACCAGTTTTCGCATGCTTTCCTTGACGGCGAACTTGAGCAGCTCGACGTCATGGCCCGCATCATTCCGCCGGTCTTTCTGGCCGTCGCCGCGTTTCTCATCAACATGACGTTATCGCGGCTGATCGCGCTGGAACGCGAGCAGATCGGGCTGCTCAAAGCGCTGGGCTACAGCCGGACCGCCGTCGCAGTGCATTATCTGAAACTGATGCTCGTCATTTCCGCCATCGGCATTGCCATCGGCTTTGTCTTCGGTACCTGGTTCGGCCGCCTCATGACTGGCATTTATGCCGATTTCTTCAATTTTCCGTTTCTCATTTTCCGCCGCGAACCGGAAGTTTATGCCATCGCCGCCGGCGTCACGGCGCTCGCCGCCATTGCCGGCGGCCTGCGGGCGGTTCTGAAAGCCGCGGCGCTACCGCCGGCCGTCGCCATGGCCGAGCCGGCGCCGACCCGCTACCGGCGGCTGTGGCTGGAAGCGATCGGCTTTGCCCGGCTGGTCTCGCAGCTCACCATGATGGCGTTGCGCCATCTCATCCGCTGGCCGGTTCGCGCCGGCATGACAACGCTCGGCATCGCGTTTTCGGTGGCGCTGCTCATCATGGCGCTGTTCAGTTTTGATTCCGTCGATGTGATGATCGACATCACCTATTTCCGCACCGACCGGCAGGATGCGACGATCAATTTCAACACCGAACGGCCGCTGCGCGTCGTGCAAGCGGTGGAGCATCTGCCGGGCGTCACGCGGGCCGAGCCGTTTCGCGCCGTTTCGGTGCGCCTGAGAAACGGCCATTTGTTCCGCACACTCGCCGTTTTCGGCAAACCGGAGAAAATGGAGCTGAGCCGCGTCCTCGATCACAAATTCGAACCTATCGTCATGCCCGAGACCGGCCTGGTCATCAGCGAGCGGATTGCCGAGGTGTTGAAGCTGCGGCGCGGCGATCTGGCGGAGATCGAGATCCTGGAGGGCCGGCGCGGCACTGTCCGTGTGCCCGTCACCAGCATCATCAAATCCTATTTCGGTCTCATCGCCATGATGAATATCGACGCACTCGCCGTGCTGCTCGACGAAATTCCGCAGGCGAGCGGCGTTCACATCGCCTATGACACGGCGCAGACGGACCGGCTGTTCACCGCCGTCAAGGATCTGCCGGCCGTCGCCTCGATTGGCCTGCAGAAAAGGTCCCTCGCCAAGTTCCGCGAGACAATCGCCAAGAACATCAACATCATGATCTCCATCTATGTCTCGATGAGCACCATAATCGCCTTCGGCGTCGTCTATAACAGCGCCCGGATTCAGCTCTCCGAACGCGGCCGCGAACTGGCCAGCCTCAGGGTTCTGGGCTTTACGCGTGCCGAGGTTTCCTGGGTGCTGCTTGTCGAACTGGCCATCATGGTGATCGTCGCGCAGCCGCTGGGCTGGCTCCTCGGTTACGGCCTGTCGTGGACCCTCAGTCAGGCGTTCGCCAGCGACCTTTACCGGATACCATTCGTCATTTTCACCGAGACCTACGCGAAAGCTAGCCTGGTCGCACTCGCCGCGGCGATCATTTCCGCATTCGCCGTTCGGCGGCGGATCGACCGGCTCGATCTCATCGCCGTTCTGAAAACCCGGGAGTAGCCCATGACCGGAGCCTGGACCAAGCGCATCGTTCTGACCGCTTTCGTGGCGGCCATCGCCGCGGGATTTGTCTACGTGCTTTTGCCCGATCCGGTTCCGGTCGATGTCGGCCGCGTTGATCGCGGGCCGATGCTGGTGAGTGTCGATGAAGAGGGCGAGACGCGGATCAAGGAGATCTACACGGTCTCCGCGCCGGTTGCCGGCCGGTTGTTGCGCCTGCCGGTGCATGTCGGCGATGAAGTCACCAAGGGCGCCACATCGGTCGCCTCCATCCTGCCTGTTTCGCCATCCTTCCTCGACCAGCGCACACGCAGCGAACTGAGCGCCACCGCGGCAGCCACTGAGGCCGCCGTCGGTCTTGCCGAAGCTGAACGCGCCCGCATGCAAGCCGAGGTCCGGTTTGCCGAAAGCAGCCTTGAGCGGGCCGATAAACTGGCGAAATCGGCGACGATCTCGCAAACGGCGCTGGAAAAGGCGGTGCTTGATTATGACACCGCGCAGGCCGCCCTGAAGCAATCGGAAGCCAATCTGGAACTGCGCCGGCACGAGTTGGAAAGCGCCCAGGCGCGGCTGATCGAGCCGGACGCCCTGCCTGATTATGATCAACAGTCCTGCTGCATCGTGCTCGATGCGCCGGTGGACGGACGGGTGCTGAAAATAGTCCAGGAAAGCGAAGCGGTGATCGCCGCCGGCACGCCGCTCGTGGAGATCGGCGATCCGGCCAATCTGGAAATCGTCGTCGATCTTTTGTCGTCCGACGCGGTGCGGATCAAAACCGGAGCGGCGGCGAGGGTCGAGGGATGGGGCGGCCCGCCGCTGAAAGCAAAGGTGCGGCGGATCGATCCGGCCGGCTTCACCAAGGTCTCGGCGCTCGGCATTGAGGAGCAACGGGTCACCACCGTGCTCGATCTGCTCGATCCGCCCGAGCAATGGCGCGCGCTCGGTCACGATTTCGGCGTCTTCCTGCGCATCGAGGAATGGGCCGATGATGCGGTGCTGCGCGCGCCCTTGAGCGCGCTGTTCCGCGCCGGCGGCGAGTGGGCGGTTTTCCGGATCTCCGACGGCATGGCTGCCCTGACGATTGTCGAACTCGGTCATCGCAACGATGAACATGCCGAAGTGGTCGGCGGCCTGGATGAAGGCGAGCCGATCATCCTTTATCCCAGCGACCAGGTGTCCGACGGCGTCGCCGTCATCGACCGCAATTCAGAACGCTGAGCCATGCCGGCGGCGCTATCAAAGCCGTTGGCTGGCACCGGCGCGACCGGCGATCCAGGCTTCCACGCGCTTGGCGCGGAGGACGTCCTTGCCCGGCTGAACGTCGATCCGGTGACCGGCCTTTCCGACGCGGAGGCGGCGGCGCGGCTGAGGCTTTACGGCCCGAACCTGATGCGCATCAGAAAGCCGGTCAGCGCCTGGCGGATCCTGATCAATCAGTTTGAAAGCGCCGTGGTGCTGCTGCTGGCGGTGGCGGCCGGCCTTTCGGCCGCCTTCGGCGAATGGCCGCAGGCGATCGCCGTCGCCGTCGTGCTGGCGATCAACAGCGCTATCGGATTCTTCACCGAAATCCGCGCCGTGCGGTCGATGGAAGCGCTGCGCGAGCTCGGCGCGCGCGAGGCGCGCATCCGCCGGGGCGGCATTGCACGGATCATTCCCGCCGGCCGCCTTGTGCCGGGCGATATCGTGCTCCTGGACGGCGGCGATCTGGTGCCGGCTGATCTCAGGATCGTCAACGCCGCCAATCTGGCCTGCGATGAGTCGACGCTGACCGGCGAATCCCTGGCCGTCGACAAGCAGGTCGCGCCGGTCGCCGCCGAAACGCCCATGCCGGAGCGCGTCTCGATGGCCTATAAAGGCACGGCCGTCACCCGCGGCACGGCCGAGGCGGTGGTTGCGGCGACCGGTCTTGCCACCGAGCTCGGCCGCATCACGGCGCTGGTCGAGGAAGCCGAGCAGGACCGCTCGCCGCTGGAAAAGCAGCTTGAGAGGCTGAGCCGCCAGCTGATCTGGGTAACGCTGGTGCTGGCCGGCCTGATCACCGTGGCCGGCATTGTCACCGGCAATGAACTGCTTTTGATGGTGGAGGCCGGCATCGCGCTCGCCGTGGCGGCCATTCCGGAGGGCCTGCCGATCGTCGCCACGCTGACCCTGGCGCGCGGCATGCTGCGCATGGCGCGCAAGAACGCCCTGGTGGAGCGGCTTTCGGCGGTCGAAACACTCGGCGCAACGACAGTGATCCTGACCGACAAAACCGGCACGTTGACGGAAAACCGCATGCGCCTTGAACGGTTGCTGCTGGCAGGCGGCGAAGTCACGGTGGATCACACAGGCGATCACACGGGCGGGCAGTTTTCACGCGATGACCAGCGCATAGACGCGGGCACTGATCCGGCCTTGCGGCGGGCGCTGGAGATCGGCGTCCTGTGCACCAATGCGACTTTGGGCGGCGGCCCGGGCAATGAAGGCGATACCGGCGATCCGACGGAAATCGCGCTGCTGCGCGCCGGACAATTGGCCGGCCTGACCCGCACCGGCCTGACGGCGCGGTACCCCGAACTGGCGGAAATCGCCTTCGACAGCGCCGCCAAGCGCATGGCGACGATCCATCAGGACGGCGACGATTTCCTGTTCGTCGCCAAGGGCGCGCCGGAGACCGTACTGCCGGCCTGCCAAAGCGTGCTCACCGGCGATGGCGTGGACGTGCTGAACGAATCCCAGCGCGACGAGTGGCTCAACGCCGCCGAGGCCCTGGCGGCGCGCGGCCTGCGCATGCTGGCGCTGGCTTTCAAGCAGGCAAAGACTGCCGGCGCGCCTGTCTATCAGGATCTGACGCTGGCCGGGCTCGCCGCCATCCACGATCCGCCGCGCTCCGATATCGGCGAGGTCATCCAGGCCTGCCGGGACGCCGGCATTACCGTCATCATGGTTACCGGCGATCATATCGGCACAGCGAAAAGCGTCTCTGAAGCAATCGGCCTTTCGGAGCGCGGCGACCGCGCCAAGGCCGGCCATGAACTGGCACCAATTGCCGGTGGCGATGAAAAAGCCAATGGCGATCTCAGGCGCACCATCATCTTCGCCCGGGTCACGCCGGAGCAGAAGCTCGACCTGATCCGTCTGCACCAGCAGGCCGGCGAGGTGGTCGCCATGACCGGCGACGGGGTCAATGACGCGCCGGCGCTGCGCCAGGCCGATATCGGCGTCGCCATGGGCCTGCGCGGCACACAGGTTGCGCGCGAGGCGGCCGATATCGTGCTGCGTGACGACGCTTTCGCCACTATCGTCACGGCAATCCGCGAAGGCCGTGTCATCTTCGCCAATATCCGCCGTTTCGCCACCTATCTCCTGTCGTGCAACCTGGCCGAGGTGCTGATCGTCGGCCTGGCGGTTCTCGTTGGCCTGCCGCTGCCGCTTCTGCCGCTGCAGATCCTGTTCCTCAATCTGGTGACCGACGTTTTTCCGGCCTTTGCGCTGGGTCTGGGCGAAGGCGACGAAAACGTTTTGCGGCGGCCGCCGCGCAATCCCGCGGAAGGCCTTTTGACGCGGCGGCAATGGCGGGCGATCGTCTTCTTCGGCGCGCTGATCACCGCTGCAACGCTCGGTTCGCTGCTGATCGCGCTGACGGTCCTGGGACTCACCGGAACGGAGGCGGTGACGGTATCGTTCCTGACACTGACCGCCCCGCTATGGCGCAACGACGTGGTGCGCAATCCTTATGTCTGGGGCGCGCTTGGACTGTGTATCGGTCTGCTGGCGGCGGCGGCCTATTTCGCTCCGCTGGCGGCGGTTCTTGAGATTGTCGCGCCTGATCGGACAACCTGGTCGCTTATCCTTGGCATGAGCACCGCGCCGGTCGTGGTCAGCGAGATCGTCCGCGCCGTCATGCCGGCAAAAGCGCGGCCGACAGGTTGATAAGCCTTATGATATGCCCGGCCCGGCCAATTCGCCGGCGTCGGCCGCCGCCAGCATGGCGACGACCTCGTCATCGGGAACCTGCCGGAAATCGGCGTAATGGGCGCCGATGGCATAAAACGGCTCCGGCGTCGCCAGGCAGATGATGTCGTCGACCTCGTCCTGCAACACCGTCAGGGTCTCGGCCGGAGCGACCGGAACGGCGAGCACGAGCCGCGCCGGCTCCTTGCGGCGCATTGCGTGCAGCGCGGCGCGGATGCTGGCGCCGGTGGCGATACCGTCATCGACGACAATCGCGGTGCTGCCTTTGATTGCGGCCCTCGCCCGGTCCTTCAGATAAAGCTGCCGGCGCCTGGCAATTTCCGCCAGTTTTGCTTCGACCTGGGCATCGAGATAGTCTTGGCTGACACGGGCGGCCTCGACGACGTCTTCGTTGACGACGATTTCCGGCTGGTCACCATTGACGACCGCTGCGGCGGCCAGTTCGGGCTGGAAATCGACGCCGATCTTGCGCACCATGACCAGATCGAGCGGCGCACCAATTGCCCGGGCAACCTCCAGCGCCACCGGCACGCCACCGCGCGGCAGCGCCAGAACCACCGGATCGGCATAGGCCTTCGCCTTGACCGCCGCGGCAAGCTGGCGGCCGGCGTCGGCGCGATCGCTAAAGCGGCCAAAGCCGTTCATCGCAGTACTCCGCTTGCCCGGCCCCCTTATGCCAACGGTTGATGCAACTCATTCCGCCACTGTTACGGCTACCGCATAGGGTCCCTTTTCGCCGTCCATCGGCGTGAAATGGACCCTTGATCCGACGTCCAGTTCCCGCCAGCCGTCGCCGGTAACGCTGGCGCGCTGGAAGAACAGTTCCTCGCCGGGTTTGGTGCTGATAAATCCATAGCCCTCGTCGGGAAAAATCCGGGCAACCGTGCCATGCTCCTTGGCCGGATGGTCCTTAACCCGGTGTCCGCTGACCTTGCGGACGTGGTCCTCCAGCTGCCTTTGCGCCGCGCTGAAGGCGTCGCGGATGGCGACATGGATATCCTCATGGGCATGGTTCTGGCCCGGCTCGCGGTTGACCACAACGACACCGCCCGGCACGTCGACATCGATCGCGATGCGATAGATCTGGCCCTTCTGGCCATGGCGATGCGGCGCTTCCACGACGACGCGGCAAGACGTGATCCGATTGTGAAAATTTTCCAGTCGGCCGATCTTCTCACGAATGGTGTGCTCAATGGCGGCCGACGGTTCCATGCCGCGGAAGGTGATCTGCGGCTCAGTTTGCATGTCCGGTCCCTCTTCCGATCATACGATTGATCATTATGGCAAGAATACCGGTTCGCGCAGACCGAAAACATGACCTGTGTCAAAGCCGAAGCCCAAACCGCATTGGCAATCCGGGCCCGCCGGCTGGCGGATTTGACCGGCATCAATGCAGATGACGGCGTGGCATGGCAGGTTGGATTTTGATGATTCAGGCCGGCTTTCGACCCGCCGGCGCAACCTTTAAGGAGCAAGACCATGCAAGCCACCGGCCTTGCGACGATCGATCATGCCGTCCAGACAACCAATGAATGGCTGAACGAGCTGATGGAGATTCTTGGCTGGCAGGACAAGAACCGGGCGTTTCGCCTGCTGCGCATCACCCTGCATACGATCCGGGACTGGCTGCAAACCGATGAATCGGCACAGTTGGCGGCGCAACTGCCGATTATCATGCGCGGGCTCTACTACGAGGGCTGGCGGCCGGCGGCAACGCCGGTGGAGAACCGCAGCCGCGACGATTTTCTCGCCACGATCGACCAGGCGTTCCAGCCAGACCATCTCGACCAGACGGCCGAGGCCTGCCGGGCGGTGTTCGTCCTCCTCAACAACCATGTCTCGATGGGTGAAATCGGCCACGTCCGGCATGCGCTCAGGCACCGGATTCGTGATCTGTGGCCCGATCCGGCAGAGCCGCAGGCTGCCTGAACCGCTCGCGGTTCTGGCGCCGCAAACCGCCTTTTTTTGGGAGCAAAATGGCAGCCGATTGCGGTTCCGGGCCGCAGTGCAACGTTGATTGGAGAGGCGAGGATGGCCACCAGACAGACGACGAAAACGCGCCGTAACGACGGCGGAGTGAGAAAGGCGCCCAGGCCGAACGGCGGCACGTCGCCGATCGCGGTCGCTGGCGAAAAGACGGCTGGCAAGCTGGCGCCAAAACGCCCGAGCCCAATGCCAGCCCTGACCGGCCTGCCGATCGAGCGCGAATCCTATGCCTCCACGGCGCTGGCCGAGACGATCGACCGGTCCGTTCACGCCGCCGCCGCCCGCATGACGGCCGGCCTGTCGCCGCCGGCGCTGGCCGAAGCTTTTTCCGACTGGGCGTTTCATCTTGCCTACGCGCCCGGCAAACAGGCGCAGCTGGTGCAAAAGGCGATCAAGAAATATCTGCGTCTGACACGCTACGCCGGCACCTGCCTGGCCAGCACGAACCGGACGCCGCCGTGTATCGAGCCGTTGCCGCAGGACCGGCGCTTTACCGGCGAGGCCTGGCAGACCTGGCCCTATAACCTCATCTACCAGGGCTTTTTGCTCAATCAGCAATGGTGGCACAACGCCATGACCGGCGTGCCCGGCGTCACCCGGCAGCACGAAAACGAAGTGCAATTTGCGGCGCGCCAGATCCTCGACGTGTTCTCGCCGGCGAATTTTCTCGCCACCAATCCGGAACTGATGAAGAAGACCGCCGAAGAGGGCGGCATGAACCTGGTGCGCGGCTGGCAGAACCTGGCTGAGGACTGGGAGCGGCTGATCAGCGGCCGCAAGCCGGCCGGTACGGAGGCCTTTCAGGTTGGCCGCGACGTGGCGGCAACGAAAGGCAAGGTCATCTATCGCAACGCGCTGATCGAACTGATCCAGTACGAACCGGTGACCGACACGGTGCGTCCCGAACCGGTGCTGATCGTGCCGGCCTGGATCATGAGATATTACATTCTCGATTTGTCGCCGGACAATTCGCTGGTCCGCCACCTGACCCGGCAGGGCTTCACCGTCTTCATGATCTCCTGGAAAAACCCGGAACCGGAAGACCGCGACCTCGGCATGGATGATTATCGCGAACTTGGCGTCATGGCGGCGCTGGATGCGGTTTCGGCGATCGTGCCGGGCAACAAGGTTCACGCCGCCGGATATTGCTTGGGCGGCACTTTGCTAGCAATCGCAGTTGCGGCGATGGCGCGCGACGGCGATGAGCGGTTGCAGTCCCTGACGCTTTTCGCCGCCCAGACCGATTTCACCGATGCGGGCGAACTCTCGCTGTTCATCAATGAAAGCCAGCTGTCATTCCTGGAAGACATGATGTGGGAACAGGGCTTTCTGGACTCGCACCAGCTGGCCGGCGCGTTTCAGATGCTGCGCTCCAACGATCTCGTCTGGTCGCGGCTCTTACATGACTATCTGATGGGCGAGCGCCGGTCGATGAACGATCTGCTGGCCTGGAACGCCGACGCCACTCGCCTGCCCTATCGCATGCATTCAGAATATCTGCGGCAGCTCTTCCTCAACAACGAACTGGCCGATGCGCGCTATGTCGCCGGCTCAAAGCCGGTCGCGCTCGGCGACATTGAGGTGCCGATTTTCGTCGTCGGGACGGAGCGCGATCATGTGGCGCCATGGCATTCGGTCCACAAGATCCACTTTTTGTGCGATGCGGAGGTGACCTTCGTGCTGACAACCGGCGGGCACAATGCCGGCATCGTTTCGGAACCCGGCCATCCGGGCCGCCGCTATCGCGTCATGACGCGGACAAAGGACGGCCTTTACGTCGACCCCGACAGCTGGCTGGCCGAGGCGGCGCATAAGGACGGGTCGTGGTGGCCCGAATGGTGCGACTGGCTCGGCGAACGATCCGCGCCGCCGGCGCCGGCGCCGCAAATGGGCGGCCATGAAACCGGTTTTCAGCCGCTTTGCGACGCGCCGGGTACTTACGTACTTGCCGACTAAAGCGCAGCCAGACACATGCGGCCTCAAATGGCGATCACCTGCCGGTTGCGGTGACACTTCCGAGTCGCCATATGGTTTTTTGGTTTCACTGGCGCCCGCGATCGGCTATCGGTCCTTAATATCCGTGAAACCGGCATGATTCGGGTGCGTTGCCCGATTGTGTCTTCAGGCCGCGCACTGTTAGGGCGTCCTGTTGCAAAAAAATTCCCGAAACCGGCGAAATTGCCATGATGGCAGATCTGCTTGGGGATTTTTCCGGCTGGGCGGCCGGCGGCACGGTGAACGGAACGACAGGCTGGGAGACGAACTGAATGATGCGATCAAAGACCGGTTTACCGGCAAAAGAAATTATGCCGGAGACCGCAGATCGGACCTCACCGTCCCTGACCGTTGATTCTCCGAAAGCCTGGACGCCGATCCTCAACCGGTATCGCGAGCAAAGCCGGATCCGCAGCATCGCCGAACTGGCGATGACGGCCGCTTTGCTGGCCATCTTCTGGGTCGTGATGCTGGCGAGCCTGAAAGTCGGCTACTGGCTGACCTTGCTTCTTGCCGTTCCGACGGCGGGATTTCTGGTCCGGATATTCATGCTGCAGCACGATTGCGGTCATGGTTCATCGTTTCGCCGTCGGGTCACGAATGACTGGGTCGGCCGCGTTCTGGGCGTTTTCACCCTGACGCCTTACGATGTCTGGCGCCGCGATCATGCCACCCACCACGCCAGCGCCGGCAATCTGGAACGGCGCGGCATCGGCGACGTCAAGACCCTGACGGTGCGCGAATACCTTCAACGCTCGCGTTTCGGCAAACTGACCTATCGGCTGTACCGCCATCCCGCCATTTTGTTCGGCATTGGGCCCGCCTTTCTGTTCATCCTGGAATACCGGCTGCCGGTCGGCCTGATGCGCAAGGGCTGGACGCCTTGGGTTAGCACCATGGCGACCAATGCGGCGATTGCCGCGCTGGTGGTGGCGATGATGTGGCTGGTCGGCGTCGGGCCGTTTTTGATGGTTCACCTGCCGGTGGTGCTGCTGGCGTCGTCCATTGGCGTGTGGATGTTCTACGTACAGCACCAGTTTGAAGACACCCATTGGGAGCGTGAGCCGGACTGGAGCGTGCAGGAAGCGGCGCTGCACGGCAGCTCGCATTATGATCTGCCGAAAATCCTGCGCTGGTTCACCGGCAATATCGGCGTGCACCACGTCCATCATCTGTGCAGCCGGATTCCCTTCTACCGGCTCTATAATGTCATTGAAGAT
>CALZIL010000204.1 GCA_945787495.1 uncultured Afifella sp. | reverse complement strand
CTGAGGACGCTGGCGATGCGGGCGCGCAAAATGCGTTGAACAGTCTGTTCAATGCCGTTAACGCCAATGTGACTTCCAGCCCGACGTCGGCGCACTATGAATCCCCCCTTGTCAGGGGCGGCGAAATCCGCCGCCCAAAGGGAGGTTGTCATGAAGACCTGTTCACGTTTCCTATTGTTGATTCTCGGCATGGCTGTTTTTGCCGCTCTGCCCGGCCGTGCCGAAGCGCAGGATCCGCCCAAGCGGGCGATCACGCAGATCGCCGGCGATCTCTACCGCTTCCAGAACAATTTTCATTTTTCCGTCTTTCTGGTGACGCCGGAAGGCGTCATCGTCACCGATCCGATCAATGCCGAGGCGGCAAAATGGCTGAAGGACGAGATCAAGACACGCTTCAACCAGCCGATCAAATATGTCGTCTACAGCCACGACCACGCCGACCACGTCTCCGGCGGAGAGGTCTTTGCCGATGACGGCGCCGTCGTCGTCGCCCACGAGCAGGCCAAGGCCGACATCATCGCCAATTCCGTGCCCACAGCAGTGCCGGAGGTCACCTTTACCGACAGTCATACGCTGACTCTCGGTGGCAAGACGGTGGAACTAAGCTTTCTCGGCAAGAGTCATTCAGACAACATGATCGTCGCGCGCTTTCCCGAGGAACGGACGCTGTTCACCGTCGATTTCGTCTCCGTCAAGCGGCTGCCGTTCCGCACCTTCCGCGACGGTTTCATCCCCGATCTGATCAATGCCATCGACAAGGTCGGCGAGATCGATTTCGACATTCTGGCGCCCGGCCACGGCGCGCTGGGCGGCAAGCAGGACGCCGCCGATCACGGCCAGTATGTCAAGGATCTGAAAGCCGAAGTGGAAGCCGGGATCGCCGCCGGCAAGTCGCTGGAGGAGATGCAGGCGTCGATCACGATGGATAAATACGCCGACTGGGGCCAGTACAAGGAATGGCGGGCGGAGAACGTGGAGGGCATGCACCGCATGCTCACCCAGTAGCGCCGGAAAATTACGCAAGGCGGCCAGTCGCCGCCTTGCGCATGCCCTGGGGTCCAAGCCCGATCGGCCTATTGAAGGATTTCCACCATATCGTCAGCCTGAATTATGTCTTCTGGTTGAACGCAGATAAAAGCGTGATAACGCCGACAATCATCAAGCCAACGACCCAGATCCACCAGGCGGCATCCCAAGCGCTTAAACCGATGGCCAAAAAGATAAACCCGAATATCGTGCTGAAGATCCATTTCGCCCGATAGACCGGTACTTGCAGGCGGACGACAGCACATAACAGGGCAAGAATGCCCGCTCCGGTGAAAAACACTCCCCATCCATCCCACCAGCCCCATGCACCGGCCCAACCGGTATTCTCCACGAGGAGAATCAAGACGCCCCAAATGAACGCCGATCCCCACCAGACCGCGTCGAGTCGGTCCAGGAGAAACCAGTCGAAGCCACTACCCTTGGTGTCCCATTCTTCGGACATCGGCCTTCAAGACTCCGCGTTGGGAAATACCAGTTTTAGCGCTGACACTTTGCAACAATCACACATTGCCGTTGTTGACCCGCGTCAATGCCTTCGACTGTTTTGAGGGTTATACTTTTCTCTGCTCTGAACTGCGCATCGGCAGGAGAAGACACATGCCCATTTATCTGGAACCGCGCGACGTTACCGCCGACCTTGATGGCTTCGGTTCGGTCCTGATCGTTTCCTGCCCCGTCTGCCCGCCCATGTGCGTGTCGATACAGAAGAAGAAGCCGTTCATCGAGTTCTTCAAACACGGCCTGAAAACCCAAGCCTTCGAAGACTACATCACGTCAATTCGCGAACCGCTTGAGCAAAGCGGTGTCCGAACGGGCGTGCTCACAATACATGCCCCCGTGCCAATGATGTGCCTTTGGACGCAGGGGCAACGTAAGCGGCTTGTACGACGCGCAAAGAACTACGATGCGGTGCTCATACTGGGGTGCGATTCCGCCACATATACCGCGAAGGACACTCTCAAAGAGACCGGATGCCAGGTCTTTCAGGCTATGCGGGTCGAAACGATCGCAAACGCAATGATGAAATTCCGGTTTCCACTGACGGTGGAGCTCGATTGGCGTCCGATGCCAACCAAGCCCAGGATTGCCCCATACAACGATGCTGTCGATACGACGGCGAAAATCTGAAAGGACACGGCACGACTGACAATGCGAGGACGATACGATGAGCATTATGGAACGGATGATGGGTCTCATGATGGAGAGAATGAGCAAGGAAGACAAGGAAACCATGATGGACAGCATGATGGGAAAATTCTTTGCCGACATCACTCCGGAGGAGAAACAGAAGATGATGGCGGAGATGATGCCCAAGATGATGGAGGGCATGAACATGATGGAGATGATGCCAAAGATGATGGGTATGATGTGCGGAGATGGCGGCGACGGTTCCAGCGGGATGCAGGGCATGATGGGCAAAATGATGGGCAGCGGCTCGGGACATCAGATGCAAGAAATGATGCTCACGACAATGATGCCGAACTGCATTCAGATGATGTTGCCTGCGATCGACGCCGAAAAGCGCGGCGAGGTAGCAACAGGAATCGTCTCGGCACTTGTCGAGAAGGGAACCGCCGGCATGTCCCACGAGCAAAGAACGGCGTTTCGCAAGACGCTTGACGAAGCTCTGAAACAGAAGGCGTAACGCGCTTCAACGGATGCGGAGCACCGAAACCATGAGCGATACATCAGTCCAGAGTTCCACCTATCCTGACATGCTGCACAAATTCCAAGCCTATTCACGCAAGCTGTTGTCCGCTCAGCCGGATTTGATGGGAACTTTCTGGAAGCTGCATAAGACGGCGGTCGGCGATGGCGTTCTGGACACGAAGACGAAAGAACTTATGAACCTGGCGATCAGTGTCGTTGTACGCTGCGATGGCTGCATCGCACACCACGTCTATGACGCGCTCGAAGCCGGCGCCACTAGGGAAGAGATTGCAGAGACATTGGGCGTAGCCGTGCTCATGGGCGGCGGGACAAGCGTCGTCTACGCGACCCACGCCATGGAGGCGCTCGAACAGTTTCTCAACAAGGCAGATTGAGTTTAGCTGGCAATCGGTGCCGCTTTGGGTGGCGAACTTCGAATGGCCGGTTACGCCTCTCCTAAGGCCCGCCAGTCCGTCTCTTTCGGCAATCTTCGGCGCGAAAGATTGCCTGATCGAGTCTGGACCCTAGTGCCGTGTTTGGGTCAGCACGGCCGAAAACTGCTCCATCGCCCAGTCGACCTCGCCTTGCGTGATCACCAGCGGCGGCGCGATGCGGATCGTGTCGATATGGGTTTCCTTGCACAATATGCCGCGATCCTTCAGCGCCTCGCAATAATGCCGGGCGCCGCCGGCCTCGGCCTGCAGCTCAACCGCGATCATCAGGCCGCGGCCGCGAACCTCTTTCACGATATTGCTGCGCAGGCCCTTGAGCGCACTCTGGAAGCGCGCGCCCATTTTTTCGGCGTTCTCGATCATGCCCTCCTCGACCAGCACCTTCAGCGCCGCACGGGCGATGGCGCAAGCCAGCGGATTGCCGCCGAACGTGCTGCCATGCTCGCCGGGTTGCAGAACGCCAAGGACTTCTGAATTGGAGAGCACGGCGGAGACCGGATAGAAGCCGCCCGACAGCGCCTTGCCGATCAGCGTCAGGTCGGCCTCCACGCTTTCATGCTCTTCGGCCAGCAGCTTGCCGGTGCGGCCGAGCCCGGTCTGGATCTCGTCGAGAATGAAAACGACGTTGTTGTCGGAGCACAATTCGCGCACGGCCCTCAGATAACCGTCCGGCGGAATGACGACGCCTGCTTCTCCCTGGATCGGCTCGATCAGCACGGCGACCGTGTTGTCGGTGATCGCCGCCCGCATGGCATCCGCATCGCCGAACGGCACGACCTTGAAGCCCGGCGCGAACGGTCCGAAGCCGCGCCGCGCCGACGGGTCGGTGGAAAAGCCGACAATGGCCAGTGTGCGGCCGTGGAAGTTCTCGCTGCAGACGATAATCTCGGCGCGGTTTTCCGCCACGCCCTTGACCTCGTAACCCCATTTGCGGACCACCTTGACGGCGCTTTCAACGGCCTCCGCGCCGCTGTTCATCGGCAGCACCTTGTGCGAATTGGTCAGCGCGCAGAGCTCTTCATAGAACGGCGCCAGCTGGTCGTTGCGAAAGGCCCGCGAGGTCAGCGTCAGCTTTTGCGATTGCGCGATCATCGCGTCGCGGATCTTCGGGTGGCAATGGCCCTGATTGACGGCCGAATAGGCGGCCAGGCAATCAAGATATTTGTTGCCGTCCGTATCCCACAACCAGACCCCCTCGCCGCGCGACAGGACAACGTCGAGGGGCTTGTAATTGTGCGCCCCGAGTTCGTGTTCGATCGAGATATAGTCCTGGGGATCAAATGACATCTGATTGCTCCGCATCTGTGGCCGGCCCTCTGCCGGGATCGTTGTATCGGCGATTAGCCCGCCCCGGCCAGCGCCGCGTTTCGGGCGGCCGGTCGATGATCGTCTTGCCGAAAAGGCTGGCGGTTAGGTCGGCCAGCACTGTGGCGCTGGCGCCGCGCACATCGAGAAAGGGATTGAGTTCGACGATATCCATGGAGCCGACAATGCCGGCCTCGTGCAGCAGTTCCATGCAGAAATGCGCTTCGCGATAGGTCGCCCCGCCGGGAACCGTGGTGCCGACGCCGGGCGCCAGCGACGGGTCGAGAAAATCGACGTCGAGGCTGACATGCAGATGACCGCCGGCCGCCCGCACTTCGTCGATGACCGGCTTCAGCGCCGCGACGATGCCGCGCTCGTCGATAGTCCGCATATCGACCACATGGACGCCACGCCGGCCGACTGCGGCGCGCTCCTGGCGGTCGACGGAGCGGATGCCGAACAGGGTGACATTCGCCGGCGTGACCGCCGCCGCCCGCTCCGGCCCGAGCACGTCTGCGAGGCTCGGCTCACCGCAAAAGGCGGCGACCGGCATGCCATGCATGTTGCCGGAGGGCGAAGAGGCGGGATTGTTGAAATCGGCATGCGCGTCGAGCCACAGCACGAAAAGCTCCCGGCCAACCTCGCGGCAGTGCCGGGCGATGCCGTTGACCGAACCCATTGCGATGCTGTGGTCGCCGCCCAGGATGAGCGGCAGCTGGCCGGATTGAGCAACCTCGAATGTCTTGTCGCTCGTAAGCCGGCACCAGGCGCTGACATCTTCAAAGTTGCGGCCGCCTTCAGGCGCAAGGGATGCCGCGGCGCGCTCCGCATTCTTCGGCCCCGGCAGGTCGCCATGGTCGGTGACAGAATAGCCAAGCGCCGCCAGCTGGTCGGCCAGACCGGCGATCCTGAGCGCTTCCGGTCCCAGACAGGCGCCGCGTTCACCGGCGCCGGCGTCACTGGGAACGCCGATCAGGCCGAGATCGGGCAGCTTCGTCGAAACGCCATTGGACCGCACGATCCATCCTCCTCAACGCATCACGTGCCATAAGATGGAAGGATATTGCGCTAACGAAAAGACAGAAATTTGCGCATATCTT
>CALZIL010000203.1 GCA_945787495.1 uncultured Afifella sp. | reverse complement strand
TTTTCATAAATATTGTGAAGGTGAACCTTGACGGTTCCGTCAGACAGCCCCAGCGAGCGGGCAATTTCTTTGTTGGATTGGCCTTCAACCAAACATTGCAATACATTACGCTCTCGCAACGTAAGCGTTTTCAGAACGGGCGCTGTCTTAATCAATTCAGTAGCTGTGCCTTCCATCAACCTTCTCAACGCCTCTTCCGGAACCCAGCGCCGCCCTGCGGCCACTTCGCGTATGCAGCTTGCCACGGTCTCCGCTGCAGATTCCTTGAGCACAATGCCGTAGGCGCGGCGATTAAGACTGGCGAGAACTTGCCCGTCAGTGGCTATGGCCGTAAGAAAAATTACACGCGTTCGCAATCCGGTTTCATCTGCTTTTGCGAGCACCTCCATCCCGTTCAACTTCGGCATTCTGAAGTCGAGAAGCGCGACATCCGGATCGTTCGTTAAGATCGCGTCGAAAGCCTCTTCGCCATCATTGCATGCTGCCACCACACGAAAATCTGGCTCTGATTTGAGCAAAGCCATCAGCCCATGTAGGACGATCGGATGATCATCGGCGATGACAATCGATATTGTTTGTTTCGCGGCCATCATATGGGCAATCGAATTGTTACTTGACTGCCCCGCGCGCTGGTGGCAAGCCGCAGCTCGCCATCGAGGATTTTGACCCGCTCGCATAATGAAACGGGGCCAATTCTTTGTGCCTCCAGACTGGCTTGATCGTAATTTCCTGAAAGCCCCGAAAATCCGTTGCCATCATCGTCCATATACAGCTCCAGAGAGTCGCGGTTGTGATGAATGTCAATGGCTACACTGCCGGCCTGGCCGTGACGCACGGCATTGGCGATCGTTTCGGCAAAAATAAGATATAGCTGTTCGCCTAATTCGATCCGTACGGTCGCGTCCGGCGGCGTCACCGCGAGCTGCGTCATGCAATCCCAGCGATTGCCGATCTCGCTGAGCATCCGTTGTCCATCCGATGACAATCGGAAGGCCTTCCTTTGCTCGGGCATTGACCGCATTGAATCGACAAGACCACGAACTCGACGCTGCTCGACCGTTATGATCTCGCCGACCAACTCCAACTGATGATGAAGCGCGCCTTGCGTCTGCCGGCTTGCCGCCTTCAAATGCAAAGAGGCCGCGGTAAGAGTTTGCAGCAGGCCGTCATGCACCTCACCTGCATGCCGAATTCGCTCCTTTGCTTTTGCAGCCTCCAAGCTTTCCTGGAGAAGAAAATGACGCTCAAGTTCGATGCCGGTGCGATAGGCAATGATATCGATGAGCGGCAACAGGCCATCGTTGAGACTTCGGCAATTCACCGCGAATACGCGACCCCTGAATGGCCCTTGCGCAATCGGCGCGGCCACGACCCGGTGCATCAGATGGCTTGCCTTTAGATAATCGGAATAAACCGGCGAACGGAGGTGCACGACGCCGCGGGAGGTCAGCACTTTTTTGGAGTCTCCGCTGGTGGCCATGAATGTGGAATTGGCCAGTTCGCCGGCAACCATTTGCGGGACCGCATCGGCTGTTAGCTCACGATCATGATCGTACTGGTCGTTCTCCCAAGTGCAGAGATTAAAATAGGGATCGTTCTTTTGCTCCCAGACGACAATGATTTTTTTTGCCGATATCACGCTCGCCGCGTGGTCAAGCATATTTCTCAAGGTTGGCTTTTCTGCCGCTACATCTTCGAAAGCCGGCCAGGCGGCGAGCTTTGCAAATCTATCCTCGCTGCGTTGCCGGTAAGCGCCTACGAACCCAAGCATGACGCCGAGAACGACAAAATATGTTCCAAGCGTTATGATACGATTTAGCTCGTCATCCGCAATTATCAGGGGCTCTGGATCCACAAGGGCGAGGAACGCCAGAATAACGAATTGCAGTCCGGCCGGTCCGGCTGTCAGCAGCACGCCGCGCCAATTCCATCGCAAAGTAGCGCTCAACAAGATGAATGTGAAAAACACCAAGAAAGGACTGGTCGACCCATCCGTCAATCGCACCAGGATGGCGCTAGCCGCTATATCGAGTAGATGCGTTAGCAGCTGCCATACCGTTCCCGTCGGACCCAGGTGAGAGACGCAGACCGCCAGCGCAGCGAAAACCAGATAAGCGACGAGGAAGCGATAGGCGGGCTGGGTCGGAACCAGATAGAATGCCAACGCGATCCCCGCCAGCAACAATCGAGCATAGGCGATGACTTGCTCAGTCGACAGGTCAAACAGCTGTACATCCTCAGCCTTGGATATGATCCGTTGCGATGCCATGCTTTGCTCCCGGCAACCGATACAGCGTTTAAAATTTTAGTAAAAATTATCACTGAAATGGCGTCGCTAACAACGCATAACGGCACCGTTGGTTACTTTGAAAAGGCTGGCATCGAAGCGCAACCTTTCCAAATTTGGAGCGGCTTGAACGTTCATATTGGTTAAAAAAGTCTATACCATACGATATATAGCGACAATTTCCACGGATCTTATGGTCAGATTGGGTGGGTTTCAGACCGTCCATAAATCAACGGACAAGTATCGGGGTAAAACAATGAAAAAGGCTTTCGGAATTATCGGCGCATTTGGCCGGGAAGAAGACGGCGTGGCGCTCACAGAATATCTTATTCTGCTTGCGCTCCTGGTCGGCGGCGTGATTATTGCCGTAACTGCCGCAGGAGATAATCTGGCGGCAGCATGGGACACTTGGGGAACTTTCTGGAACCAGCTTTCCTATACCGGCTGACCTAACTGCCGTTACGACAAACGGGTTTGGTAATTTTGCTGCTAAAAAGGATCGGGAGTTAAACTCCCGGTCCGTTTCTAATGCCAGCAGGAATCGAGGAGCCTATAACTCGGGTAAATCCGATTTGGTATTGCTACCTGCAGCGAGGGCGCGCGAAGTAGTGGTAACTGTGTTACGTGCATGACTCCTGACGAGGCCACCGAGGCCAGGTGCATGGCCCGTGAACGGATGGCGAAGTATCAGCAGTGGCGGTTTAAACCCTCCATAAATGCCCACTGACGTGCATTTGTCCCAGACAAGTCAAACTTACTGCACTCACGTTTCACGCGCTTACGAGCGTTTGTTGCGCCTATACCGACATCAGCAACGCCTTTGTCCTGCGCCAGGCTGCTTTCATGCCCACTACCGCGACTGGGCAGACCGACGAAAGCAGCTTTTCCAATCAGGTCTCTTCATTTCCGCGGCTCATGTCTGAGCTTCCAGACTTGGTGAAACAGGGCTTCATCGAACGATTTTGTCGGGTTGCTGGCACACCAGGGTTCGATGGCCAATAGAACCTTTAGACCGTAGTCTTGGCCGAAAGACCTGAATATGTGGGAAACACCGTCCTTCTCCATATTGAATCCAGTCGTGAAGCCGAGCACATATTGCATGAAGGGGTTGAGCGAATTGCCGCCCGGCAGTGTCTCAAACCCGACCTACTGACGTGCTGTTGCGGTGGCGTTCAGATAATCTGTACAACCCAGGGAGCCAAAACCGCCGCCAGCCACGAATCTGCCTTGAGAGTCTGCACCGTATGACAGCGACAATCCGAGAGTGGCCGCGACAAAAATGATTGGCGAGAGAAGGCGCATCTTTGAAAAAACCCCCAATAAAATAACCTAATCCTTCTGCGACGAAGGCGCCAAGCAGAACTGCCGAGGCCCAGCACATGGCAAGCGAACGGATGGCGAAGCATTAGCAGTGATGCATGAATGTCTAAGCCGGACTTCCGGTTAGGGTTAAAACCGAAAGTCAGGCGTTGGCCGTTTCGGTGTCCTTTTGGCGCCCGAAAGCAAAAACACCTGGCGAGGTGACTTTGGAGTGCATCCTGGTAGTGGACAGATGAGATTGTATCGCCACTAGAGCGGATTTGAAGGTCTCCGATTCATTTTGAGGATTCCGTAGCGTGCGCGTTTGTGATTCCCTTTGTGCATTGATTTGCAGAGAGGGTTTCATGACACGGGCTTACAGTTCAGACCTTCGGGAGCGAGTGATCGAGGCGATTGACGGCGGGTTGTCTACCCACAAGGCTGCCGAGCGTTTTGACATCGGCGTTGCCACTGCGGTCAGGTGGCATCGCGCCTGGCGTGATCACGGCGAACGGGAGGCACGCAAACAAGGGCCAAAGGGCGGCGGCAAGCTGGACGCGCATGAGGTGTTCATTCTGGGGCTTGTCGAGGAACAACCGGACATCACGCTGGTAGAGATCGGCGAACGGCTGGTTGGAGAGCGCTCCATATCCGCAGTGCCGTCCACGATCTGGCTGTTCTTCGAGCGCCGCGGCATCACGTTCAAAAAAAGACCGCACATGCCGCCGAGCAGGAACGTGAGGACGTAAAGGTAGCCCGCCAAGCCTGGTTTGACGGGCAGATCGATCTCGATCCCGAGCGCCTGATCTTCATTGACGAGACTGGAGCCAAAACGAACATGGCCCGCATTCGCGGCAGAGCCAAGCGCGGCGAGCGCTGCAGAGCTGCCATTCCGCACGGCCACTGGAGCACCACGACATTCACCGCCGGGTTACGGCTCGATGGTATTGCAGCCCCGATGCTTTTGCCCGGCCCAATGGATGGCGATGCCTTCCGCGCCTATGTCGAGAAAGTTCTCGTTCCCGAACTGAACCCCGGCGACACCGTCATCATGGACAACCTACCGGCACACAAGGTCTCCGGCATCCGGGAGATGATCGAGGCTGCAGAGGCTCGCCTGCTTTACCTGCCGCCATACTCTCCCGACTTCAATCCGATCGAGATGGCGTTCTCAAAACTCAAGGCACTGTTGAGAAAAGCGGCAGCACGGACAAGAGAGGAACTCGACGATGCCATTGCTAACGCAATCGAAAAATACCCCGCAGACCAGTGCGCAAACTATTTCAAGGCATGCGGATATGAGCCGGAGTAACTCGAATCTGCTCTAGCTGCAGCGGAGCGACGCGACTACGTGGAGGCTTTGAAATACTGGCGACCGCTTGCCGAACAAGGCGATGCCGAACTGCAGTTCACAATCGGACTCATATACAACTCCGGCCAGGGCGTGCCGCAGGATTATGCCGAAGCGGCAAGGTGGTTCCGCCTAGCCGCCGAACAAGGGGATGCTCATGCGCAGGATAACCTTGGCCTCATGTACGAGAAAGGCTGGGGCGTGCAGCAAGATTATATTCAGGCTCTCATGTGGTTTAACCTAGCGGCCATGCAGGGTTACGAGAAGGCGCAGAAAGGCCGGGACTTCCTAGCCAGAAAGATGAACCCGGACCAGATCACCAAGGCGGAATTCATAGCCCGGGATTGGATGGCGAAGCATCAGTGACGGCTGCGGCTTGAACCCGGCATAAACGCCCGCTGACGCGCATCAAGCCCAACCGCGCAATACTCATGGCCAACCCGTTTTGGGCCTGTGCGGGCGTGTGTGGCGGCCAGTTCGCCGGCGACCGCGACTGCGCGACAGTTCCTCATCCCGACAAGCCCTGTCGTCAAAACGATATATTAAGGGGCTATCGGATACATCGAAGAAATCGCCGTGAGAATATCCCCATTGTTCAGGGCGGCGATAGAGAGGCGTGACTCCTG
>CALZIL010000202.1 GCA_945787495.1 uncultured Afifella sp. | reverse complement strand
GGCCGCGGCATGATGGCGCCGGGCTCCGATGTCGACCTGTTGTTCCTGTTTCCCTACAAGCCGACGCCGTGGCTGGAAAACATCACCGAATATGTCCTTTACATGCTCTGGGACCTTGGCCTGAAGGTCGGCCACGGCACCCGCAGCGTCACCGAATGCATGCGCATGGCGAAGGCCGACATGACCATTCGCACCGCGCTCCTGGAAGGCCGTTTCATCTGCGGCGATACCGGGCTTTTCGACGAGCTGGTGGCGCGTTTCGACAAGGAGATCATGGCCGGCACGGCGCGCGAATTCATCACCGCCAAGCTGGCGGAACGCGACGCCCGGCATGCCCGCTCCGGCGCCTCGCGCTATCTGGTGGAGCCGCAGGTCAAGGACGGCAAGGGCGGGTTGCGCGACCTGCAGACGTTGTACTGGATCGCGCGCTATTATTACCGGGTGAGTCCTGCCGAATCCGCCGCCGGCAAATCCCTGGTCGATGCCGGGCTTCTGACGCGGGCGGAATACCGGCAGTTCCGCAAATGCCATGACTTTCTGTGGGCGGTGCGCTGCCATCTGCATTTTTTGACCGGCCGCGCCGAGGAGCGCGTCTCCTTCGACCTGCAGCCGGAACTGGCGAGCCGGCTGGGCTATCAGAAGCATCCCGGCCTGAAAGCCGTGGAACGCTTCATGAAGCACTATTTCATCAACGCCAAGACCGTCGGCGATCTGACGCGTATCGTCTGCGCGGCGCTGGAGGAGCGCGAGGCAAAAAACGCGCCGCGCCTCAACCGGCTGTTCCGGGGCCTGAGAACCCGCAAGCGCAAACTGGCCGGTTCAACGGATTTCTTTCTCGACAACAACCGCATCAACGTAACCGACGACAAGGTGTTTGAGCGCGACCCGGTTAATCTGATCCGCATCTTCCGGCGCGCCGGCCAGGCCAATCTGGCCTTCCATCCCGACGCCATGCGGCTGATCACCAAGTCACTCAAGCTGATCGACCGCTCGGTGCAGAACGACCCAGTCGCCAACAAGCTGTTCCTTGAGATCCTGACCGCTCCAAACAATTCCGAACAGGTGCTCAGGCGCATGAACGAGACGGGTGTGCTCGGCCGCTTCATTCCCGATTACGGCAAGGTCGTCGCGATGATGCAGTTCAACATGTATCATCACTTCACGGTCGATGAGCACCTCTTGCAGGCGATCGGCGTGCTGGCGCAGATCGATCGCGGCGGGCTCAAAGACGAACATCCGCTGAGCCACGAAATCCTGCCCGACATCAAGGACAAGACGGTTCTGTATGTCGCGCTGCTCTTGCACGACATCGCCAAAGGGCGGCCGGAGGATCATTCCGTTGCCGGGGCCCGGATCGCGCGCCGGCTGTGTCCGCGCTTCGGGCTGACGCCGCAACAGACGGAAACCGTGGCGTGGCTGGTGGAGCAGCATCTGACCATGTCGATGATTGCCCAGTCGCGCGACCTCGCTGACCGCCGGACGATCATGGATTTCGGCAAGATCGTGCAGAGCCTGGACCGGATGCGGCTGTTGATCATCCTGACCGTCTGCGACATCCGCGCCGTCGGGCCCGGCGTGTGGAACGGCTGGAAGGGCCAGCTGTTGCGGACGCTCTATTATGCCTGCGAGCCGATCCTGACCGGCGGGTTTTCCAAGGTGACGC
The DNA here is from genome assembly GCA_945787495.1 of uncultured Afifella sp. GTDB lineage: Bacteria > Pseudomonadota > Alphaproteobacteria > Rhizobiales > Afifellaceae > CALZIL01. The sequence continues at coordinate 3,901 of CALZIL010000202.1, read as the reverse complement.
GCGACCAGCAGGTCAAGGCCGCGCAGGCGGAATTGGCCGAGCGGCTCTCCGGCTGGAAGAAGAGCGAACGCAAGAGGCTCATCGATCTGCATTATCCGGCCTATTGGCTGCGCGTCGGTCTCGACGATCAGGTCCGCCACGCCGAACTGATCGCCAAGGCGGGCAAGACGGGCGATAGCTATGCCTATGAAATTCATCCGATGGCGTTTGAAGGGGCGACGGAGATCGCCATCCTGACGCCGGACCATCCAAGGCTCTTATCGATCATGGCCGGCGCCTGTTCGGCGGTCGGGGCCAATATCGTCGATGCGCAGATTTATACGACGACCGACGGCCGGGCGCTCGACGCCATCATCATATCGCGGGCGTTCGACAATGATGCGGACGAGAGGCGCCGCGGCGAGCGAATCGCCACACTGATTGAGCAGGCGCTGATCGGCAAGGTCCGCCTGCCTGAGGCGATGGCGCGACGGCGCAAGGCGACGCCGCGGCGCGACGCCTTTTCGGTCGAACCACAGGTCAATATCGAAAACGAACTCTCCGACCGGTTTTCCGTTATCGAGGTGATCTGCCGCGACCGTGTCGGGCTGCTTTATCGCCTGGCGCACACCCTTTCCGATCTCAACCTCAATATCGCCTCGGCCCATATCGCGACATTCGGCGAGCGGGTGGTCGACACGTTTTACGTCGCCGATCTGCTTGGCCACAAGATCACCGAAAAGAGCCGGCAGACGCGGATCCGCAAGAGCCTGCTTGACGCGATCGCGCCGCCGGCAAAAGCGGCCAGAGCGAAAGCCAAAGCTTCGTGAGCCTGGTAAGACATTTCCTCACCGTCGGCTCCAACACCATGGCGAGCCGGGTGCTGGGATTCGTCCGCGAGGTGCTGATCGCCGCGACCCTGGGCGCCGGTCCGGTTGCCGATGCCTTTTATGCCGCTTTCCGGTTTCCCAATCTGTTCCGCCGGTTGTTTGCCGAGGGCGCTTTCAATTCCGCCTTCATTCCGCTGTTCTCGCGCGCCCTTGAAGAGGACGGCGAGGCCGGCGCCCGGCGCTTTGCCGAAGAGGTGCTGGCGGCGCTGTTCGTCGTGCTCATCATCTTCACGGCGCTGGTCGAACTGGCGGCGCCATTTTTCGTTGCGACCATCATCGCGCCGGGCTTTGCCGGCGACCCGGCGAAATTCGATCTCACCGCGCTTTTGGCGCGGATCATGTTTCCGTATCTGGCCTGCATGTCGCTGGTCGCCATGCTGAGCGGCGTTCTCAATGCGCTGCATCGCTATTTCGCCGCCGCCTTCGCGCCGGTGCTATTGAACATCATACTGATCGCCGTCTTAGGCGCTGCGATCGTGCGCGATCTGCCGGTCGATGCGATCGGGCCTTTGATGGCCTGGGGCGTTTTCACCGCCGGGCTGGCGCAGTTGCTGCTTCTCGCCGTCGCCGTGCGCAAGGCCGGGTTTCCGCTGAAATTGCGCCGGCCGCGCATGACGCCCGCCGTAAAGCGGCTCCTGGTGCTGGCCGGTCCGGCGGCGCTGGCCGGCGGCATCACGCAAATCAACCTCTTCATCGGCCAGATCATTGCCAGCCAGAAGGCCGGCGCGATTGCCGTCCTGCAATATGCCGACCGGGTTTATCAGCTGCCGCTCGGCGTCGTCGGCATCGCCATCGGCGTCGTCTTGTTGCCGGAACTGTCGCGGGCGTTGAAAGCCGGCAATCATGGCGAAGGGGCGCATTTGCAGAACCGCTCGCTGGAATTTGCGCTGTTTTTGACCCTGCCGGCGGCGGCGGCGCTGTTCGTCATGCCCGAACCGGTGGTGCGGGTGCTGTTTGAGCGCGGCGCCTTTTCGCCCGAGACAACGGCGGTGGTTTCCGCTGCGTTATCGTTTTTCGCGCTCGGCCTGCCGGCCTTTGTCCTGGTCAAGGTGTTTTCGCCCGGCTTCTTCGCCCGTGAGGACACCAAGACGCCGATGTATGTGGCCGGCGTCGCCGTGGTCACCAATGTCGCGCTCTCCCTGACGCTGTTCCCGGTGATGGGCGAAGCCGGCATTGCCCTGGCGACGACCTTGGCCGGCTGGGTCAATGCGGCGTTGCTGTTCGGCCTGCTGATGCGCCGCGGTCAATGGCCGGTCGAGGCGGCGAGCCTGAAGCGCGGCGGCCTGATTGTCGTGGCGAGCCTGATCATGGCGGCGGCGCTTTACGGCGGGCTGAGTGTTGTCGGGGCGGCGTTGCGGCCCGATGCCGGCTTTATCGCGCAAGCCGGGGCGCTCGGCCTGCTTGTCGCCGGCGGCGCGGCTTTGTATTTCGCGCTGGCGCATTTGTTGGGCGCCGCCGATGTGAAGGCGATTTTTGCGATGATGCAGCGCAGCGGCGGCAAATGACGGCTTGCGCGGCGCGGCGGCATTGGCGATAAGGCGCGCCGGCAATCCGGCCCTTCATCGCTGCCCCGAGGCGGCATCCTCAGACGACACATTTCAGGCGACACATATCTCAGGCGACAGGCAATGACCGACTTCCCCGAGCGCGTTTTCTCCGGCATGCAGGCGACGGGCAATCTGCATCTCGGCAATTATCTCGGCGCCATGCTGAACTGGCTGCGCATGCAGGAAACTCATGACTGCATCTATTGCGTCGTCGACCTGCACGCCATCACAGTCTGGCAGGATCCGCAGGCGCTGGCCGGCAATATCCGCGAGGTCACCGCCGCCTACATTGCCTGCGGTCTGGACCCGGAAAAAAGCATCATCTTCAACCAGAGCCAGGTCTCCGCCCATGCCGAGCTCGCCTGGGTGTTCAATTGCGTGGCGCGCCTGGGCTGGCTCAACCGGATGACGCAGTTCAAGGAAAAGGCCGGCAAGGACCGCGAAAACGCCTCCATCGGCCTGTTCGTCTATCCCAACCTGATGGCGGCGGACATTTTGGCCTACCGGGCCACCCATGTGCCGGTCGGCGAGGACCAGAAGCAGCATCTGGAACTGTCCCGCGATATCGCCCAGAAGTTCAACAACGATTTCGCCGCCTCGATTGCCGCGCACGGCCATGGCGAGGCTTTTTTCCCATTGCCCAAACCGATGATCACCGGGCCGGCGACGCGGGTCATGAGCCTGCGCGACGGAACGAGGAAAATGTCGAAGTCGGAGCCTTCCGAATATTCACGCATCGACATGACCGACGACGCCGATACCATTGCCCAGAAATTCCGCAAGGCGCGCACCGATCCGGAGCCGCTGCCGAGCGAGCCGGACGGCCTGAAAGACCGGCCGGAGGCTGAAAACCTTGTCGGCATCTATGCGGCGCTGGCCGGCATGACGAAGGCCGACGTGCTGAAGGAATATGGCGGGGCGCAGTTTTCCGCCTTCAAGCCGGCGCTGTCGGACCTTGCCGTTGCAAGACTGGCGCCGATCAGCACGGAAATGACGCGGCTGAAATCCGATCCGGCCCATATCGACGGCATTCTCGCCGATGGCGCGGCGCGGGCCGAGGCGATCGCAAAACCTGTGATGGATGCGGTCAAGGACATTGTCGGGCTTTTGCGCACGCGCTAGGCATGATCTCCGAAATCACCTGGGCGCTTGCCGCCGGTGACACGCAATGGCAGCATGAACGATGATGCGGAGCAGACGATCACACGAAGAAGGCCATACGCGGAAATTCCTCGTGGTCATCGACGATTCGCCGGAATGCCCGGTGGCCCTGGCGTTCGCCGCCAGGCGGGCCGAGCACACCAAGGGCGGCCTGGCGATTCTCTTCGTGGTCGAGCCGGGCGATTTTCAGCACTGGCTCGGCGTTGAAGACATCATGCGGGCCGAGGCGCGGGATGAAGCCCAAGAGGTGCTTGAGCGATTTGCGGCGATGGCCCGCGATACGTCCGATATCGAGCCGGAACTGGTGATCCGCGAGGGCAAGAA
>CALZIL010000201.1 GCA_945787495.1 uncultured Afifella sp. | reverse complement strand
GATCGCCTTGCCGATCAGCCTTTCGATCGCGTCGATATATTTGCCTTCCGCCCGGGTCGCGATCGTTATGGCCTCACCTGAGCGGCCGGCCCGGCCGGTGCGGCCGATGCGGTGGACATAATCCTCGGCATGGGTCGGCACGTCGAAATTGAAGATGTGGCTGACATTGGGGATGTCGAGACCGCGGGCGGCGACATCGGAGGCGACCAGCAGGGTGATCTCGTTGTCACGGAACGCATCGAGCGTCTTCAGCCGCGAATGCTGGTCCATGTCGCCATGCAGCGCGCCGACCGAATAGCCATGCTTTTGCAGCGACCGGTAGAGCGTTGCCACATCGCGTTTGCGGTTGCAGAAGATGATGGCGTTGGTGAGGTTTTCCGCCCGATTGATCCGGTCGCGCAGTGTGGCGCGCTTTTCGCCGGGCTTGGCGCCGGAAGCGACCAGCGACAGCGTGACATTTTCCGCCGCCGTTGCCGGTTTGGCGACCTCCACCCGCACCGGGTTCTGCAGGAACTTGTCGGCGAGCCGGCCGATTTCTGAAGGCATGGTCGCCGAAAACAACAGGGTCTGGCGGGTGAACGGAATCAGCTTCACGATCCGCTCGATATCGGGAATGAAGCCCATGTCGAGCATCCGGTCGGCCTCGTCGATGACCAGGATCTCGACGCCGGTCAGCAGCAGCCCGCCGCGTTCGGTATGATCGAGCAGCCGGCCCGGCGTGGCGATCAGCACATCGGCGCCACGGGCGATCTTCTTGCCCTGCTCCTCAAACGACACGCCGCCGATCAACAGCGCCACGGTCAGCTTGTGATTGATGCCGTAGCGCGTGAAATTCTCCTCCACCTGCGCCGCCAGTTCGCGCGTCGGTTCCAGGATGAGGGTGCGCGGCATGCGCGCCCGCGCCCGGCCTTTTTCAAGGCGGGTCAGCATGGGCAGGGTGAAGGAGGCGGTCTTGCCGGTGCCGGTCTGGGCGATGCCCAGGACATCCCGGCGGGCCAGAACATGCGGGATCGCTTCGGCCTGAATGGGTGTCGGCGTTGTATAACCGGCCGCCTGTACGGCCTGAACGACCTTGTCGCTTAATCCAAGTGTGTCAAAGCTCATGAAATGCTTCGCGCCCGGCGGATTTCGATAAAACGGCGGACTTTGTAAGGGGTTTCGGCACAGATAAGCCTGCCGCATGGCCTGTCAAGCAAGGGTTTGACAGGCTGGCGGCGAAGACGCAAGAGGCAATTCGCGCCTTTGGTGAACCGGTTGTACTCGTCCCCGGTCTGTTTTGCATGGTCCGGCTCTTCGCCAGGCGGCTGAGCGCGGATTCTCGCTCTCGCCCAGCGCCTGCCATCTGATATCCATCCAGGCGCCGCATTTGTTGACCGCTAGCCTTCAATCGTGGCCTGGCAAGGGCTTTCAGGCTGAATTTAACGTGATTTCGCCGTCACTCTCCTGACCGGTTTGACGCTCTATTTCACCATCCGGCTGCGGGGCGGTCAGAGACAATCAGGAGAGACGAAATGAGGATTTTCAAGACGATTCTGGCGACGGCCTTTGCCGGTGTTCTGGCGACGGCGGCCTTCGCCGGCGACATGAAGAAGGACATTGTCGACACCGCCGTCGAGGCCGGACAATTCGAAACGCTGGTGGCGGCGGCCAAGGCGGCCGGCATTGCCCAAGCCCTGAAGGGCGAGGGACCGTTCACGGTCTTCGCGCCGACCGACGCCGCCTTCGAGGCGTTGCCGGAGGGCGCGGTTGAATCGCTTCTCCAGCCGGAAAACAAGGACAAGCTGACGGCCATCCTCACCTACCACATCATTCGCGGCAAGGTGATGTCGACTGACATCGCCGGTCAGGAACTGACGCAGGCGACCGTGCAGGGCGAGATGGTCGGCATCAACGCCAAGGAAGGCGTGATGATCCAGGACGCCAATGTCGTGAAGGCCGACATTGAGGCCTCCAACGGCGTCATTCACGTCATCGACAAGGTCATCCTGCCGCAAGCGGCGATGTAGTTTCCGTCCTCCCCCCAGGAGGCATTGGGAATGCTTTTTGCCGGCGCAGTTGGCTGCGCCGGCTTTTTTCGTATCGCTGGCTGGTTTTGGCTGCTGAAACCGAATTGACCCGATATTCACGAAATCCAACTAGGCTGCGGGCTTCGATCATGCTGTGGGTACGGAGTCGGCATGCGTGTCTTATTGATTGGCCTTGCCTTGGTCATGTTGAGCCTTGGCCGCGCCGCTGCGGGCGACTGGTCCGGCTTTTATGCCGGCGCTGACGCCGCATTGGCGTCTGGCGATGCCGGCTATACGACAAGCCTGACCGGCGAATCACTGGATTTCGATCTCACTGGCGTCGCGCCCGGCGTCCATGCCGGTCACCGCTGGCAGACCGGCAACCTGGTTCTCGGCCTGGAAACGGCTGCCTCCTGGCAACTCTTTGGCGATACGCAGACCAGTCCGCTTGTTTCCGACGTAACCTATCGGCTCGACCTTGACTGGGCGCTGCGCACCACCGCCTCGCTCGGCTATGCCAATGGCGCCTGGCTGGCTTATACCCGTCTCGGCCATGCGGTCGGCGCAGTGCAAACCTCCGGCCGTCATGCAACCCTGCCGGACAGCTTTTCCACCGCGCGCATCCACCACGGCATCACCGCCGGCGCCGGCATGGAGCGGCGTCTGTCGCCGCATCTCTCGGCCGGTCTGGCTTATGACTACACGCATCTTTTTGCTGTCGATCACAGTGGCCGCACGGCGCTGGGTTTTGACTATGCCAACGCCGGCGTCGGCGTCGACCTGCACACCATCTCGGCGCGGCTCAGCTACAGGTTTGGAGAACCGGCCGGACCTTAAATATCCAGCGCCGTGTCGTCGGCGAAGGCGGCGCGCTCCTGGATGAAGGCAAAGCGCGCTTCCGGCTTGTTGCCCATCAGCCGGTTGACGATATCGGCGTCCCCGGCCGTTTCGTCCTCGGCGATGCGGACCTGCAGCAGCGACCTGTTGCCCGGCGCCATCGCCGTCTCCTTCAGTTGCGCCGGCATCATTTCGCCAAGCCCCTTGAAGCGTGAAATCTCGATCTTGCCGCGGCCGGAAAACTCGCTTTCCAGCAATTCGTCCCGGTGCGCCTCGTCGCGGGCGTAAAGAACCTTTGGCCCCTGGGCGATGCGGAACAGCGGCGGCACGGCGAGATAAAGCCGCCCCTCGGCGATCAGTTCGGGCATTTCGCGGAAGAAGAAGGTGATCAGCAGCGAGGCGATATGCGCCCCGTCGACATCGGCGTCGGTCATGACGATGATCTTGCCGTAGCGCAGGTCGTCGGCCCGGTAGCGCGCGCCGGTGCCGCAGCCGAGCGCCTGGATGAGGTCGGCAAGCTGCTGGTTGCCGGTGATCTTTTCGCGCCCGGCGCTGGCGACATTGAGGATCTTGCCGCGCAGCGGCAGGATCGCCTGCGTCCGGCGGTTACGCGCCTGCTTGGCCGACCCGCCGGCGGAGTCACCCTCAACGATGAACAGTTCGGTTTCCTCGCGCAGCGACGAGGTGCAGTCGGAAAGCTTGCCCGGCAGCCGCAATTTGCGCGTTGCCGTCTTGCGCGAAATCTCCTTTTCGCGCCGCCGCTGCAGTCGTTCCTCGGCCCGCTCCACCACCCAGTCGAGCAGGGTCGCGGCCTGGTTGGGCGAGGCGGCCAGCCAATGGTCGAAGGCGTCGCGGATGGCGTTTTCGACAATCCGCGTCGCTTCCACCGTTGCCAGCCGGTCCTTGGTCTGGCCGACGAATTCCGGCTCGCGGATAAACACCGACAGCATGCCGCCGCAGGAGGTGAGGATGTCGTCGGAGGTGATGACCGCGGCGCGCTTGTTGTTGGTCAGTTCGCCATAGGCCTTGAAGCCGCGCAACAGGGCGATGCGCAGCCCGGCCTCGTGGCTGCCGCCTTCCGATGTCGGCACGGTGTTGCAATAGGAGCGGATGAAACCGTCGCCGGGAAACCAGGCGAGCGCCCATTCCACCGAGCCGTGCCCGCTTTGCTTGTCCGACTTGCCGGCGAATATCTCGCTGCCGACAAGCGGCTCGCCGGCCAGGGCTTCAGAAAGATAATCCTTCAGGCCGCCGGGAAAATGGAAGACGGCCTTTTCCGGCGTGTCGCTTTTTTCCGTAATCCGGCCCGGCGCGCAGCTCCATCGTATTTCCACGCCGCCGAACAGATAGGCCTTGGAACGGGCCATGCGGAACAACCGGTCGGGATCGAAGGCCACGTCCTTGCCGAAAATCTCCGGGTCGGGCCGGCAGCGGATCGTCGTGCCGCGCCGGTTATGGACGTCGCCGGCCGGCTCCAGGGGGCCGATCGGACGGCCGCGGGCAAAGTGCTGGCGATAAAGCTTGCGGTCGCGCGCGACTTCCACATCGAGGCTTTCCGATAAGGCATTGACGACCGATATGCCGACACCGTGCAGCCCGCCGGAGGTCTCGTAGACCTTGGAATCGAATTTGCCGCCGGCATGCAGCGTCGTCATGATCACTTCAAGCGCCGAGCGGTCCTTGAATTTGGGATGCGGATCGACCGGGATACCGCGGCCATTGTCGGAGACCGTGAGATAGCCGTCGGCATCGAACGTGACCTCGATCCATGACGCGTAACCGGCGACGGCCTCGTCCATGGAATTGTCGATCACCTCGGCGAACAGGTGATGCAGCGCCTTGTCGTCGGTGCCGCCGATATACATGCCGGGCCGCCGCCGCACCGGCTCCAGGCCTTCCAGCACCTCAATGTCGGCGGCGGTGTAATCGTCGCCCGGCCTTGCCACCACCGATTTCGCCGCTGTTTTCGCCGCCCCGGATTTCGCTGAGCCACTCTTGCGCGCGCGGCCACCGGCGGGCGCGGAAACCTTGTCTTCACGCCCGGCGGTTCCGGTATTGGCTCCGCCTTCGGAAAGGTCGGCAAACAGGTCGTCGGATCGGTCCATGCGGCTCATATCGCTCAGCGAATCACTTTCTCAATATGCCATGTTAGGCGCCGTCCGGCATCGGCGCTCAGAGTCTGTTCCTAAATCCAGGCGGCCGGCTCGCAGCCAGCCTTCCGATGTCCCGGAATCAACGCTAGCATGGCGGGCAGATCAGACTATCCCTCCGTTTCATAGAGAAAGATTATGGCCGCAACACCACCATCGCACGATCCGAACTTCACCGCGCCCGATTTCCGCCTGCCCGCGACCGACGGACAAGCCTACGCGCTTGCCGATGTCAGCGGTGCAAACGGCACGGTGATCGTCTTCATCTGCAACCATTGCCCCTATGTCATAGCGAGCATTGACCGACTGGTCGCCGACGCCCGCATTCTGATGGATGCCGGCATCGGATTTGCCGCAATCTGTTCCAACGACGCCGACGCCTATACGGCCGATTCCTTTGACAGGATGATCAACTTCGCCCGTGACCACGGTTTTTCGTTTCCCTATCTGCACGACGAGGAGCAGAGTGTCGCGCGGGCCTATGACGCGGTCTGCACGCCGGATTATTTCGGCTTCGACAAAAACGGCCGGCTCGCCTATCGCGGCCGGCTCGACGAGGGCCGCGCTGAACC
>CALZIL010000200.1 GCA_945787495.1 uncultured Afifella sp. | reverse complement strand
TGGCCGCTCGCGCCGCGCGAGACGTGCACGCTTTCCAGCCCGTGGATATGCCCATCGAACTTGTCGAACAGCCATTTTGCCAGGTTTTCCAGCGAAGGCATTTCAAGGCCCTCAATGTCGTTCAGATAACGATGGTCGATTTCGCCTTGCAGTTTTTTGATTCTCGTCTCGACATCATAAAGATTGGCAGACCAACCATAGGTTGCATCTGGTTCGCCATGGATGGAGACGCAAACGCGGAACGAATGTCCATGCACATCGGAATAGGGCGGCACTTTATGGGCGGCTTCGAAGCTGAATTCTTTATATGTTTCGATCACGGCAAATGATACTCCGCTACTGATACAGACCCCAACGATAAGTAGATTTGACAATCTTAAACAGTGAGTCAACGGTTTATTAAGAATGTCATTTAGAATCGCTCTAAACCTTTGATTCAGCATAAAAATAGATAACGAAACATTCAGCCGAAAGGCGGCGTTCACCACTACAGATTGTTAAACCCGGCTCGTTAATCGTTCGCTCGTGTTAGATCGAGCCAGGAGTATCCTATGATCAGCCGCCGCAAATTTTCCTCCCTTGCGCTTTCCGCTGCCTTTGCGTCAACCTTTGCCGTAACTGGCCCTGTAGCCGAAGCCGGTCAGACCTTGGCGAATCCGGATGGTAGGCCGATTCTTTCAATCGAAGGTCGTATCAAGGTGGTCAACGCCAACGGCAAGGCGGTTTTCGACAGGCAGATGCTTGAAGCGATGAACATGGTGTCGATCACCACATCGACGCCGTGGTTCGACAACCCGGTCACTTTCGAAGGCGTGGCGCTGAAAGACCTGATGACCAGGGTCGATGCGAGCGGCGAAACGGTTGTTGCGATCGCGCTGAACGACTACCGCACGTCCATCCCGCTGGCCGATTTCTATGACCGCGGAGCCATTCTCGCCATAAAGCGGGACGGAGACTACATGCCTATCAGTGACAAGGGACCGCTGTTCATTGTCTATCCCTACGATTCCGATCCGGCGCTGCATAGCCAGAAATTCTATGGCCGGTCCGTCTGGCAGCTTTCCAGACTGATCGTCAAATAGACCGCGCAATCGGCATGGTTTTCAAGGCTTTCACAGGCCGGTTTTTTGGCGCCCTTCTTCTGGGCGCCATCATTCTTCTTGGCATCGCCAGTGTCAAAATCGCGCTGGCAATCCAGGAGCATCGGGCGGCGCTGGAGCGAACGTCACGATATGACGTCGCGTTCAGCGCCAGCCAGGCGGTTCACGAATATGCACGGTTAATAACCCGCATCGCCGTGCTCGCGGCCGGTAATGCCGATGCCAGCATCGATGACGTCGTCTTGCGCTACGAAATCCTGAAAAGCCGTTATAACACCATGGATCACGGGGATTTCGTCGATTTCACCGGGGAAGATTTGTGGCGCGCCCAGCTCATTGCCGATTTCAAGGCGGCGCTGGGCGCTGCCGGCCCCTATATCCCACAAGCCGATGATCCGGACGCCAATGCCCGTTTGCTGGCTATCCTCATGCCGCTGGAATCGGAATTTGTCGGGCTTGCTTCTGAGGCCAATAGCTATAATGGCCGCCTTGTCGCCGACGATCAGCAGGCTTTGTTTAGTCTGCACCAGCGCTTCAGCGCGCTGACGGCCGGCCTGATAATGGCCGGTCTCCTGTTGATAATACTGATTTACTGGAACAACCGGCTCCTGGGAAAGACGTCATCGGAGCTGAAGTCCGCGGTAGCGGTGCTGGGGACCACGCAGGAACAGCTGCGTCTTCAGAACCGGATATTCGATATCGCCTTGAACAATTTGTCCCAAGGCTTGTGCATGATCGATTCTGCCGGCCACATTCAGGTCGTCAATCGCCGCCTGTTCGAGATTTTCGAGATCAGAGACGCTGCGATCCACGACGACTGGACCATTGCCGATCTTGTCCGCAATTTCGGCAAAAACAGGCGGCCCGACCTGGAAAGCACGATCCTGCTCTGCCGCGCCGACGCGAGCGAAGAAGGCGATCAGTCAGAGATCCGGCTCAGCGATGGTGGCATCATCCAGGTCGCTAGACGCGGCCTCGCAGACGGCGGCACCGTCCTGACCTGCGAGGACGTGACCGAAAGAACGATCGCCCAGGAACGGGTCGCTCATCTCGCCCGCCACGATTCGCTGACCGATCTGCCCAACCGGAACATGTTGCAGCAGTTTATCGAGGACGCACTGGCGCGCAGCGCCCGAACAGGCGAGAAGCTGGCTGTGCTGTGCCTCGATCTCGACAATTTCAAGAACGTCAACGATACGCTCGGACATGCGGTCGGCGACAAGATCCTGCGTCAGGTCGGGCAAAGGATATCCAGCGTCTGCCGCGGCGACAATCTTGTCTCCCGCATCGGTGGTGACGAGTTCGTTGTCGTGCAGGTCGGTGTGGCCGGACGGGTCGATTCGGAAAAACTCGCCGACCGGATTTTCGAGATCCTCGTCGATCCGTTTGAAATCGACGGCAAGGAGCTGCGCACTGGAACAAGTATCGGCATTGCTATGGCGCCCGAAAACAGCACCGACGCGGAAACTCTCCTGAAATTTGCCGACACCGCACTTTACGCCGCCAAATCACAAGGGCGGGGCAAGATGGCCTTTTTCGAAAAAAGCCTCCAGGCAAAACTCGACGCCCGCCAGAAATTGGAACTTGAACTCAAAACCGCGAATTTCGATGACGAATTCCACGTTGAATACCAGCCCCAGGTCGAAACGCGATCAGGCCGGATAAGCGGCGTGGAAGCCCTTTTGCGCTGGAACAGTCCGCGCCGTGGCGCCGTTTCGCCGACCGAATTCATTCCGGTGGCCGAGGAGATCGGCATGATCGGCCGTCTTGGCGAATGGACCCTGAAAAAGGCTTGTGCGGATGCGATGCGATGGCCAGACGACATTTCCCTGGCGGTTAATGTCTCGCCGATCCAATTTACCGGAGATGATTTCGTTGCCACTCTTTCTGAGGCGCTGGCCGAAACCGGTCTCGCTCCGCACCGCATTGAGCTGGAAATCACCGAGTCGCTTTTTCTGGCCGAAGACGACGCCACCCTGCAGGCCATGACGGCTCTGAAGGCCGCGGGCATTCGCATCGCACTCGATGATTTCGGCACCGGCTATTCGGCTCTCAGTTACATCCACAAATTCCCGATCGACATGATTAAGATCGATCGCAGCTTCGTGCTCGGACTTGAGAACGACCGTACGCAGAATCTGGAGATTGTGCGTGCGATTGTGGCTATGGCCGACAGCCTTGGCATCGAGACTCTCGCCGAAGGCGTAGAGAACGCGGGGCAACTGGCGCTTGTCGCCGCCGCCGGCTGCCGACACGTGCAGGGCTTTCATTTCGCCCGACCGGTGAGCGCGCAGGAAATCCTGGTGATGACCGCAGGTGATTGTACGCTGTCGGGCGAGCCACCCTCGACGGAAGCCGAGCGGCAATCGGCCCTGCGCGTGGTCGCAGGTTGACCGTCTCAGCTCACCTGCAACTAAAAGCTCTGAACCCAATGATGCAAAAACGACGTCAAACAGGCCATTGAGATGGCAAACACGATATAGGGGAGACTATCACCGCTTCCTGGATGCCAAATGCGATCAGCAAAGCGGCCACTGATCTCATTTCGTTCAGTCCTGAAGACGTCACGTATAGGGTCGCGTGAGGACGCCCGCCCAGACACAACTTCGGTTGAGGGTTATCCCGGCACCGACGGTTCGCACGAATTTAGTGTCGAAATCGCCATTGGATTGAGATTCTCATCAATCCAGCTGATGTCCGGTTTGGGTCAAAAATCCCCTTTGAGCCAACGGTGGTTTTCGGGGGTACAGCAGACGCATACCCAGGTTCCTCCAAGAGTCTGCAATGGGGCAAAAATCCCCGTCCCGCTAAAAGTGCTGGAGGTCTGTTGATGGCACAAAGCGGAAGTGCCACCGGCGTCACGCGACTTCCGCTTTCGGGGGCAAAGCGGACATCAAGGACGCCGTTTCTGACTTCCGCTAATGGCCCGGAACGGAAACTAAAGCGCAATAGACGCGATTGTAGCATCCCGCGCGTCGTGGCGCACGATATCGGAAAAGTCAATTTCTCTGCCGGTGCACTCGAACATTCTTGGCAGCACATGCAATAAGCAGACGGATAGAGTGCAAGGGCAAACGCAAGTTGTCGGTCAACGGTCCCTTTGTCCGTGAGATCTCTATTATCCGTGTCCGGTTAGTTGCCTCGGCCACGCCTTCCTTTAATGCTATGGTGCGTTCGGGTGTCTGAAATCGCTCAACGGTCATTAAGTTTGCGCTGATCAATTACCGGCGTTGATTGGCCGCGAGGCCATGTCTGCTTTACCCCCAATAGCGGAAATCGCAAGACGCCGGTGGCATGTCCGTTATGTGCCACAAGGAGAAGTCGGCGAGAGTTTGAGAGACGGCGAATAATGCCCCCCTTTCAACCGTAGCGGCTCCGTCAGATGGGAGTCCGCTTGCCCTCCGAAACTCACCATTAGCTCAAAGGGGAAATTTGACCCGAAGCGGACTCATGGGCGCGTCATCAGAGAATTACCGGATGCCGATATAGGCCGCTGGTTCCCAAGCTCAATCGCGGCGAGCCGGTTATCCTTTTCACCTTCGGCACCCTGGCCGGCGGCGCACTGCTGGTCGGCGCCTATGGCTGGCAGGCGATATTGTCCACCGACTGGACCGGACTGCCGCCGGTCGTCTATGCCGGCATCTTCTATCTGGCGGTGTTCACCACGGCCGGTACATTCTTCCGGGTGCAATTCGCGGCGATGCGGCTGCCGTCGGGCAAGATCATGGCTTATGTCTATCTGCTGCCCGCGCTCGTCATTGTCCAGGAAGGCCTGCTCGGCCATGGCTGGGCGGCGCCGCGCGTGCTGCCGGGCATTGCCGCGATCATTGCGGCGCTACTGATCCTGTCGCACAATGAGGACGAGGAGATCTCGAAGGACTGGGCGGCGGCCGGCGCCAATGTGCTGTTCCATGCTGTCGTGGAGACGGCGGAGATTGTTGAGTTAGGAAATGCGCGGGGAGATACATCATGACCAAACTCATCAAGGGCGGCACGATTGTCACCCATGACCGGACCTTCAAGTCCGACATTCTGATTGACGGCGACACGATCAAGGCGATCGGCGAGGATCTTGCCGGCGACACTGTCATCGACGCCTCGGGCTGTTATGTGATGCCGGGCGGTATCGACCCGCACACCCATATGGAAATGCCCTTCATGGGCACCCATACCACCGACGATTTCGACACCGGCACGGCGGCGGCGCTTTCGGGCGGCACGACGATGATCGTTGATTTCTGCCTGCCCTCACCCGGCGAGGGGCTGATCGACGCTCTGCAGCAATGGCACCAGAAGGCCGGCAAGGCACGCACCGATTACTCTGTCCACATGGCGATCACATGGTGGGGCGAGCAGGTGTTCAACGAAATGCCGGAAGTGGTCAATCGCGGCATCAATACCTTCAAGCATTTCATGGCCTATAAGGGCGCGCTGATGGTCGACGACGACGAGATGTTCGCCTCGTTCCAGCGCTGCGCGGAAATCGGCGCCATGCCG
>CALZIL010000199.1 GCA_945787495.1 uncultured Afifella sp. | reverse complement strand
CTGCAGGTCGACCTGCGCGTCGTTCCACAGGCTAGCTTCGGCGCGGCGCTGCACTATTTCACCGGCTCCAAAGGGCACAATATCGCCATCCGCAAAATGGGCGTCAAACGCGGCCTGAAGGTCAACGAATATGGCGTTTTCCGCGGTGGCGACCGGATCGCCGGGCGCACCGAGGAAGAGATCTACAAGCTCTTCGGCCTTGCCGTCGTGCCGCCGGAACTGCGCGAAGACCGCGGCGAGATTGAAGCAGCGCGAAAGAACCGTCTGCCGAAGCTGGTGGAACGAAGCGACATCCGCGGCGACCTGCATACCCATACAGATGCATCCGACGGCACCGCGAGCATTCGCGCCATGGCCGAGGCGGCGAAACAACACGGTTACGACTATGTCGCGATTTCAGACCATTCCAAGCACGCCACCATTGCAAACGGCCTCGATGCCAGCCGTCTGGCGCGCCAGATCGACGCGATCGACCGGTTGAACGATACGATCGAAGGCATCCGTATTCTCAAGTCCTGCGAGGTCGATATTCTCGCCGATGGCCGTCTGGACCTTTCCGGCAGCATCTTGAAACGGCTCGACTTTCGCGTCTGTGCGATCCACTCCGGTTTCAACCTGCCGCGTGAAAAACAGACTGAACGGATCATCAAGGCGATGGATAATCCGCTTTTCAACATTTTCGCCCACCCGACCGGCCGGCTCATCGGCCAGCGGCCGCCCTATGACATCGATATGGAACAAATCATCGATGCCGCTGGGCAACGGGGCTGCTTCCTTGAGGTGAACGCCGCGCCGGACCGGCTGGATCTCAACGATATCCACTGTCGTCTGGCGAAAGAACGTGGCGTCAAGGTGGTGATGTCAACGGATGCCCATGCAATCAGTCAATTCGACCTGATCCGCTTTGGCGTCGATCAGGCGCGGCGCGGCTGGCTGGAAGCCGGCGATGTTCTGAACACCCAATCCTGGGAGGCCTTGAAGGCGTTTCTCAAACGATGACCGCAAACAATGCCAGTAAACCGGAAACGACGACGATCGCCTTTATCGGCGATGTCATGCTCGGCCGGCTGGTCAGCGAGCAGATTGCGCATCGGCCGCCGGACTCATTCTGGGGCAACACGCTGCCGATCCTTCAGGGCGCCGATGCGGTCTTCGCCAATCTGGAATGCGCCATCACCGCCCATTTGACGCCGTGGTCACGGACGCCGAAGGTCTTTCATTTCGGAGCCGTTCCGGAAGCGATCGATGTCCTTAAAGCAGCCAATATCAGCTTCGTCAGCCTTGCCAACAACCATGTCCTCGACTTTGAGGAGGCTGGCTTCGTCGAAACGCTGGAACACCTCGACAAAGCCGGGATTGCGCATGCCGGCGGCGGAGTGGATCTTGCCGCCGCATGCAAGCCTGCGATGGTCAAGGCCGGCGATCTGACGCTGGCGGTCTTTGCCGTCACCGATAACACGCCGGAATTCGCCGCCACCGACCGGCGGCCGGGAACGGCCTATAGCAATGTGGCGGACCGCTCCAGTTGGTGGCCAGGTTCCGGCGACATCGCCGCCGCGCGACGCGAGGGCGCGGATTTTGTCGTGCTCTCGGCCCATCTGGGGCCGAACATGATTGAGCAGCCGCTGCCCCGATTGCGGCGCTACAAGCAGTCCATGATCGAGCGGGGTGTCGACATCGTGCACGGCCATTCGGCGCATAATTTCCAGGCCGTCGAGCGGTTCGGGCGGGGCGTCATCCTGCACGATACCGGCGATTTTCTCGACGATTACGCCGTCGATCCGGTTCTGCGCAACGACTGGTCGTTCATCTTTGAAATCGGAATTTCCGAAAAGGGCTTGCAGCGGCTTCGTCTTTATCCGGTTCGGCTCAGCTTCGCCGCCGTCAATCTGGCTGAAGACGAGGAAGCCGGCGCCATTTTTTCACGAATGAAAACGCTTTGTGATCGCTTCGGCACACATTTCGAGACCGACGACATGGGATTTGTGCTCGATCTTGAAACTTGAAGCCTGCTTATTGATCCGCCGCCCGGAAATGGGCGCTGAACCAGGATGCGGCGGCGTCTGCCGCCTGCTCCAGTGTGCCCGGCTCTTCAAAAAGATGCGTGGCACCCGGTATCACCGTCAGCTGCTTCTCGCAGGTCAGCGCCTCCAGCGCCAAGTGGTTGAGATCGAGAACCATCAGATCGTCGCCACCGACAATCAGCAGCGTTGGGCAGCGAACCTCGCCGAGCGCCTCTCCGGCCAGGTCGGGCCGGCCGCCGCGCGAGACGACCGCCGAGACCGCGCGCGGCGCATTCGCAGCGGCAACCAGGGCCGCAGCCGCGCCGGTGCTGGCGCCGAATATGCCGGCCGGTAAAGCTTTCAGTTCGGCTTGCGCGTTGACCCAGTCCAGCGCCTCGACGACGCGGCCGGCAAGAAGCTCGATATCAAAAACATTGGCCCGGTCGCGGGCTTCCGTTTCGCTCAGCAGATCAAAAAGCAGCGTCGCCAGGTCGCGGGACATGAAAGTGTCGGCAACGTAGTTGTTGCGCGGACTGAGCCGGCTTGAGCCGGCGCCATGAGCAAAGATGACGAGGCCGGTAGCCTTTTCCGGCAGACGCAAAAACCCTTCCAGGTTTTTGACGCCGACGGTGACCGTACGCGGCCCGTCCGCGGCGGCGATCGTGGTCATCCGGCCGCTCCTTCCATTGTTTCGGGCGGGACGCCAAGGTTTAGGTGATATTGGCAGATCGGACCGGGACCGGCATTGACGCCGGTCAATGACGCAGGCCCGCGGCAGCGTCATTGATTTGTCCATGGAAAGGGAAATGCCGGTGAAATCGGCGGGACGGAATGTCTGCGCTGATATCTCGACGCAGCGGAAGGTCGAATTCCTGGCTCGTCCCGGCGCCTATCCCGATCGTCCCCAATCGGTTGAGATCAAGGAGACCCACATGTCGTGGGTGTTTCTGACGGACGGCCGCGTCTACAAGCTGAAGAAGCCGGTGACATATCCGACGCTGGACTTCGGCACGCTCAAGGCGCGTGAATTCAATTGCCGTGAAGAAATCCGCCTGAACCGGCGGCTTGCGCCGGACGTCTATTTGGGCGTCGCCCGGTTGACCTGCGAGCGCGACGGCTCGCTTACACTGAACGGATCGGGTCGAACCGCCGACTGGCTGGTGGAAATGCGCCGGCTGCCCGACGAAATAATGCTCAACAGGGTAATCGAGGCGGGGACGGCGACCGCCGCAAAGATCAACGCTGTCGCTGATCTTCTCACCAGCTTTTACCGGAACGCGGAGCGGTCCGATTTGTCGGCGCAGGCCTATTGGAGCCGTTTCATCACCGAACATGAGGAGACACACAGGATCCTCGCAACGCCGCCTCTGGCCTACCTTACACCAGAGCGGCGCGACGTTCTGGATGCGGTCGAAACCGCCCTGCAATCCCATCGCCATCTGTTAGAGGATCGGGTTCGATCCGGCAGCATTCTCGAAGGCCATGGTGATCTCAAACCGGAACATGTGTGCCTGACCGATCCGCCGGTGATCATCGATTGTCTGGAGTTCAACCGTGGCCTGCGACTGATCGATCCACTCGACGAACTCGCCTTTTTCGGCATGGAATGCCGGCGGCTCGGCGCGCCTTGGATCGGCGCACTGGTTCTTGAACGCTGCACGCGGTCGCTCGGCGAACGGGCTGATGATCGCCTTATCGCACTCTATACCGCCTTTCGTGCCTGTATCCGCGCACGGCTTTCGCTTGCCCATCTTCTCGATCCGGTACCGCGCGAGCCGGAAAAATGGCAGCCGCTTGCCAGCGAATATCTTGAGATCGCCGCGCGCGAGATCGCCGCCCTCACCCCTCAAGCAAACGGGTGATCGAGCCGCCTTCGTGGCACCGCCAGATTGCCTCGGCAAAGAGCGGCGCGGCGCTGAGAATTTCGACGCGCTCCCCGGCGGTGCCGGCATCGAGGCGGAACGGTGGAACTGTATCCGTGACGAACACTTTCGCCAGATTGCCCTTGGCGATGACCGAATCGGCTGCGCCGGTGAACAGACCGTGGGCGGCGAAGGCGTAGACCTCGGCGGCACCCTGTTCACGGCAAACACTTGCAGCGCGATCCATCGTGCCGCCGGTGCTGATGAGATCATCGATGATCAGCACCATGGCGCCGGCGACATCGCCGCTCAGCAGCCCGCCAGAGACGACCCCGGCGCTGCGGCGTTTTTCAACGAAAGCGCCACCAACTGGGCGTTTGAGGGCACCTTCAAGGGTCTCCCGGAAAAGCTGGGCGCGCTTGACGCCGCCGGGATCCGGCGAGGCGACAACGACGGGCGCATCGCCGACAAGCGCCACCGCCCGCTCCGTAAACAGCCGGCGGCTGTCCAGATGCACCGCTTCGCAGCGCCAGGCATTCTGGAAGGCCGCGAGGTTGTGCACATCAAGGGTGATCACCCGGTCGGTGCCGACCGCTTCAAACAGCATCGCCAGATAACGCGTCGTCAGCGGATCGCGCGACTTGGTCCGGCGGTCCTTGCGGCCATAGGCAAGGTAGGGCGTGACCGCCGTAATGCGGGCAGCGCCATTATCGCGCAGCGCGCCGATAAAGAACAAAAGCCGGCAGAGCTTGTCGTTGACCGATCCGTCCGGCCCGCCATATAGGCTTTGAATGACATAGACATCGTGGCCGCGCACGCTTTGCAGCGGCCGCGTCTTGTGCTCGCCGTCCTCAAAGTCCCTTTCCTCATGCTCGGCGAGCGGCGTGCCGAGGGCCTTGGCGACGGCTTCGCCGAAGGCGGCCGTCTGGTCGAAAGCAAAGACCTGCATCTCACTCATGCAATTGCTCACCGTGCCATCCGGACAGCATCGTCTTTTCGAGCCATTTCCAATTCCAGCGGCAGAAAACGAAACCGGTAATCACTATCGATGCTGAAAACGGACGCTTCCGGAACGCCTTTCCAGCCCGGTTCCGACGTAATGCGCTCAGAAGCCACCTCGGCTGAGCGATAGGCCGCCTTCGGGTCGTGATGCGTGTGCGACTTGCCGCAGATATCACAGGTGAAAACGCCGTTGCGCTCTAAAAACCAGAGCGAACGTCCCAGGCGCGAGCCGACAACGTTATCGCCATCGGTCAGGATGACGTTGAGGCCAATTGGCGCGCCGGCGTCGACGCTCCGGCACCAGGCGACAACCTGGTTGAGTCCGATGCGCAGAGTTTCAAGCAGGTCGGTCTGCGGATTCGCCGCCCATAGTGACAGCAGGTAATGGAAAATATGCTCACTGTCGGTGGCGCCGTGAATTTCAGCGCGGTTGGCCGGATCGATGTCATCCAGCATCAGGTCACGGACCGTCGCGAAGTTCGGAACCGTGCCGTTATGGGCAAAAATCCAGCGGCCATGGACGAAGGGATGGGTGTTTTCCGTTGCCGGCGGCCCAACGGTCGCACGCCGGACATGGGCAACCACGGTCCTGGCATAGACGCGCGCAGCCTTTTTGGCGAAATGTTCGCCTTTGAAGGCAGCCCAGGTCTGCCGTTCGACCATCGGCACGCCGTCTGGGTAATCGGCAACACCCCAGCCGTGGCCGTGCATCAGCCCCTCTTCATCGCCGCGGCTTTGCGCCATCAGCGCGTTTTGCGC
>CALZIL010000198.1 GCA_945787495.1 uncultured Afifella sp. | reverse complement strand
TTTTTACGGCCTGCCGCTGGGCGAGGAGATCCTCGTCGATATCGAGAAGGGCAAGACCCTGGTGATCCGCTGCCAGGCCGTCGGCGAGACCGGCGAGGACGGCCAGGTTCGCGTCTTCTTCGAGCTCAACGGCCAGCCGCGCAACGCCAAGGTGCCCGACCGGTTGCATGGCGGCGCGGCGGCAAAGCGTCGGCCGGTGGCCGAGGACGGCAACGCCGCCCATGTCGCGGCGCCGATGCCGGGCGTCATCTCCACCATCGCCGTCAAGCCCGGTCAGGAGGTCACCGTCGGCGACGTACTGGTATCGATCGAAGCGATGAAGATGGAAACCGCCATCCACGCCGACCGTGACGGCCGCATCGCCGAAGTGACCGTCAAGCCCGGTGACCAGGTCGACGCCAAGGATCTGTTGGTGGTGTTTGAAGACTAGGCTTGGCGCTGGCGCCTGGATATTTTGCTCTTGCCAGCAGTTTAAACCGACATTTCCCATTTGGCCTTTCAGCACTGAAGGCTAACCCGACCGCAATGAACTTGATCAATCACACGCACTTTTGTCCATGACGTTTACTACCGCGACCACGTGCCTGATACCGGATAGCCCGACGACGTCCGCTTTGTGCCAAAAGGCGACATTGAGTGAACGCATGCACTTCACATCCAATTCGCTCTACTGATACTCCCCTAATATCCATCTGGCGGGGCCGAAAGAGACCCGCGTTGGATTATCCGGGTGTCGAAGCGGATGCTTTCGGGGGACTGCACCTTGGCGATCAATTGCAGCAGCAACTTTGCGGCGGCCCGGCCCATACGGCGGTGCGGAACCCGGACCGTGGTCAGGGCGGGCTCGACCGCGACCGCAAGATCAATGTCGTCGAAGCCGACAATCGAAACGTCCCGTGGTACGGCAAGTCCAGCTTCGCGCGATCCGCGCAGCGCGCCCGCCGCTTGCACATCGTTACCGCAAATGATCGCTGTCGGGCGCGGGTCCAGCGCAAGAAGCGTTTTGGCCGCTTCCCCACCGTCGTCAAGCGTGTAGGGTTTTTCAACGAGATAAGGCGGCTCAAGCGGTATGTCCCTGGCGGCGAGCGCATCGCACACCCCGGCCACCCGCTCCGCGGCGCGGTCATTGCCTGCGGTCAGGCCGGAGATCATCGCGACTCGCCGATGACCGCTGGCGAGCACTTGTTCCGCCATCGCCCTTGCCGCGCCGCGATTGTCGAATCCGACGCACGGATACGAGCTGTCGGAGTGATAGATCCACACCAGCAGGAATGGAATATTACGCGCCTGCAGCATCTGGTAGGTGCTGTCCGGGCGGGCCTGTCCAATCAGCACCAGCCCGTCGACGCCGCGCGCAAGAAGGGTTCGGATCTGTTCGGCCTCGCGCTCTGCATCGTAGTACGACGTGGCGACGAGCATGGTCACGCCACCGGCGGTAAACTCATCCTGCATGGCCTGCAGCCCGCGGGCGAAAATGGCGTTCTCCATCGTCGGGATCACCGCGCCGACCGTGTTGGTGCGGTTGGAGACAAGGGCGCGGCCGCCAAAATGCGGCGTGTAGCCAAGCTCCGCCACCGCCAATTCGACCCGGGCGCGGGTCTGCGGACGCACGCGGTCGGGCAGATTCAGGCTACGCGACACCGTTGCCGTCGATACTCCGGCACGACGGGCAACGTCATGCAGTGTCGGCGCAGTGTTGGTCCCCATGCTTCGTTCCCGCGAATTCCATGCGTTGCCAAGAGGTTATGGCACAAGCGCCATAATATAAAATGTAAACGCTTGCAAAAAGCAATGTAAACGTTTACACACAGACTTGCAAAGGGCTTGCAGCATTCAAATGCAGACTGACTTCTGACAGATTATCGGGAGATCATCGAGGCCATGAACCGTTCCGGAAACGCCGCTCTGGCAGGGGCTCTCGTCTGCTTCCTGATCTTCTTCTCAAACGTTCTCCTCGGCGCGTCAGGCATGGGTGTCTTCATCGGCGATGTCGCCGAGATGTTGACGCTTCTGGCCGCGTCGATCCTGTTCGTCGTCGGCGTGCTGGCGCGCGAGGCGCACGAAACGCCGGACAAGACTTGATCCGCTTACACAAAAAATCACCAAAGGAAGGAAACAACAGATGTCAAAACGCACAGACCGCGACGAAATCGCCTCGGTTGAACGGCGAAACTTTCTCAAGCTGGCCGGGACAAGCGGGATCACCGCTGCAGCCGTCGCCGGAGCGGCGGGAACATTGTGGTCGTCTGAGGCCGCCGCGCAGACCGCCAAGGAAGAAGCGACGCGCGAACGCGCCGCCGACCACATCATGACGGTCGCCACGGCCTATGTCCTGACGGCGGACCGCAGCTATCCGATCATGCAGCTGGACTTCAAGGAGAACGTCCAGAACGCCACCAATGGAAAGATCTATGTCAAGCTCGCCCCCGGCGGTCAGCTTGGCGCCGGCGGCGCGCTGGCGCAGAAGGTGCAGGGCGGAACCATCCAGGCCGCGCAGCATTCGCTGTCGAATTTTGCCCCTTTCGCACCCGTCGTCGACCTGATCAACCTGCCCTATCTTTGCGGGGCAAATCAGCGCTTCGTGAATATGGTCTCCTCCGATCACTGGAAAAAGACCGTCAATCCGCTGGTCGAGGCCAAGGGGTTCAAGCCGCTCTATTACGTGGTTATCGATCCGCGCGTTGTCGCGGTGCGCAAGGGCGGTGCAGGGGCGGTGATGTCGCCGGCCGACCTGTCGGGCGTGAAGTTCCGCGTGCCGGGCTCCAAGATGTTGCAGCAATATTATCGCATGGTCGGCGCCAATCCGACGCCGGTCGCCTGGGGCGAGACACCCTCGGCAATCAAGCAAGGCGTCGCCGACGCTCTCGATCCGGCCGTCGGCGCGCTTTATGTGTTCGGCTTCAAGGACATTCTGAGCCATATCACCTTCACCCAGGCGGTGCCCGACAGCCAGGTCTATTCCTGCAATCTGGAGTGGTTCAATTCGCTTCCGGCCGACGTCAAGGACGGGATCGATTTTGCTTCCGATATCACCAGCGCACAGAACCTTGCCAAGGTGCCGGCGGCGCGCAATTTTGCGATGGCGGAACTGCGCAAGGCCGGTGTCGAGTTCCATTCCCTGAGCGAAAGCGAACTTGCGGTCTGGAAAGAGGCCGGCGGTTATCAGCGGTCCGAATGGGACAGCTTCAAGACCGAGCTTGCCGGCTCCATGGACGCCTTCGACAAGCTGGCCGAAGCGGCCGGAACGCAAGGCCGGCACTACGTCCACGATGCCTAGAAAATAGGTCCCCGGCCGGGCGCCTGCAGCGCCCGGTCGTTTCGAACAATTCAACAGAGCCTGGAAAACGGGCCACAGGCATCGCCTGACCAATGCGTCGCGGCGGCAGGGAGAAAAGCGTGCTGAAATCAATAGATAAGAATGCGGAGCGCTGGGCGCTTCTGATCTTCTATACCATGCTTGTCGCAACCATGGTGGTCGAGGTTCTGCGCCGCGAAATCTTTTCCTACTCCTCGATCTGGGGAGAGGAGATCGTGCGCTATTCCTTTATCTACCTTGCCTGGATCGGTGCCTCCGCGGCGGTCAGGGAACGCGCCCATATCCGCATCGATGTGATCTTCAACTACGTCCCCGAACGGATGGTGGCGCTGCTTTATATCTTCGGTGATCTGGTGATGTTGGCGGTCATCGGTTTCGCGCTGATGACCTTCCGCCTGCTGCAATCGCTGTTCCGTGATTTTTCCGATTTTGCAGCCAAGCGTCCGCCCTATGAGGGCGAGCGGCTGTTTGATTGAGGGGGCAGCCCGATGCTTTGGAACCAGATCCAGCAAGAAGCCATCTCGATAGGATGGGATTTTTATGGTCCCGTCTTACTTTTCGTCCTGCTGATTGCCCTTGGCGTGCCGGTTTGGGCGGCGATCGGGGCGGGCGCTGTGACAATGCTCTACGTTTCCGACGTCCTGCCGCTGTCGCTGCTCGGCGAGAGCCTGTTTGACGGGATCGATCATTTTGCGCTGACCGCGGTACCGCTTTTCATCCTGACAGGCGACGTGCTGGTCCGCACCGGGCTCAGCCGGAAATTCCTCGATGTTGCCGAGGCTTTGACCAACTGGGCCCGCGGCGGCTTCGGGTCGGCCACTGTCCTGGTCTGCGGCATGTTCTCGGCCATCTCCGGCTCGGATGCGGCCGGCGCCGCCGCCGTTGGCCGGATGACCATTTCCCGGCTTGTCGAATCCGGCTATCCCCGGCCCTACGCCTGCGCCCTTGTCGCGGCCGGCGCCTGCACCGGCATATTGATCCCGCCCTCCATCGCCTACATCGTCATCGGACTGGTTTTGGGGATATCCGCCTCGACCCTGTTCCAGGCCGCTCTTATTCCGGGCATCCTGATCCTTGTCTCAATCCTGATCACCAACATCGTCGTCAACCGCCGCCACGCCTATGAGGGTGGCGGTTTGATCAGCATGTCGGAATGGCTTGGCAATCTGGGTACTGCGGTTCGCTCCGGCTGGTACGCCTTTCTCGTCCCGGGCATCATCTTCTGGGGCATCTTCTCCGGCCGGCTGACGCCGACCGAGGCCGGCGCGACAGCGGTGGCCGTGACCGTCATTATCGGCTTCATTCTCGGCACGCTGAAGCTGTCGGACTTCCCCGCCATTTTTGTCAGTTCCGCCAAGGTGAACGGCGTCATCCTGCCGATCATCGCCATGTCGCTGCCGCTGGCGCAGACCATGGCGGCCCTGGGCGTTCCGCAGGGCTTCGTCTTCGCCGTCACGTCGCTGACGGAGAACCCCTATGTTCTGGTCCTGTTGATGATCGGCATCCTGATCGCCGCCGGCTGCGTCATGGAGACGACGCCCAATATCGTCATCCTGGCTCCGATCCTGAAGCCGCTGGCCGATGAAATCGGCATGAACGAGATCCAGTTCTGCGTGATGATGATCACAGCACTGGGCGTCGGTTTCATTACGCCACCGCTCGGTCTGAACCTGTTCGTCGTGTCCGGTCTGACGGGAGAATCGATCCTCAAGATCGCGGCGCGTGCCGTTCCCTTCGTTTTCTTCATGCTGCTTGTCGTTCTGTTGATCGCCTATGTACCGGCGATCTCCACCACATTGCTCCCCGACATCTATAAGTGACGCGTCCCATGACCGTGGAATATCTCAAAAA
Organism: uncultured Afifella sp.; assembly: GCA_945787495.1. GTDB lineage: Bacteria > Pseudomonadota > Alphaproteobacteria > Rhizobiales > Afifellaceae > CALZIL01. The sequence continues at coordinate 5,856 of CALZIL010000198.1, read as the reverse complement.
AGCCGCGCGCCGATCGACTGACGATGCAGGCGATGTCCGCGCCACCGTGCAGGCGATTCTTGACGAGATCGAAACCGGCGGTGACGAAGCAGCTCTGCGCTATGCCGCCAAATTCGACAAATATGACGGCAACGTCGTGCTCACGCGCGATGAGATCGATGCCGCAGCCGCCGAGGTCCCCGATCGGCTGAAGGACGATATCCGGTTCGCCTGGGACAATGTCCGCCGCTTTGCCGAAGCGCAACGCGATTCGATCCTTGATTTTGAAGTCGAGGTCGTGCCGGGCCTGATCGCAGGACAGAAGGCGATTCCCTGTCAGGCGGCGGGCTGCTATGCGCCCGGCGGCCGCTACAGCCACATCGCCTCGGCGCTGATGACGGTCACGACGGCAAAGGTTGCCGACTGCGGACATATCACCGCATGTTCGCCGCCGCGGCCCGGCATCGGGATTGCGCCGGCAATTATCTATACGGCGGACCTGTGCGGTGCCGATTCAATCCTCGCTCTGGGCGGCGTTCAGGGCGTGGCGGCGATGGCCTTCGGCCTGTTTGGTCTTCCCAAGGCCGACATTCTGGTCGGCCCCGGCAACCAGTTCGTTGCCGAAGCCAAGCGCATTCTGTTCGGCCGCGTCGGCATCGACATGTTCGCCGGTCCGACCGACAGCCTGATCCTGGCCGATGAGACCGCGGACCCGCATATAGTCGCCTGGGATCTGGTCGGGCAGGCCGAGCATGGCTACAATTCGCCCGTCTGGCTCGCCACCACGCACAGGCCGTTGGCGGAGAAGGTGATGGCGCTTGTGCCGGGCTATATCGACAGCCTTCCGGAACTGAACGCGCAGAACGCCACGGCCGCCTGGCGCGACATGGCCGAGGTGATGGTGGTGCCCGACCGCGAGGCGCTGGCCAGGGTGGCCGATACCTATGCACCGGAACATCTGACCGTCCAGGCCGCCGACCTCGACTGGTTCCTGGGCCGGTTGCAATGCTATGGCTCCCTGTTTCTGGGCGAGGAGACGACGGTCGCCTTCGGCGACAAATGCTCCGGGACCAATCACGTCCTGCCGACGTCCGGCGCATCGCGGTACACCGGCGGTCTCAGCGTCCACAAATACATGAAGCTCGTCACCTGGCAGCGCTCCACCCGCGAGGGCGCCAGGCCGGTGGCGGAGGCCACGGCCCGGATCTCGCGTCTGGAAGGGATGGAGGGCCACGCCCGCACCGCCGACATCCGGCTGGACAAGTACTTTCCGGACCAGGCTTTTAATCTGACCCTGGAAGGGTGAGGCGATGGGCGTTGAGGCCGATCTGTTCAGTGTCTCTGGCCGCGTTGCATGCGTCACCGGCGCCAGTTCCGGCCTTGGCCGGCAAATTGCGACGGTATTGGCCCAGGCCGGAGCGCAAGTCGTGGGCGTCGCACGCCGGGCCGAGGCGCTCGAAGCCTGGCGCAAGCAAGCCGCCGGCCGGACAGCGGCAATCGCGGCCGATCTCGCCGACCCGGACACCATGACAGACATCGCCGCCCACGCATCCGAGCCTTTCGGACCGCCCGAAATCCTTGTCAACGCGGCCGGTATGAACACGCGGCAGTCCGCCGATGAGGTGACGCCGGAAGCCTGGCGGATGACCCTCGACCTCAATCTCTCCACGCCGTTCTTTCTGGCAAAGGAACTGGTTCCGGCGATGCGCGCCCGCGGTTGGGGCCGGATCATCAACTTCGCCTCGCTGCAGACCACCCGCGCTTTCCCCGGCGGGATCGCCTATGGCGCCTCGAAGGGCGGCATCGGCCAGCTGACTCGCGCCATGGCCGAAGCCTGGTCGCGCCATGGCATCACCGCCAATGCGCTGGCTCCGGGGTTCTTCCCGACCGAACTGACGGAGCCGGTTTTCAGCGACCCGGATCTGGCGGAGAAAAACGCCGCGCAGACCTGCATCGGTCGCAATGGCAAACTCTCCGATCTAACTGGCCCGGCCCTGTTCCTTTGCTCGCTCGCGTCGGACTATGTGACCGGTCAGATCCTCCATGTCGACGGGGGGTTCACCGCCAAATGAAGGCTCTTGTTTACACCGGGCCCGAGTCCCTCGATTTTAGGGATGTGCCGGACCCGGCACGCGATGAAAACTGCGTTTTGATCGAAGTGGCCCATGTCGGCATCTGCGGCTCCGACATGCACGCCTGGGCCGGGCATGACGAGCGGCGGCCGGCGCCGTTGATCCTGGGTCATGAGGCCGTTGGGCGGATTGTTGAAGGCCCCGGCACTGGTAAAAGGGTTACCGTCAATCCGCTTGTCACCTGTGGCACCTGCGAGGATTGCCGCGCTGGGCGCGAAAATCTCTGCTCCCGGCGCCAGATCATCTCAATGCCGCCACGCGAGGGCGCTTTCGCAGAAAAACTGGTCGTGCCGCCGGCCAATCTGGTGCCAATTCCCGATAGTGTTACGAGCAAGAGGGCCGCTCTGACCGAACCGATCGCCTGCGGCTGGCACGCCGTGCGCCTGGCGCAGCGGGTTCTGAGCCATCCGCTCTGTGAGGCGGTCTGCCTAGTGTTTGGCGGAGGCGCCATCGGCCTCGGAGCCGCGTTGGTTTTAGCAACTAGGGGTGGCCGCGAGATCTGGCTTGCCGAGACCAATCCGGCAAGGCGGGCCATCTTGGAGGATGTCGGTGATTTTCGCGTCTTCGATCCGGGATCCATACGAGGGCCAGACGGGGTCGATCTCATTGTTGACGGGGTCGGCAGCCAGGGAACACGGTCCGCTGCATCATCCGCAATCCGGCCGGGCGGCGTCATTGCCCATATCGGCCTCGGCGCCGCTGACGGCGGCCTTAACATCCGTCGCATGACCCTGCAGGAAGTCACTTTCATAGGCACCTACACCTACACACAGGCCGACTTTCGCGACACCGCCGCTGCTATTTTCGCTGACCAGTTCGGCAAGCTCGACTGGGCGGAAGTCCGGCCCTTGTCGGACGGCGCGCGCGCCTTCGCCGATATCAAAACCGGTCGGGTAGCGGCGCCAAAAATCATTCTGCAACCCTAATACTGGAACCAAGATGAGCCAAAACCCCAATCTTCTCGTTCACGACCACAAGGACAATGTCGGCGTTGTTGTCGTTGAGGGCCTTGCCGCCGGCACCGACATGCTGTGCGTCGTCACCGCCGACAATTCGTCCCTGAACCTGACGGTCCGCGACGATGTGCCGATCGGTCACAAGGTGGCGCTGAAGGATCTTGCTGCCGGCGAGACGGCGATCAAATATGGCGAGGATATCGGCAAGTTCGTCGCCGACGTCAAAAAGGGCAGCCACGTCCATGTCCACAATCTCAAGACCAAGCGCTGGTAGGGAGCCGCGATCATGTCAGCAGTGAACGGCAACGCAACGATCCATGCCTACCGGCGCGAAAACGGCCGTGTCGGTGTCCGCAACCATGTCGTCATCCTGCCGCTTGACGACATTTCCAATGCCGCCTGCGAAGCGGTTGGCAACAACATCAAGGGCACCATGGCCCTGCCGCACGCCTATGGCCGGTTGCAGTTCGGCGAGGATCTTGATCTGCATTTCCGCACCATGATCGGCACCGGCGCCAATCCCAATGTCGCCGCCTGCATCGTCATCGGCATCGAGCCCGGCTGGACGGGCAAGATCGTCGACGGCATCGCGGCGACCGGCAAGCCGGTGGCCGGCTTTTCCATCGAGCAGAACGGCGATCTGAAGACCATCATGGACGCCTCGCGCAAGGCCAAGGAATTCGTTCACTGGGCGAGCGAACTGCAGCGCGAGGACTGCCCGGTTTCCGATTTGTGGATTTCCACCAAATGCGGCGAGAGCGACACCACAACCGGGCTGGGCTCGTGTCCGACCGTCGGCAATATGTACGACAAGCTGATCCCTGAGGGCATCTACGGCGTTTTCGGCGAAACCTCCGAAATCACCGGCGGCGAACACATCTGCAAGGCGCGCGCCATCAATGAAGAGGTCGGCAACCGTTGGTTCGCCATGTGGAAGGCCTATCAGGACGATGTCATTGAGGCCCACAAGACCGACGATCTGTCCGATTCCCAGGACGACAATCGAGGAAAAGGCCCTTGGCAATCTGGAAAAGATCGGCCGGACCTGCCGCTATATCGACATCCTGGAGCCGGCCGAGGCGCCCAAATCCGGTGCCGGGCTTTATTACATGGACACCTCCTCGGCCGCCGCCGAATGCGTCACGCTGATGGCCGCCGCCGGCTATGTCGTCCACACCTTCCCGACCGGACAGGGCAACATCGTCGGCAATCCGATCATCCCGGTGATCAAGATTTCGGCCAATCCGCGCACCGTGCGCACCATGTCTGAGCATATCGACCTCGATGTCTCGGGCATCTTGCGCCGCGAAATGACCATCGACGAAGCCGGCGACGCGCTGATCGACATGGCCATGCGCACCGCCAATGGCCGCAACACCGCGGCCGAAGCGCTCGGCCACCGTGAATTCGTCATGACCAAGCTTTACCGCAGCGCGTGAGACAGTCCGGCCGAACGGGCACGCAGGGCGGAAGTCTCAGGATTCGGCGCGCCAAAGTCGGTACGCTCAGCCAGTGGCACTCGCTGCGTGATGCCCCGGACCGGTACTCCTCCCTCCGGTTCGGGGCATCCTTTTAACTTCGCATGATGTCTGCTCTAGGTCAAAAGCGGAAGTTACAGAGACCTTTTTTGATGTCTGCTTTACCCCCAAGAGCGGACCTAAATAGCGGGAAAGCGGACTCGGCTGATAGTTGCCCGGCCAGGCTTCATCGAGCAAGCGCCGTTCTATTGACGAAATAAACTACATCGTCCCTCATGCCCGCATGAACGTGAAGGAACAGGTGCACACTTTTGCCTGTATTTATCGGCAAGAGGACATCATGAAAACGGCGATATCCAGAACTTTTCTGTTATGCGCGAGCGCGTTAATCAGTGCTCCGCTCGCCTTGGCCCAATCGCCAAATCCGGTGAAACAGGGCTCGAAAAACGTGCCGGAATTCGTGCCAGCATTTGCCCAGCAGACACGCGCCCCGGAGACAAAATCCGGCATAAGGATTGATATCGCGACAGTGACGGACGGCCTTGTCCACCCCTGGGGCATCGCGGTGTTGCCGGACGGTGGCTTTCTGGTCACCGAACGCGTTGGCCGGCTTCGGCATATATCCGTCGATAGCAAGAAGTCCGATCCAATTGCGGGCATTCCGGAAGTGTTCAGCAGGAAACAGGGCGGATTGCTCGATGTGGCGCTGGCACCCGACTTTCCCCAATCGCGAATGATCTACTGGACCTATTCCAAGCCGATGGGCCGCGGCAAGTCGGCAACCGCCGCTGCCCGCGGCAAGCTGTCGGACGATATGTCCAAGGTTACAGAGGTTGAGGATATTTTTGTTCAGGAACCGCCCTCGCCCTCACCGATGCACTACGGTTCGCGCATCATCTTCAACAAACAAGGGCTCGCATTTGTCACGACAGGGGAGCATTCAACCGGAAAAGAGCGAATTTTAGCCCAGGAACTTGGCACGACCTATGGCAAGGTGATCCGTATCAATCTTGATGGAAGCGTGCCTGATGACAATCCATTCGTCGGCAAGCAAGGGTCCATCGACACAATATGGTCCTACGGCCATCGCAACATTCAGGGCGCTGACATTCATCCTGAAACGGACGAGCTGTGGACCATCGAACATGGTCCCAAGGGCGGCGACGAGCTGAACAAGCCAGAGGCCGGGAAAAATTACGGCTGGCCGGTCATCAGCTACGGTGAGAATTACAATGGATCGCCGGTCGGCCAGGGTATCACGCAAATGGCGGGCATGGAGCAGCCGCGCTATTATTGGGACCCGGTGATCGC
>CALZIL010000197.1 GCA_945787495.1 uncultured Afifella sp. | reverse complement strand
GAACTCGATTATGGGCTGTCGCTCGGCATTCGCTGCTTCAACGTGGAATCGGAACCGGAACTGGAAACCTTATCGCGCCTTGCCGTCGCGCGCGGCGTCACCGCGCCGGTCAGCCTGCGTGTCAATCCGGATGTCGATGCCCGCACTCATGAAAAGATCGCCACCGGCCGCAAGGAGAACAAGTTCGGCGTTCCCTTCTCGCGGGCCCGGCAGGTCTACCGGCAGGCCGCCGGCCTTGCCGGTATCCGCATTGCCGGGATCGACATGCATATCGGCAGCCAGATCACCGACTTGCAGCCCTTCGACGACGCCTTCGCGTTGCTTGGCGAGTTGCTCGGCGCCTTGCGCGCCGACGGACATGAGATCGACCATGTCGATCTTGGCGGCGGTCTCGGCATTCCCTATCGCAACGACATCGACGCCCCGCCGCTGCCCGATGCCTATGCCGCCATCGTGCACAAACACATGAACGCCATCGGTTGCCAGGTGATTTTCGAACCGGGACGACTGATCACCGGCAATGCCGGCATTCTGGTGACGCAGGTGATTTATGTGAAGCAAGGCGAGGACCGCGCCTTCGTCATCGTCGATGCGGCGATGAACGACCTTGTCCGGCCGACCCTTTATGACGGCTATCACCACATCGGACCGGTCACGGAAGCCGCCGGCCGGACCACGATCGCCTGCGACGTCGTCGGGCCGGTCTGCGAAACCGGCGATTATCTGGCCCGCGACATCTCGCTCGCCGAGCCGAAGGCGGGCGAGCTTCTCGCTATCTATTCCGCCGGCGCTTACGGCGCCGTCCAGTCCGGCACCTACAATTCCCGGCTTCTCGCGCCGGAAGTGCTGGTCAATGGCGATCAATTTGCCGTCGTGCGGCCGCGTCCGACATATGAAGATCTGATCGGGCTCGACCGCCTGCCCGATTGGCTTGCGTGACGTTGCCGACGGCACCACGCCGCCAATCCGGACAAGCAGAAGTGAAAGGCCATCGTCTGGCCAATCTTGTCGGCTGTGCTACCTTTGTTTTCAGCGCAACGGCCTTTTGAACAGGACATCGATGGCTGCAACACAGCAAGCTAACGAAGCAATCCTCGCCCCTGACCGGAAAATCGGCCGGGAGACGACGCCTGAAAAGCGCCTGAAACGGCTGGATTGGGCGATATTCCGGGCGCGGCTGGCGCTTGCCTGGGAGCGCGCCTGGCCACGTTTGGCGCCGGTTCTGACGCTCGCCGGGCTGTTCGTTGCCGTCTCCTGGCTCGGCCTTTGGCGATTCGTGTCCGATCCGGTCCGCATCGGTCTGCTGGTGCTTTTTGCCGTCGCCCTCGTTGCCGCGCTCATCCGTTTGGCGCGCCTTGCGCTTCCCGCCGAGGACGACGCGGTGCGGCGGGTCGAGCAGGTTTCGGCGCTGCAGCATCGGCCGGCCAGCGGCCTGCGTGATACACTATCGCCGGTTGCCGAGGATGCCGGCGCCGTGGCGCTGTGGACGGCGCATCGCAAACGGCTTCTGGCGCAGATGTCCGGCCTTCGCGCCGGCATTGCGAAACCCGATCTGATCCGAAGCGACAGCAACGGCCTGCGTTTCGCCGTCCCCGTTTTGCTGGCGCTCGCCGCTTTCGTGGCAAGCGGCGAGCATTTCGTGCGGCTCGGCGAAGCTTTTACCGCCGTCCCGACACGCATCGCCGCCGCCGCCGGCGCCCGCATCGATGCCTGGATCGACCCGCCGGCCTATACGCGCCAGGCACCGGTGTTCTTGTCGCGCCACTCGGCGATCGGCGAAGCAACACGGGTCAGCGTTCCGGAAGACAGCGCCCTGACGGTCCGCGTCGTGTCTGAGGGTCCGGCCGAAATCATCGTTGAAACGGCATCGGGCAGCCAGACGATCGAGCCGGCCGAGCCGACGGCTGCAACGCTGGCTTCCGGCCCGTCTGCCAATCCACCCGGCGGCGAGACGATCCGCACCTACCGAACGGCGCTGACATCGGCGGCGACGATCACCGTCCGGCATGGCGGGACCGAAACGCAGTATGGCGTTGATGTCATTGAGGACCGCCCGCCGACCGTCGCCCGCGGCGAGGTCACCGTCAACCGGGCCGGTTCCTTCACCATGGAATTCGACGTTGCCGACGATTATGGCGTGACCGGCGGATCGGTGACCTTTTCGCCGAAGACCCCGCCGGCCGCCGAAGCCCGGCCGCTGGTCGAAACGCCGAGCGTCAAATTGCGGCTGTCGCGGCCCGGCCGTGGCGTGACGCAGGACACGGCGCGCGCCTTCGTACGGCTCGACGATCATCCCTTTGCCGGCATCGAGGTCACCGCCGACACCCTCGTCACCGACGCGGCCGAACAGGAGGGCCGTCCCGGCGATGACGGCGCCATGACCCTGCCGGCTCGCCGTTTTTTCAACCCGATTGCCCGCGCCCTTGTCGAACAGCGGCAATTGCTGGCGCTTGACGCCAACCGGCGCGATCATGTCGCCCAGGCGCTTGATGCTTTGACCATCGCGCCGGAGCAGTTTTTGAAGGACTCCAGCATCTATCTCGGCCTTCGCATCGGCTATCAACGGCTCATCAAGGCAAGCACGGATGATGAATTGCGCGACATGCTCGATTATCTGTGGACCATGGCGCGGCAGATCGAGGACGGCGCCCTATCCGACGCCGAGGAACGGCTGAACGCTGCCCGCGAAGCGCTGCAGGAAGCGCTCGATAACGGCGCCTCGGAAGAAGAGATCGCCCGGCTGACACAGGAATTGCGCCAGGCCATGCAGGAGTTCCTGCAAGGCCTCACAGAACAGATGGCCCGCCAGGGCAACGATTTGCCGCAGATGATGCCGAACATGGATGGCCGCATGCTGAGCCAGCGCGATCTCGACCGGATGCTGGACCGCATCGAGGATCTGGCAAAGCTCGGCGACCGCGACGCCGCCCAGCAATTGCTCAGCGAGTTGCAATCGCTGCTCGACAATCTGCAGATGGCGCAGCGCGGCATGCAGATGCAGAACGGCGACGCCGGCCAGATGATGGAACAGCTGGAAGAACTCGGCCGGCTGATGCGCGAGCAGCAGCAATTGATGGACGACACGTTTCGCGCCGATCAGGGTCAGCGCCCCCAGCAGCGCGGCCAGCAACAAGGCCAACAGGGCCCGCTGTCACCCTCCGAACTGGCGGAAATCCTGCGTCAGCTGCAACAGGGCCAGTCGGACCTTCACGGCGGCCTGCAAGAGCTTTTGGAACAATTGCGGCAAGGTCAGCAGGGCGGTCAGCAACAGGGCCAGCAGCCCGGTCAGCAGCCGGGTCAGGGCCAGCAGATGGGACAAGGCGAAGGCATGCGGGCGCTCGGCCGCGCCGGCCGCGCCATGGGCAATGCGACGCGCTCGCTGGGTCAGGGCGAAACCCGTGGTGCCTACGGCCAGCAGGGCGAGGCCATGGAGGCGATGCGCGAAGGCCTTGAAGGCATGATGCAACAAATGTTCGGCCAGCAGGGCCAGCAGCAAACGGCGGGACGCGGTCCGAACCGCAATCAGCGCGATCCGCTCGGCCGGCCGGAGCGCACGCAGGGTCCCGATCTGGGCAACAATGTGCAGGTTCCCGACGAGATCGACGTGGAACGGGCGCGCCGCATCCTCAACGCCATCAGAGAGCGGCTCGGCGAACGCTTCCGCCCGCGCTTCGAACTGGACTATCTGGAGCGGCTGCTGCAGCCGCAATAGCCGGCCGGGGAAGATGGCAAGGGGCGCTGACGGCAGACAGCCTGCGCTGCGGCGCGCATGTCTCAGTTTGAAAATCGGAACTCAAAGCTTCCTGCGTCTAAAACAGTTTTTCCCGAGCCGCCTTTGAAATCCAAGCGTCAAAAATGATATTGGTGTCGGAGTCCCAGGCATCCACATAGGCCTTCCGGACCACTTCAAGCCAATTATGCTTGCGCGCTCCAGGAGCACTGGAACCAACATCCACGGTTCCACCTACCGCATAATAGTCCTCGCGAGTTGCACCCACTACGTGTGCATATTTCTCGACATCCACGACTTTGGCGGTCGTAAGGGCTTCAATTTCCCTGTCAGTAAGCTGCCGTGTCGTTCGATTTTTTCCAAGGTTCGTTGTCACGGTCACTCCATCACGGAATACGAAATACATCCCGGTATTTTTGGGCCCTCCAACGACAAATGCAGATTTGATGACCACACCGGAAACAGGAAATTGTCCGCCTGATTGCATTTTTATATGTTTTACGACTTGTGCAATACAACTCCGAATACGGTTTTTAGAATATCTCTTGCAAGCGCTTGTTGTCCATTCGGCCATTTTTTCGTTTGGTATATTTAAGAGAAAAACACGACCATCCAGTTTCATATTTCTATACATGCATTCTGAGATCGGTAATCCTTTGTACATTTGATAATCATAATCTGGATTGAAACAATATTTACGCAAATACATTTCTTCTTGCTTTATTTCATGATCAAATAAATTCTTGGCATAATCAAGCTCATTTTCAGCCGCAGCTTTGCCATTATTGAATGAAAATAGTATTGCCAAGCAGCAAAAAATAGTGATTGCGGAAATCGATGTCTTTATTGGCAAGCGCACAACTTTTTGTCCCAGATAACCAAGAGGGAGCTTTTCAGGATGGAAGGCGTATTCACACAGGGCATCGACGTATCCCATCATCAGGGTAACATCAAATGGGACAAGGTGGCCGATGATGGCATCAGGTTCGCACTCATAAAGGCCTCCGAGGCGCTGACATTCAAAGATAGAAAGTTTGAAACGAACACGAAAGGTTGCCGCGACAACGCAATTCGATGCGGCGCTTATCATTTCTTCCGGCCTGGCAAAGACGGCAGGCAACAGGCCGACAACCTGCTGTCGCAGCTCGACAAGGTCAATTTTGGGCAGAAAGGGGATTTGTTACCGGCGTTGGACTGCGAGGATTTCGACGAAAGCAGCAAATCCAAATACCGCGATGAGCTGCAAGCCTGTCTTGACCGGATTGAAATCAAGATTGGCAAGAAGCCGATAATTTACACGCTTCGGTCATTCTGGAAGAGAATCGGCAATCCCGACTTCTCGTCCTATCCGCTTTGGGTCGTCGATCTCTCTTCCGTTGATTCTCCCCGATTGCCGAAGCATTGGGCCGATTATGTCATTTGGCAGTACTCATTCACCGGCTCCGTTAGTGGCATTTCCGACGATGTTGACCGCGATCGGTTTAAGGGCGACCTCAACGATCTTGATGATATCAGTGTCACGGAAGGTCCCCAGGACCGGCCGACACTGCAGCGCGGCGCCAGGGGTGTCCTGGTCGAGGAGATCCAGCAGAGGGTCGGTGTCACAGTGGACGGCATATTCGGCGCCAGGACCGAAGCCGCTGTGCGGCAGTTCCAGCGCGACAACGGTCTGGTTCCCGACGGCATTGTTGGCCCCCGGACCTGGGCCGCGCTTGGCCAGGACCGGCCGACATTGCGGCGCGGCGCCAGCGGTGTCCTGGTCGAGGAGATCCAGCGCAGGGTCGGTGTCACAGTGGACGGCATATTCGGCGCCAGGACCGAAGCCGCTGTGCGGCAGTTCCAGCGGGACAACGGCCTGGTTCCGGACGGCATTGTTGGCCCCCGGACCTGGGCCGCACTCGGCGACGACTAATACCAAGGTGCAGAGATGCTGCCGGTTGCAAGCGGCACTGGT
>CALZIL010000196.1 GCA_945787495.1 uncultured Afifella sp. | reverse complement strand
CTAGGTCATTTATGAATCGATGGCCTGGAACGGCCTTGTGTCACGGTGGTTGACGGGCGACCGTCGAAGGCTTATTGACCGGCTTCAATCCTGAAGAATCTGGAGCGGAGCCGGAGCCCGGTTGGGCTTGGCACCGGTTTTTTGCGTTGCCGGCCGGGCAGCAGAGTGGAAGACGCCCGGAGCGGGCGCGGCAAAGGAGCACGGAAGTGGCACGTATCGCTGGCGTCAACATTCCGACCAACAAGCGCGTAGTTATCGCGCTGCAGTATATCCATGGCATCGGCGCCACGAAGGCGCGCGCGATCATCGAAGCGGCGAATGTCGCCACGGAACGCCGGGTCAATGAGCTTTCCGATTCGGAGGTCATGCAGATTCGCGAGGTGATCGACCGCGATTTCATGGTCGAGGGCGATCTGCGCCGAGAAAATGCAATGAACATCAAGCGACTTATGGATTTGGGCTGCTATCGCGGCCTGCGCCATCGTCGCGGTCTGCCGGTTCGTGGCCAGCGGACTCACACCAATGCTCGGACCCGCAAGGGACCGGCGCGGCCGATCGCCGGCAGGAAAAAATAATGCGGATCAGGATACAGTAACAATGGCCAAAGACAGCACCAGAATCCGCCGGCGCGAGCGCAAGAACATCTCATCGGGCATTGCCCATGTGAATTCGACGTTCAACAATACGATGATCACCATCACTGATGTACAGGGCAATACGATCGCCTGGTCGTCAGCCGGCGCCATGGGTTTCAAGGGATCGCGCAAATCGACACCATTTGCGGCGCAGATGGCAGGCGAAACGGTTGCCAAGCAGGCTCAAGAGCACGGCATGCGGACACTTGAGGTGGAAGTTTCCGGACCCGGTTCCGGGCGCGAGTCAGCGCTTCGCGCGCTGCAAGCCGCCGGTTTCACCATCACCATGATCCGTGATGTTACGTCGATCCCGCATAATGGTTGCCGGCCGCCAAAAAGGCGCCGGGTCTAAATTAGCAAATCCGGGCGCGGCTTTGTTCGCGCCTTTCCAGCCCGCAATGAGCGCGGGCACCGCCAAAACGGCGTGACACAATCCATGAGGTAAAGGTCGTGATTCAGAGGAATTGGCAGGATCTGATCAAGCCGAACAAGTTGGCAGTTAAACACGGTCCGGATGCGCGCCGGATGGCTACGGTCGTCGCCGAGCCGTTAGAGCGCGGTTTCGGCCTGACACTTGGCAATGCACTTCGCCGGGTTTTGCTGTCATCGCTGCAGGGTGCAGCCGTGACAAGCGTCCAGATCGATGGCGTCCTGCATGAGTTTTCCTCGATTGCCGGCGTGCGCGAGGACGTTACCGATATCGTCCTCAACATCAAGGAAACGGCGATCAAGATGGAAGGCGAGGGCCCCAAGCGCATGATGTTGCGCAAATCCGGCCCGGGGGTCGTCACCGCCGCCGACATCCAGACCGTTGGCGATGTCGAGATCCTCAATCCTGAGTTGGTGATTTGCACGCTGGATGACGGCGCCGACATCCGCATGGAACTGACCGTCGATACCGGCAAGGGCTATGTCGCCGCCGACCGCAACCGGCCGGAAGATGCGCCGATCGGCCTGGTGCCGGTCGACAGTCTCTATTCGCCGGTCAAGAAGGTCTCCTACCGGGTGGAAAACACCCGCGAAGGCCAGGTTCTGGACTATGACAAGCTGACGCTTTCGCTTGAAACCGACGGGTCGCTGACGCCCGACGACGCGATCGCCTATGCGGCCCGCATCCTGCAGGACCAGCTGTCGATATTCGTCAATTTCGAAGAGCCGAAAAAAGAGGTCGTGGAAGAGGCGCCGCCGGAACTGGCATTCAATCCGGCGCTGCTCAAGAAGGTCGACGAACTGGAACTGTCGGTCCGTTCGGCCAACTGCCTGAAGAACGACAATATCGTCTATATCGGCGATCTGATCCAGAAGACCGAGGCGGAGATGCTGCGGACGCCGAATTTCGGCCGCAAGTCGCTCAACGAGATCAAGGAAGTCCTGGCGGCCATGGGCCTGCATCTGGGCATGGAAGTGCAGAACTGGCCGCCGGACAATATCGACGATCTCGCCAAAAGGTTCGAGGACCAGTACTGAGGAATTCTGCCGGTGGCGCGAGCCGCCGGCGCGTTTTTGAGGAGACGGGGCCATGCGCCATCGTAAATCGGGCCGGAAACTGAACCGGACAGCCAGCCATCGCAAGGCGATGTTCGCCAATATGGCGGCAGCGCTGATCAATCACGAACAGATAAAGACGACGCTGCCCAAGGCGAAGGAACTCAAGCCGTTCGTGGAAAAGCTGGTGACGCTGGCCAAGCGTGGTGACTTGCATGCGCGCCGTATCGCCATTTCGCGGGTGCGCGACGAGGCGATGGTCAGGAAGCTGTTTGAGGCCATCGGGCCGCGCTACGAGGACCGTCATGGCGGCTATACGCGGGTTTTGAAGGCCGGGTTTCGCTACGGCGATAATGCGCCGATTGCAGTCATTGAATTCGTCGACCGCGATGAGAGCGCCAAGGGTGCCGAGGACCGCGAGCGGCGCGATGCGGAGCTTTTCGTCGAGGACGAAGTCGCGGCCTGAGCGGCTTCGGGGTTTCGAGGGCGACTGCAATTCATCAAGGCGGCCTCGGCCGCCTTTTTGCTGGCTGCCGTTTGTTTGCCTTCAATCGGCGGCCCGACCGGCCTAGAATAGCCCGATAAGGAAAAGGGAGGCTTTGTGAACAAGATGTCGTTCCGATCCGTATTTGTCCGGACCATGGCTGCCCGGACCCTCATCGTTGCCCTTGGGCTGGCGCTTGCCCCGGCGAGCGTCGCCCTGGCCCAGCGGGCTCCGGAAAACCGCGACGAAATCCGGTTGTCTTTCGCGCCCATCGTCAGGCGTTCCGCGCCGGCCGTGGTCAACGTCTATGCGACGCAGATGCGGCGCGAAACCCAATCGCCGTTCGCCGGCGATCCGTTCTTTGAACGATTTTTCGGACAACCCTTCGGCATGCCGCGTGAACGGGCGCGTTCCTCGCTCGGTTCGGGCGTGATCGTCGCTGAGGACGGCTTGATCGTCACCAACCACCATGTCATCCGTAACGCAACGAAAGTGCGGGTCGTGACCGCCGATGGCCGCGAATACCGCGCCGAGATCCTGTTGCGTGACGAAAAGACCGATCTTGCGGTTCTGAAAATCTCCGACGGCGATGAGGACTTCCCGATTCTGGAATTCGCCGATTCCGACGAACTGGAAGTCGGCGATCTGGTGCTGGCGATCGGCAATCCGTTCGGCGTCGGCCAGACGGTCACCAGCGGCATCGTCTCCGCCGTTGCGCGCACAGATATCGGCGTCAGCGATCTGTCGTTTTTCATTCAGACCGATGCGGCGATCAATCCGGGAAATTCCGGCGGCGCGCTCGTCGATCTCCGCGGCGAGGTCGTCGGCATCAATTCGGCGATTTTCTCGCGCTCCGGCGGCTCGATCGGTCTCGGTTTTGCGATCCCCTCCAATATGGTGCGGTCTGTCGTGGCCCAGGCGCTGGCCGGGTCGAGCGAAGTGGAGCGCCCGTGGATCGGCGCGACCTTCCAGCGTGTGACCTCCGATATTGCCCGTTCCATGGGCCTGAGGCGGCCGCGCGGCGCGCTTGTGACACGGGTTGAGCCACGCTCGCCGGCGGCGCGTGCCGACTTGCGTGTCGGAGACCTTGTCATTGGCGTCGGCAGGCGCGACGTGCAAAGCCCGGCGGCGCTGGAATACCGGCTGGCACTTTACGAGATCGGCCGCCGGGTGCGGCTGCGGGTGCTCAGGCGCGGCGAGGAACTGCGCATGCGGGTGCGGCTGGAGCGAGAGCCTGAGACCACCCAGCCCGATCTGCAGCTGATTACCGGGCGCTCGCCGCTGGCCGGCGCCAGGGTCGCCGATCTTTCGCGACGCCTGGCGGTCCGGCTTGGTCTTCCCGCCGGCAAGGTCGGCGTTGCCGTAATCGATGTCGACAGGGGCTCGCCGGCGGCGCGGTTGGGTCTGCGGCAAGGCGATATCATCGTGCGCATCCAGGGCGATGCCGTGCGCACGTCGCAGCAGCTTGCAGAGGCCACGGCACGGCGCGACCGGTTCTGGCGGCTGACGATCGATCGCAAGGGCCGGATATCCAACTACATGATTGGCGGATGAAGACGGCCAATCTGTTCGAGGCTGCCGGGCTGAACGAAACGGCACCGCGCCCGCTGGCCGATCGTCTGAGGCCGGCGGGGCTTGCTGAGGTCGTCGGCCAGCCGCACCTTGTCGGCGAGGAGGGCACGCTGACGCGGATGCTCTCCTCCGGCCGTGTCGGCTCGATGGTCTTCTGGGGCCCACCGGGAACCGGCAAAACCACGGTCGCACGGCTTCTGGCCGATGTGACCGACCTGCATTTTGAACAGATTTCGGCGGTCTTTTCCGGTGTCGCCGATCTGAAAAAAGTCTTCGAAGCGGCGGGTGCGCGGCGCGAAATCGGGCAGGGGACGCTGCTCTTTGTCGATGAAATTCACCGCTTCAACCGTGCCCAGCAGGATTCGTTCCTGCCGGTGATGGAGGACGGAACCGTGACCCTGGTCGGCGCGACGACCGAAAATCCGTCCTTTGAACTCAATGCCGCGCTGTTGTCGCGAGCGACGGTGCTGGTCTTCAAGCCGCTCGATGGCGATGCGATCGGGCAATTGCTAGCGCGCGCGGAAAAAGATGTTGACCGGGCGCTGCCGCTGGATGAAGAGGCGCGCGCCGTGCTTGTGCGCATGGCCGATGGCGATGGCCGCTCGGCGCTTTCGCTTTGTGAGGAAATCTGGCGGTCGGCAAAAAACGGCGAAACCTTCGATGCCGAACAGCTGCAGGGGGTGCTGCAACGCCGGGCGCCGATCTACGACAAGAGCCAGGACGGTCATTACAACCTGATCTCGGCGCTGCATAAATCCATTCGCGGTTCCGATCCGCAGGCGGCGCTGTATTATCTGTGCCGGATGATCGATGCCGGCGAGGATCCGATGTATCTGGCGCGCCGGCTGATCCGCATGGCCTCCGAAGATATCGGGCTGGCCGATCCGCAGGCGCTTGTCATCGCCAATGCCGCCCGCGACGCTTATCACATGCTCGGCACACCGGAAGGCGAACTGGCGCTGGCGCAGAGCGCGGTCTATCTGGCGACGGCGCCGAAATCGAACGCCCTTTACACGGCCTACAAGGCAGCGATGAAAGGCGCCAAAGAAGGCGGCTCGCTGCCTCCGCCAAAACATATCCTCAATGCACCGACGACGCTGATGAAAGACGAGGGTTATGGCGCCGGCTATGCCTATGATCACGATCAGCCGGACAGGTTCTCCGGACAGGACTATTTTCCCGACGACCTGGAGAACCGCGACTTCTACCAGCCGACCGATCAGGGATTTGAGGACGAGATTGGCCAGCGCCTGAAGGCCTGGGCCGATTTGCGGGCGAAAAAAGGCTAGGGCCTGTTGAGTATCAGGGTTGTGGCGCTGGTTTGACAGGATTGGTTCAGGTTCAGGGGTGTGAGGAGGAAGGACATGCTGGCATATTCGACGACGAACACCCCTGAAGATGGGCCGATCCTGTCAAATCTCTTCGCGACGAGGCCGATTTTGCCTGTGGACGTCACTTTGAGCGGCTTGAAGGGGATGACCCTGCTGCGCCACTCAAAGCTAGCCACAGTCAAAGT
>CALZIL010000195.1 GCA_945787495.1 uncultured Afifella sp. | reverse complement strand
CACGGCCAGCGCTACAATCGCGAGACGCTGGAGGTCCGGTTCAAGGGCAAATCGATCGCCGATATCCTCGACATGACGGTCGAGGAAGGCGCTGAATTCTTCTCCGCCGTTCCGGCTGTGCGCGACAAGCTGAAAACCCTGTCACGGGTCGGTCTTGACTACATCAAGGTCGGCCAGCAGGCGACGACGCTCTCGGGCGGCGAGGCGCAGCGCGTCAAGCTCGCCAAGGAACTGTCCAAGCGCGCCACCGGGCGGACGCTCTATATCCTCGACGAACCGACCACCGGCCTGCACTTCCACGATGTCGGCAAATTGCTGGAGGTGCTGCACGAGCTTGTCGACCAGGGCAATACGGTCGTCGTGATCGAGCACAATCTGGAGGTCATCAAGACCGCCGACTGGATCATCGACCTCGGCCCGGAAGGCGGCGACGGCGGCGGCGAGATCGTCGCGGCCGGCACGCCCGAGGACATCGTCGCGGAGAAGCGCAGCTATACGGGGGCGTTTCTGAAGCCGGTGATGAGCAAGACGCGGCGGAAGGCGGAGCGGATCGAAGCGGCGGAGTAGGTTCGCCACGCCCAGAACATGTGCTATGGTCGTCGTCATGGGCAGGATTGAAGATATCGAAAAGGCCGTCTCGGAGTTGAGCCCCGATGAGCTCGCTCGATTCCGCGCTTGGTATGAGGCATTCGACGCCGACTACTTCGACGAGAAAATCGAGGGCGACGCCAAGGCCGGAAAGCTGGACAAATTGGCCGAGCAGGCACTCGCCGACTTTCGCGCTGGCCGCGCACACGAGATTTGAGGCATTTTGCCAACCCCGCTTTCTGGCAGGCCTACGCCAAGCTGCCGCGCAACGTACAAAGGCTGGCCGACAGCAACTTCGCGCTCCTTAAAGACAATCCGAACCATCCGTCCCTGCGTCTGAAGACGATTGGCGACCTCTGGTCAGTCCGCATCGGGCTTCACTATCGCGCCCTTGCCGTCGAGGCTGAGGATGGCCTGATATGGTTTTGGATCGGTTCACATGCCGCGTACGACAACATGATCCGATAGGAGCATAGAAACCTCACGCCTCACGCCCTGATCCGATACCCCGTCTTGAAGATCAGCCAGACGATCATCAGGCAGGCGCCCAGGAAAAACGTGATCGCCGTCAGGCTGACCAGCGGGCTGACATCGGCGATTTCGTAAAAGCTCCAGCGAAAGCCGCTGACCAGATAGAGCACCGGGTTGAACAGGCTGACCGTGCGCCAGACATCCGGCAGCATGTCGATGGAATAAAAGCTGCCGCCCAGAAACACCAGCGGCGTGATGACCAGCAGCGGAATGAGCTGCAGCTTTTCAAAATTGTCGGCCCAGATGCCGATGATGAAACCGAACAGCGAGAAGCCGAAACATGTCAGCACCATGAAAAACAGCATGGCCAGCGGATGGGCGATCTCCAGCGGTACGAAGAAACTCGCGGTGGCAAGGATGATCACGCCGAGCATGAGCGACTTCGTCGCCGCCGCGCCGACATAGCCGAGCGTGATTTCGAAGGCCGAGACAGGCGCCGACAGGATTTCATAAATTGTCCCGATGAATCTCGGAAAATAAATCCCGAACGCGGCGTTGGAGAGGCTCTGCGTCAGCAGCGACAGCATGATCAGGCCGGGCACGATGAACGCTCCATAGCTGACCCCGCCGACATCGGTGATGCGCGAGCCGATGGCGGACCCGAAGACGACGAAATAGAGCGTCGTAGAAATCACCGGCGAGACGATGCTTTGCAGGAGCGTTCGCCCGGTCCGCGCCATTTCGAAGCGATAGATCGCGTAGACGCCGCGCCAGTTCATGCCGTCTCCTTGACCAGACCGACGAAAATGTCCTCCAGCGAGCTTTGCTTTGTCTCGATATCGCAAACCGTCAGACCGGCCTTTTTCACGTCGTTGAGCAGCCGCGTCACGCCGGTGCGCTTGCTCACCACGTCGAACGTATAGACAAGCTCCCGGCCGCCATTGCGCAATTCCAGCCCGTAGGCAGCAAGGCTCTCAGGAATGGCCGTCAGCGGCTTTTCCAGTTGTAGCATCAGATCTTTGCGCCCGAGCTTGGCCATCAGGGCGGCCTTTTCGTCGACGAGGATCAGCCTGCCCTTGTTGATGATGCCGACGCGGTCGGCGATGGCTTCCGCCTCTTCGATGTAGTGTGTGGTCAGGATCACGGTCACGCCGGTGCCGCGCAATTCGCGCACAAGGTTCCACATGTCCTTGCGCAATTCCACATCGACCCCGGCGGTCGGCTCGTCGAGGAAAAGGATGCGCGGTTCGTGACTGAGCGCCTTGGCGATCATCACCCGGCGCTTCATGCCGCCCGAAAGCGTCATGATCTCACCGTCTTTCTTGTCCCAGAGCGACAGCGCCTTGAGCACCTGCTCGATATGGGCGGGGTTGGTTTTTTTGCCGAACAGGCCGCGCGTGAACGAGACGGTGTTCCAGACCGTCTCGAATGCGTCGGTGTGCAGTTCCTGGGGTACCAGGCCGATCAGTTCCCGGGCTTGGCGGTATTTGGCGACGTTGTCATTCCCGCCCACCAAAACGCGGCCGGCACTCGCTCCAACGATACCGCAAACGATATTGATAAGCGTCGTCTTTCCCGCACCGTTCGGTCCGAGCAGGGCGAAAATCTCGCCTTGCTCGATGTCGAGGTCGACGTCGGAAAGCGCCGTGAAACCGTCCCCATAGGTTTTCGACACGCCACGAATGGAAATGACCGGCTCACCTGTCGGCAATCCGGAACCGGCATCAGTCATTGGTATCTGCTTTTGCACGATATCTGAAATAGGTGCGGGCGCCGATAAGGGAAGCAGCAGCCAAGCACAAACACGAAGAAATCGCTATGGCTGCCACCGTCCTTTCACGACTCCAGTGCGAACCGATCTTCGATGGTCAGAAACCGTTAACTGGCCCCGCATTTCCGGCAAATCAGCCATGCAATTATTGCACTGCACAATCGTCGATTTCCCGACTATATGGCGATTGAAGCAGACAATTCGCGACAAGGAGTGATGATCATGGCTGCTAAGGGAAATTCGCTTTTTGGCCGCTATCGCAACTGGCGGCGTTACCGGACAACCGTCCATGCGCTTGAGAAACTCTCGAGCCGTGAACTGGACGATCTCGGCATCAGCCGGGGTGATATTGACCGGATTGCCCGCCAGTCCGTCCTCTGACTGGTTGCGGGTGTTCGCCTGTCGGGCGACAGGTGGACGGTCTGATAAAGGCGCAACGGCCAGTCGGCCTTGCGCCTTTTTCTTTGTTTGGAACTACTGCCCCGCTCAGGTGGTGGTCCGGCGCGAGGCGAGCCACTTGTCGAGCCGCTGCACCACGGGCGGCTTGCCGTTATCGTCGGGCCAGGAATCGATGGCCCATTTCTCACCGCCCGACGTTTCGCCGAGCACCGCCGTGGCGTGCGGATAACGCCCGTCGAGGAAGAAGCCGCGGGCGACCGGATGCATGACCGTGTGATGTTTGAGCGCGCCGCGTGACTGCAAAAGCAAAAAAAGACTGGTCGTGTTGGTTGCCTCATCGAGGCAATCCATCTGGCTCTTGTCGCCACCGCCGATCTCAAATCCGCCGCGATCCGAACCGGTGCCGATGCGACGCCCGACAATCTCCTCAAAAGCCTGCACCGACCGCGCCAGGGCGGCCCGTTCCTGCCCCGGACCGGTGAACTCGGCCTGAAGCGGCGCGGTGATCGTTGTTAGTTCGCCGTCGGTGAACGACACCGGTGTCGTATAAAGGCATCCGAAGCCGTGACAGACATAGACCCGGTTGCCGGCCGGCGGCGATGCCGAGCGCGCCTCGTACCAGTCGCCATGGCTGGACAGCGATTGTGCGGCGCATGCGCTCAGTCCTGCCGCAGCAACAAGCAACGTGATGAGTCGGACCGCCCGCATGGCCGGACCATAGCCAAATCCGGTTGGCGGGCAAAGAGCGGCATGACTTGTCTTGACGGGCCGTGATGCGCCATATGCCGGTCATGACATCAGACACATCACAATCACCCGTCCATGTTGTCGGCGGTGGACTGGCCGGTTCTGAAGCCGCCTGGCAACTGGCGCAACGCGGCGTGCCGGTATGCTTGCACGAAATGCGGCCGCAAACAGTGACGCCGGTGCACAAGACCGGCGATTTCGCCGAACTCGTCTGTTCCAACTCCTTCCGCTCCGACGACGCTGAGAACAATGCCGTTGGCGTGCTGCATGCCGAGATGCGCCAGGCCGGGTCGCTGATTATGGCCATGGCCGACGCCCATCAGGTTCCGGCCGGCGGTGCGCTCGCCGTCGACCGCGACGGATTTTCCGCCGCCGTCACGGACAAGCTGAATGCCCATCCCAATGTCACGGTCGAGATCGGGGAAATCGATTCGCTGCCGCCCGCCGACTGGGGACTGTCGATCATCGCGACCGGCCCGCTGACCGGGTCGGGTCTCGCCGCCTCGATCGCGCAAACGACCGGCGAGAGCGAACTCGCCTTTTTCGACGCGATCGCGCCGATCGTCCATCGCGAGACGATCGACATGGACATCGCCTGGCTGCAGTCGCGCTACGACAAGGTCGGACCCGGCGGTTCGGGCGCCGATTACATCAACTGCCCGATGGACCGGGATCAGTATGACGCTTTTATCGACGCTTTGCTGGCCGCCGAAACCATGGATTTTCGCGATTGGGAGAAGGACACGCCGTATTTTGAGGGCTGCCTGCCGATCGAGGTCATGGCGGCGCGCGGCCGCGAGACCCTGCGCCACGGGCCGATGAAGCCGGTTGGGCTGACCAATCCGCGCGATCCGGAGACCAAGTCCCATGCCATCGTCCAGCTGCGCCAGGACAATGCGCTGGGCACGCTCTACAATCTCGTCGGTTTCCAGACCAAGATGAAATACGGCGAGCAGATCCGCGTTCTGCGCATGATCCCCGGCCTGCAGGAGGCCGAATTCGCCCGCCTCGGCGGCATCCACCGCAACACCTTCATCAACTCGCCGAAGCTGCTCGACGCGACTTTGCGGCTCAAGGCGGCGCCGCATCTCCGGTTCGCCGGCCAGATGACCGGTTGCGAAGGCTATGTGGAATCAGCGGCAATCGGTCTTCTGACGGCCTGCTTCACCGCCGCCGACATGGCTGGCGCCGCGCTGGCGCCACCGCCGCAGACCACCGCCCATGGCGCGCTCCTGGCCCATATCACCGGCGGACATCTGGGCGATGACGCCGGGAAGCGCGGCACGTTTCAGCCGATGAACGTCAATTTCGGCCTGTTTCCGCCGGTCGAGTCCGTGCCGACCCACATCGACGGCAAACGGCTGAAAGGCAAGGAAAAGACCTGGGCGAAAAAACGCCAGATGGCCTCCCGCGCCTTGCACGATTTCGGCGACTGGATCAGCGGGACCGGCCGGCGCGCGGCGGCCTGATCGCGGCAACGAACATCCGTGCCAGCAATTTGAGGTCGGAAACGGCCACCGGCGTCGCCAGGATGGACGGGCCGGCAGCGCGGATGCGAGACATCATCGGGCGCACGTTTCCAGATGGTTCTCCGCTTTGTCCGCCAACTCGGAGACGACATTCGCCACTGCTTCCGGCACCGGCGCGGAGAACATCGCCTCTGCGGTCAGGCCGTGCGCGGCGAGCATCTCCACCGGCACGATGCAGCGGCCTCGGGCGAGGTCGCGCGCCAGCGCAGCGAGCCTGAGCGCCAGCCCATAAGCGATACCGGCATGGCCAGCCGCTTCGGCGGTGTTTTTGGCGGTTGCCTCACGGCTCTGGCCATCTTTCTCCCCCAGGACCAGACAGGCTAGCTGGAACAGCGCCGATTCCGTTTCGCCGAAAAAGCCCTCCAGGTCGCCTACAGTAGCCGGCGGATCGGCATAAAGGTCGCCGCGATGCGCATCGATCAGCGCGGTCAAGGGTGCAACCGGCAGGCGATAGCGCGCTACCGCTTCGCCTAAGGCCGCCAGATGCGGCGTCTCGCTTGTTCCACCATCGGCGATCCGCTCAAGCGCCTCGCGCCACCATTGCAGCCGGATTTCGCCCAGGCCCGGTTCGCTGACGAGTGTCGGAATTCGCGCGACTTCCGCCTTCAGCGCAAACAGCGCGAACAGCGCGCCGCGATGCTCCGCCGGGGCAAACAGGCTTGCATAATAGCGTGGCCGGTCGTGGCGCCGGACCAGATCGCGGATCACCGGTCTCCGGCCTGCCGCGGCCTTGACGGTCTGGCATCCTCGACAGCGATCAGCGCCGCCGCGACCGCGCGGTCTTCCGATAGAAGAACATTGAAGGTCCGTACCGCCGCGCCGGTCGCCATCAGATCGGCCGAAATCCCGGCATCGGCAAGATATTGCCGTGTCGCCGCATCAAGCGGCACCAAGTCATCGCCAGTCCCGATCAGCAGGATATCGATGGCCGCAGATTCCGCTACCACCGCAGCCAGCGAAGCGGGGTCTATGTCACCGGCCGAAACAGCCTGCCAGGCCTGGATGCCCGAGGGCAGCGCCAGCAGCGAACCACGATGCGACATGTCGGCAAACCGGAATCCGCCATTGCCATAGGCATCGATCGGCGCCCGTCCGGGAAACCGCGCCGGCTCAAGGATGACGCCGCCCGGTCCGGGCCGATCGCCGCCGGCCGCCATTTCAGGCCTTGGCCGGTCCGACAGAGCCACCGGCGGCGGCTGGCCGCAGTTTGAAATAGATCAGCATCGGCGCGGCGATGAAGATCGAGGAATAGGTGCCGACAAAAACACCCCAGATCATTGCCGCGGTAAAGGAACGGATCACCGCGCCACCGAAGAAGAACAGCGCACTCAGTGCAATAAGGGTCGTCAGGGAGGTCAGGATGGTGCGCGAAAGGGTCTGGTTGACCGCCAGGTCGAGCAGATCGGTGATTGCCGTCTGTTTGAATTTGCGCAGCGTTTCGCGCACCCGGTCATAAACGACGACCGTATCGTTGAGCGAATAGCCGACAATCGTCAGGATCGCGGCGATGCTGGAGAGATTGAACTCCAGTTGCACGATGGAAAAAAAGCCGATCGTCAGGACGACGTCATGGATCAGCGCCGCGACCGCGCCGACGGCGAACTGCCATTCGAACCGGAACCAGATATAGAGCAGCACGCCGATAAGCGTGACCAGGACCGCAATTGTTCCGGTCCGCGCCAGTTCACCGGACACCTTCGGCCCCACGACTTCCACCCGCCGGTATTGGTAATCGGAAAATCCAAGCGTGTCCTGAACCGCCTTGACTGCGCCCTGCTGCCCGGCTTCACCACCCGGTTGCGCCTCGATACGGATCAGCACCTCATTGGGCGCCCCAAATCCCTGGACCTCGACATCGCCGAGCCCAAGCGCGCCGAGCTGTGAGCGAATCCCGCCGATATCGGCCTCCGCCGCCGAGCTTTGCACCTCGATCAGCGTGCCGCCCTTGAAATCGATGCCGAGATTGAGGCCGACGACGAAAAAAAGTGTCAGGGACGCGACCATGGCAAGCAACGATGTCGGGACAGCCAGCGGCGCATAGCGCATGAACGGGATTTTGGTCTCGTCGGGGATCAGCCTGAGAGGCATGGGCGTCGGTTCCTGATCAGATCGGTATGGATTTCGGGCGGCTTGACCGCACCCACGTGGCGACGATCAGCCGGGTCAGCAGAAACGCCGTGAAAATCGTCGTCATGATGCCGATGACGAGCGTCACGCCAAAGCCGCGGATTGGTCCGGAGCCGAGGGCAAACAGCGCGATGGCGGCGATCAGCGTGGTGATCTGCGCATCCATGATCGTGCCGAGCGCACGGCTGAAGCCGGCTTCTATGGCGTTGATCGCCGTTCGGCCAAGTTTCGATTCTTCCCTGATCCGTTCAAAGATCAGCACATTGGCATCAACCGCCATGCCGATGGTCAGGACGATGCCGGCAATGCCCGGCAAGGTCAGCGTCGCCTGCAAGGCCGTCAGAATGCCGAACACCATGGCGATATTTGCCGCAAGCGCCAGATTGGCGAAGATCCCGAACAGGCCATAGACGAGCAACATGAAGACGATTACGGCGGCCATGCCGATGAGCGCCGCGATCCGGCCGGCATCGATGGAATCCTGCCCCAGGCTCGGTCCAACCGTCCGCTCCTCGATAATGGTCAGGTCGGCGGGCAGCGCGCCGGCGCGTAAAAGCACGGCCAGATTTTGCGCGCTTTCGACAGTGAAACTGCCCTCGATCTGGCCTGAACCGCCCAGAATCGGCGAGCGGATGACCGGCGCGGTAATGACCTTGTCATCCAGCACCACGGCAAACCGGCGACCGACATTGTCCTGCGTCAGATTGCCGAAAACCGCGGCACCGCGGGTGTTGAACCGGAAGCTGACGATCGGCTGGTTGGAGCGCTGGTCAAAGCCCGGTTGCGCATCGACGAGGTCGTCGCCGGAAATCCGCGCCCGCGATTCAATCAGGATCGGCCCATCGGCCTCATCGGCCGGTTCGGCAATCTCGCAGCCGGCCGGCGGCCGCGATTGCAGCGCCTCGCCAAGCGAACCGTCCGAACATTCCATGTGGAAGGTCATCTTCGCCGTCTGGCCGATGATATCCTTCAGCCGGCGGGTATCCTCCAGTCCCGGTACCTGAACCAGGATCCGGTCGGTGCCCTCGCGCTGGATTGTCGGTTCCGTCGTGCCCAGTTCATTGATCCGTCGCTCAAGCACGCTCTTGCTCTGCTCAACCGCTGAGCGGACCCGCTCTTCCAGCCCTTCCAGGTTTAACGTGGCCGTTATCCTGTCGCCGTCCAGCGCAAGATCGACCTCCGAGACAGTGCTCTGATTAAACAGGCCCGATGGAATCGGATTGGCCAATGGCCGCAAGGCGGTCATGGCTTTCTCGGCATCCGCGGTATCGCGAAGTGTCAGCGATACGGTTTGCCCTTTCGCCCGCAGATTGCGGTAGCCGATCCGCTCCGCGCGCAAGGTTTGCCGGACGTCGCTGACGAGGGTTTCCGCCCGTTCCTCGATCAGGCTGTCACGCTCCACCTGCAGCAGCAGATGCGCCCCGCCGCGCAGATCGAGGCCGAGAACGAGCTGCTTGTGCGGCAGCCAGGAGGGCAGCGACGCCGCCGTGCTGGCTGGCAGGAGATTGGGAACCGCGACGATCACCGCCGCCAGGACGGTCAGCGCGATCAGCGCGATTTTCCAGCGCGCGAAATACAGCATGAATTATCCGTTCTAGGAGGCGTTGCCGGCGACCGGTTCGGCCTTCGTCCGGACATCGGCTACGAGACCGCGCTGCACCTTCACCTTGACGCCCTCGGCGATCTGGACCTCCAGTTCGTGATCGTCGATCACCTTGGTCACCTTGCCGATGACACCGCCGCCAGTGACGACCGTATCGCCACGCCGGATGGCTTTCAGCATTTCCTCACGCTGTTTCATCTGCTGGCGCTGCGGCCGGATGATGAGAAAATACATGATGACGAAGATGAGCAGGAACGGCAGCAGCGAAACGATGAGATCGTTGCCGCCACCGCCAATGCCTTGAGCATAGGCCGGTGTCACCCACATGGGTCAGGAAACCTTTCCGATCGTGGCCCGTCGGAGCCTTTGAAAATTCGCGCGGACTATAGCCGCCAAACGCACCATTGCAAGCGTGCTCGCGGTGCCAAGTTGGCGTTTACCCGCGGCGAACACAACTGCGCTTGGTGGCGTTTGGCCGATTTTCATGCCGAATGACTTTTGCATGGAGCGCCCCAGCCATGATAAGCGCATCCGCCGGATGTCATCGGCGCGGCATGGGCTGGACTATGAGCAATAAAGAATCAGACCACCTCGACGTTCTCCGCCGCATTGCCGGCGCTCTGGAGCGTCTTGCGCCCGGCGAAGTGAAAGCGCCGGATTTTGCGGCCTCTGACGCCTTCGTCTGGCAGCCCGATTCGGGCCGGCTTCAACCGGTCGCCGCCGTCAACCGGGTCGACCTGCCGCTCTTGCATGGCATCGACCGCGCCCGCGACACGCTGATCGAAAATACGCGCCGCTTCGCCGATGGCCTGCCGGCCAACAACGCCTTGCTTTGGGGCGCTCGCGGCATGGGCAAATCATCCCTGGTCAAGGCGGTCCACGCGGCGATCGCCACTGAGGCCGCGAGCAAGTCGAACGGCCTCAAGCTTGTCGAGATCCACCGCGAGGATATTGAGAGCCTGCCCGATTTGATGGCGCTGCTGCGCGGCCGGGCGGAACGGTTTATCCTGTTTTGCGACGACCTTTCCTTCGATCAGGGCGATACCTCCTACAAATCGCTGAAAGCGGCACTGGAAGGCGGCATTGAAGGCCGACCGGAAAATGTCGTTTTCTACGCCACCTCGAACCGCCGCCACATGATCCCGCGCGACATGATCGAGAACGAGCGCTCAACCGCCATCAATCCGTCCGAGGCCGTGCAGGAAAAGGTGTCATTGTCGGACCGCTTCGGTCTCTGGCTCGGCTTTCATAATTGCAGTCAGGATCAGTATCTGGCGATGGTTGCCGGCTATATCGGCCATTTTGCCATTCCCGCCGAGGAGAGCGAGTGGCGGCCCGAGGCTTTGGAATGGGCGACGACGCGCGGCGGCCGGTCGGGCCGCGTTGCCTGGCAGTATGTTCAGGATCTGGCCGGCAAAAAAGGCGTCAGGCTGGCCTGACGCCTCGTTGATACCTTCGCCGCTCAGGCTCGGATCAGACTTCGGACAGATGATCGAGCGGATTGACCGGCGTCGCTCCCTTGCGCAGTTCAAAATGAACCTGCGGTGACGTCACGCTGCCGCTCATGCCGGCCTCGGAGATGATCTGGCCCCGGCGGATCTCCTCGCCGCGTTTTTCGCCTTTGTGCCAAAGCTGGCAATGATGCGGCCACGAACCGGCCAGCGAAAGCCTTCCGACGTCGAAGCCGAAGCTTTTGGTAATGCGGTCACCGTGTCTGTGGCCGGCGAACGGACGGCCGGAACCGGAGCGGGCTGGCGCGGCGCCACGGCGATTTGCGGCACTTCAGGCGTCTTGGGCGCCCGTGGCAAAGGTGCAATAGGTGTCGATGGATCGATACTGGCCACCTGCACCCTCTTCGGCGCGCTGTTGCCCGTCGGAATGACCAGCGACTGGCCGATCTTCAGGTTTGCACCGGAAAGGCCATTGGCCGCCATCAAAGCCTCGGTCGTCGTGCCGTGGGCACGGCCGATCGTCCACAGTGAATCGCCGGACTGGACCCGATAGGTACCGCCAGGCTGGGCCGTGGTTGACGGCGCAGGCTTTGCGATCCGGGCAGCCTGCTGGTTGAGCGTTTCCGGGCCCCGCGCGGTGGCCGCGGTCCTAGGCGACTTCGGCATGCTACTGGCGGCATAGGGCTTGGGCGCCGTATAGGGTTTGGGGCCGGAAGCGGCCGGGGCGACCGGTGCTGTCGGCGGCGTATAGGTCGCCGTTTGATATGTCGAAACAGGGCCGGCCGGCTGCGCCGGCAAGGGCTGGCGGACGACGCCGCTGCCCGCCTTTGCGGTTTGGGCCGGCGCGGACGGATAGGAATTCGCATAGGCCGGCGTCGCATATTGCCCGCTGGCGCCGATGATCGTCCGCTGGTTGGCGGTCGATCCGGTGAAGGACGGCCCGATCAGGCGCGTGGCATCACCGCTGCATCCGGCGGCAAGGCCGGCGGCGGCGGCAAGCAGGCCAAAACGGACAAACCTGGCGGGTCTGTAAAGGCGAATTTGAGCGGACGGGGAGTAACGCATCATCTTCCTCACGCAGCACACTGTGCGAGCAAGAAGAAACCATTAATATTGAGAACCGGTTAAAATTGCCGCCATCGCGGCCCGATTATTCAAGCAATCGTTAAAGGTTCTGCGCGACGCCGGCGACCAGCGGCACGAACCGGACCGCGCCCAGGTCGCGTGTCTCGACCTGTTCGCCGTCCTTCTCAAACAGCGTTAGTCTCTGAACGCCGTCGGCCGGCCCCAATGGCGTGATCAAGATGCCGCCATCAACCAGTTGCGCGACGAGATTGGCCGGCGCTTGCTTCGCCGCGGCGGTGACGAGAATGCGATCGAACGGCGCCTGCCGTGACCAGCCTGCCGTACCATCGCCGGCCATCGCCGAAATATTCCGCAGGCCCAGTACCGTCCACCGCGCCTCGGCCTCTTTGACGAGGGATTGATATCGGTCGATCGTCGTCACGCGTCGGGCAAGTTTGGCAAGAATGGCCGTCTGGTAGCCCGAGCCGGTACCGATCTCCAGCACCTTGTGACGGTCGCGGACATCCAGCTGGGCTGTCATCAGGGCGACGACCGACGGGGCGCTTATTGTTTGGCCGCAGCTGATCGGCAGCGCCCGGTCATCATAGGCATGATCGGCGAATTCAGGCGGCACGAACTTTTCGCGCGGCACGGTCTCCATGGCGTTCAGAACCCGCCGGTCGGAAACGCCCAGGGCCCGCAGCCGCAGAATCAGCGATGCCGCTTTTATTCTGTGATCGCTGCCCGCTTCGTCAGTGCCGGAAGTGTCGGTCATGGCGTCAGATTGACTCCGCTTGCCGCCGATCGCAATCAGTCCGCATCGTCCCGGAATGCGGCGAGAACGTGCTCATGGGTCAAATCCAGTGAGAGTGGCGTCACCGATATCAGGCCGTCGGCGAGAGCGGCAAGGTCCGAACCCGGCTCCGGCTCCATCCGCGAACGCTCAAAGCCGATCCAGTAATAGGGAAAACCACGGCCGTCCTCACGCTCTTCCACACGCAGCCAGTCGGGAATGCGCCGGCCCTGCCGGGTGAACGCCGTGCCGGCGACGGCATCGGGCTCGCAATTGGGAAAATTGACATTGATCACGGTGCCATCGGGAATGCCGGCCTTTAAAAGCTCTCTTATGACCACCGGCCCGTGCTTTTCGGCCGTCGCCCAGGACGGATTATCGCGGGTCTCATAGCCAAAAGCCTGCGACAGGGCGATCGACGGGATACCCAAAAGCGTGCCTTCCATGGCGCCGGCGACAGTGCCGGAATAGGTCACGTCATCGGCGATGTTCTGGCCACGATTGACGCCCGACAGGATCAGGTCGGGGCGCTGGTCCATGACGACCTTCAGCCCCATGATCACACAATCGGTCGGCGTGCCACGCACCGCATAGCGGCGCTCGCCGGCCAGGCGCAGCCGAAGCGGATCGGAAAGCGTCAGCGAATGAGCAACGCCAGACTGGTCGGTTT
>CALZIL010000194.1 GCA_945787495.1 uncultured Afifella sp. | reverse complement strand
TTTCCAGTATATCGCCCATGACGTGTGGGACCTGGACGCTGTCAGCCCGCCGATCATCACGACGGTCGCCGATAGTGACGGCAATCCGGTCAAGGGCATTCTGCATGGCGGCAAGACCGGCCATGTCTATGTCCACAAGGCCGACGACTGCAGCCTGATCCGCTTCTCCGAGGCCATGGTGCCGCAGGAGGATATGTGGACATTGCCGACCAAGGACGGCGCGCGGATGCTGCCGGGCGCCAATGGCGGCGTGGAATGGTCGCCCATGGCGATCGACTCCAATCTGAGTCTGAGCTATGCCATCAACCTGCATCAGCCGATGACATATCATGTGGAATCGACGCCCTATCCGGAAGGCAAGCTGTGGCTCGGCGGCGCTTTCAAGGTCATCCCGACGGAGCAGCAATGGGGCAATGTGACCGCGGTCGACTACAACACCGGCACCATCAGATGGGGTCAGTTCAAGGCGTATGATTCTGAGACCGGTTCTGAGCTGTGGCGCTTCCAGGCCGGCGCTGGCGTCAATGCGCCACCGGCCTCCTATACGGTGGGCGGCAAGCAGTACATTGTCGTTGCCGCCGGCGGCAACACCCAGCTCAATTATAAGCGCGGCAACAACATCATTGCCTTTACGCTTGCCGACTGAGCCGGTTTGCCCTTGAGATATGGCGGGGCGCTTGCGGGCGCCCCGTTTTTTCGCGACCATTGTTGCAATTGCTGAAGGCCCTTGAACCGATGATCAGACTGCTCCGTCCGCTCGCCCTGATGCCCGCCATCTTCGCATTGGTTGCTGGCACCGCGGCGGCACAGGACAGCGTCGTCAAGCCGCCGCCGGAAATTGAAGAACAGACGGTGCAGTGTCTGACCTGTCACGGCGAGGACGGGCGGCCGGTCGTCGAAGACGCGCCGATCATCTCCGGTCAGGAGCTATATTATCTTTTCGTCCAGTTGCGCGATTTTGCCGCCGGTCGGCGCGAAAGCGAGATCATGACGCCGATCGCCAACGAACTGGACCGCAAGCAGATGGAAGCGCTGGCGAAGTATTTTTCCGAACAGCAATGGCCAAGTATCCAGGCGGCGGCGAGCGACGAGCAACGGGCGATCGGCGCGCGCATTGGCAGTGCCGGCCAGTGCCCGCAATGCCACCTTGGCGGCTATGACGGCGACAGCCGCAATCCCCGGCTTGCCGGGCAGACGGCGGAGTATCTGGAAAAGACGATGCTCGACTTCAAATACCGGCGCCGCAAGAACGCCCCCGACAAATCGGTGCTGATCGAAAGCTTTTCCGATGAGGACATCGCGGCGACGGCGCATTATCTCGCCGGTTTCTGATTGCCGGCAGATAAGCCGTTATTGCGCAAGCAGCGCCTTGATCTCATCGCCGGCGGCAAGCGCTTGCGCACTCTGGCCATCACGGTCCTTTAGCGAGGGATCGGCGCCGGCCTTGAGCAGGGCTTCGACAATATCGCGATGGCCACGCTCTGCCGCAATCATCAAGGCGGTCCGGCCGCGATTATCGGCGAGATCAAGCGCTGCATCGGCGGCCAGCAGGCGTTCGATCGTCGCCAGCGCTTCGGCCTGCGGCACGTCGTTTGGATGGCCGGCCGACCACATCAGCGCCGTGAGGTCGTTCCTGTCGCGGATGTCGGCGCTGACCTCTGCCGCCAGAAACAGTTTGACGATATTGGCATGACCCTTGGCCGCGGCATAAATGATCGGCGGCTTGCCGGTCCCGTCCGGCCGCGCCGGATCGGCGCCAGCCGCAATCAACATCTTGACCAGGCGGCTATTGCCGTTGAAGGCGGCGGCGGCGAGTGGCGTCACGCCCGAGCGGTTTTCGACAACGACATCGGCGCCGCGATCAAGCAGCAGTTTCACCATCTTGCGTTCGTTGGAAATCACCGCCCGAAGCAGTGCCGTTGAGCCGTTGAGATTGGCGTGGTTCAGCGCCGCGCCTTCATCGAGGAAGTAGATGGCAAGATCGTCGTGGCCATTCGCGGCGGCAAGGACAAAGGCGGTATTGGCGAAGCGGTCGCGGGCGGCCAGCGAGGCGCCCTGATCAAGCAGCCCGGCGGCAACGGCACCGCAGCCTTTCCTGGCTGCATCGAACAGGAAAAAGTTGAGTTGACGCGAATTCAGCGGCCCGGGTTGTTGCACAATGTCTTGTGCAAGCTCGTTACAGACAAGGGGATTTTCATCCCTTGGCCCGCTCGCGTCCTGAGCGTTTGCATCCGTTGTGAAGAGATTGCCGACAAGCGCCGACGATACCGTCAGGAGGCCGGCTATTGCGGCAATCAGGCCGATCGAACGAAAACCGGAATGCATTTATCGCAAGCCTCTTTGCTGGCATATCCCGTGCCGGCGCCGTGTCAGCCCGGACAGTTTGATCAGACAGCCTCAGTATCGGGCGCGGCGTCGGCGGTTTCAGCGCCACCTTTCTGCATGGCGCGACGGCGTTCCATGACGATCTCGCCGATGATCGACAAGGCGATTTCCTCCGGCTCGATGGCGCCGATATCGAGGCCGGCCGGGCCGTGCAGTGCTGCCTTGGCGGCTGCCGGGACATCGCTGCCAAGCTGATCCAGCAGTGTTGCAATCTTGCGGCGGCTGCCGACCATGCCAGCATAACCGGCGCCCGAAACAAGCGCCTGTGTCAGCGCCTCGCGATCGCGCTTGCCCTGGGTGGCGATGACCACCGCGTCGCGCTCGCTTAAGGCCAGACCCGACAGGTCAAAGCCGGCAAGCGCCTGATCGGCGCCGGCGATCTTGTCATGATCCTCTGCCAGCGCGGCGGCGATAATTTGGTAGCCCATGGTCCCGGCGAGCTTGATCAGGGTGACCGCCACCGGTGAGGCGCCACAGACGACGAGGCGCGCGGCCTGCCGCATGGGTTCGAAGAATATGTCGACGCTGCCGCCGCTCGGGCATGAGGATTTGTGCAGTTCGACACCGTCGATATCGACCGGCTCGACCACATCCTCCTTCGGCTTGACGCGGATCATCCGCGGCTGGCCGTCGGCGACTGCTTGCATGCCGACACGGCGCACAGCCCCTTGTACGCAGCCGCCGCCGATAAAGCCGTGGACCTCGCCATCGCGCGTCACAATCGCCTTGGCGCCGGCCTTGGCCGAGGTCGCGGCGGCGGTCCGCACGACGGTTGCAACGCAGAAATCCTCGCCTGAGTCCCGCAACCGCTCCATCAGCTCAAATGTTTTCGTTACCGACGAATTCATGGCTTTGGGCTCACAAACGGGCTATGTCGTTTTCGATTGCGGCAAGCGATTCCAGCGTATTGGCCGCGCAAAAATGGTCGATCTGCGGCAAGGCGAGCGCCATCGCCTTTGTGATCGGCTCATAGTCGCGCCATCCGAGCACCGGATTGAGCCAGACGATCCGCCGGACCCGCTTTTTCAACCGCTTGAGTTCGCCCGCCATCAGTTCCGGCGCCCCGGTATCATAGCCGTCGCTCAGGATG
This sequence comes from uncultured Afifella sp., assembly GCA_945787495.1. Lineage (GTDB taxonomy): Bacteria > Pseudomonadota > Alphaproteobacteria > Rhizobiales > Afifellaceae > CALZIL01. The sequence goes on along the minus strand of CALZIL010000194.1, from coordinate 2,733 downwards.
ATGAAGACCGTGCGCGAGTTGAGCGCCCGTTTGGCGTGGCGATCATTGAACACTTTCAGGGACTCGCCAAGCCGCGTGCCGCCGCCAAAACCCTCGGCCATCAGCGCTAGCCGCGTCATCGCCTTGACGGAATCTTTTTCTCTCAAGGCCTCGCTCACCCGCACCAGCCTAGTGTGAAAGAGATAGGCGTCCGTGTCGATCCACTCCGACATCAGGCCCTTGACGAATTGCAGAAAGAACCGGCTGTAGAGCTTCATCGAGCCGGAAACATCGAGCAGCACAACGATGCGCACCGGCCGGTCCGGCCGGGCCCGATGCACCAGATTGAGCGGCTCGCCGCCATAATGGATATTGCGGCGGATGGTGCGGCGCAAATCCAGCCTTGAGCCGGAATGGGCGGCCTTGTAACGGCGGCTCAGGCGGTAGTGCATCGCCACGGCGAGCCGGTACGCCAGCCGCTCGGCTTCGGCGATCTCGTGCGGATCAGCGACATGGCGCAAATCGGCTTTGTGCAAATTCGATTGAGCGGACGCGATAATGCGGCCGGTCGAATCCCGGCCGAATTCGCTTTCCGAACCGGGCCGGATCCCCTGATCCGCCGCGCCTTGATCGTCGCCGTCAAGGTGATCGGACCAGATGGAAGGCCGTTTGGTGTTTGAGCGGTCCTGCGCGTTGCCGAACGCGCCGACCGCCCGTTCGCGGCCCTTGGCGAACCAATAGGCTTCAAAAAGCTCGTCGAAGCGCTGCCATTCCTCATGCCGGCCCGTGAGCAGCGTCTTCAGGCTTTGCCGGGTGCGCGAAAGATCAAGCGGCCCGATCGTTTCGATCATCGTCAACGCCGCCTGGGTTTCGGCCGGCCCGACCTTGAAATCGTTGAGCCGCAAATGATCGACAAAGCCGGTGACCTGCCGGGTAATCGGCGCGTCAAATCCAACCGAACCATCCAGCGCTGGCATGATCAGGCCGCCTGCCCGATCAGTCGGCTGGTGACCTCCGGCGGCACCGCCTTTGCATCGGCTTCGGTTTTCAGAAGGCAGATCAGGCTGGACTGGATGACAGCCGGATCGCTGGACAGGTCCTTGATATCAAGACCGGCCAGCGCCGCCGCCCAGTCCAGGGTTTCGGCAATGCCAGGAACCTTGTCGAGATCCTCCTTGCGCAATTCGCGCACGAAACGGGTGACCTGCACGGCCAGCTTTTCCTCAATATCGGGCAGACGGCTCAGGATAATCGCCAGTTCGCGCTCCGGATCGGGAAACTCGATATAGGCATAAAGGCAACGCCGCCGCAGTGCGTCGGAAAGCTCGCGGGTCGCGTTCGATGTCAGGACGACGATCGGAGTTGATTTGGCGGCAATCGTGCCAAGCTCGGGAATGGTGACCTGAAAATCCGACAGGATCTCCAGAAGATAAGCCTCGAATTCCTCATCGGCCCTGTCGATCTCGTCAATCAACAGAACCGGCGCCTTGTCCTGGCTGATGGCTTCCAGCAGCGGCCGGCGCAGCAGATAGTCCTCTGAAAAGATGTGCTTTTCGATTTCGGCGGCGCTGATATTCTCATGCTCGCTCGCCTTGATGGCGAGGAGCTGCCGCTGGTAGTTCCACTCATAAATGGCGGCGTTGGCGTCAAGGCCCTCATAACATTGCAGGCGGATCAGGCGGGTCTCCAGGATCGCCGCGAGCGCCTTGGCGATCTCGGTCTTGCCGACACCGGCCTCGCCTTCCAGAAGCAGCGGGCGGCCCAGCATAAGGGCAAGCTGCAACGCCGTCGCCAATGTGTCGTCGGCAACGTAATGGACCGCCGCGAGCCGGTCCTTGAGGTCTTTAAGAGCGTCCATGGCCTGAATATGGGCTAACCGATGGCTGAATTACCAGTCAGCCATCGGTGATCGTTTCGCCGTCAGCCGTGCAGGCCCAGCTTTTCCGCCACTTTCCAGACGCGCCAATGATCGTGCGGCATCTGGGTGTGGGTCAGGCCGCGATGCGCGAAGGCGTCATTGATGGCATTGGAGAACGCCGAAACGCCGCCGACATTGGGGCTTTCGCCGACCCCCTTGGCGCCGATCGGATGATGCGGCGAGGGCGTGACGGTGAAATCGGTTTCCCACACCGGCGTCTCGACCGCCGTCGGCAGGAAATAGTCCAGCAGGCTGGCGCCCGCCACATTGCCAATCTCGTCATATGTGATTTCCTGACCCATGGCGATGGCGAGAGCTTCCGTCAGCCCGCCATGGACCTGGCCTTCGATGATCATCGGATTGATCCGCGTGCCGCAATCGTCGAGCGCGTAAAAGCGTTTGACGTCGGTGACACCGGTATCGACATCGACATCGACGGTGCAGATATAGGCGCCGAACGGATAGGTCATGTTGGGCGGATCGTAATAGCTCACCGCCTCCAGGCCCGGCTCAAGGCCGGGGATCGCCTGATTGTAGGAGGCAAAGGCGATCTCGGCCATGGTCTTGGCCTTCTCCGGATTGCCCTTGACCTGAAAGCGGTCGATATCCCACTCCAGATCGTCCTCGTGGACCTCCAGCAGATAGGCGGCGATCATCTGCGCCTTGGCGCGGATCTTGCGCCCGGCCATGGCGGTTGCCGCGCCGGCCACCGGCGTCGACCTGGAACCATAGGTGCCGAGGCCGTAAGGCGCGGTGTCGGTATCGCCCTCCTCCAGCGTGATCATGTCGGCCGGTATGCCGATTTCGCTGGCTAGAATCTGCGCAAACGTCGTGGC
>CALZIL010000193.1 GCA_945787495.1 uncultured Afifella sp. | reverse complement strand
AAATCAGTGTGTTAACAGCCAGATCCATCAGACCACCATGCCGTAGATCAGCACGAACATAATCGGAGTTAGCGACGCAAATGCAATCAGGCCGAAGCCATCCAGCATCGGATTCCTGCCCTTCAGCGAGCTGGCAAGCCCCACGCCCAGCGCGGTCACCAGTGGAACGGTCACGGTCGAGGTCGTCACGCCGCCCGAATCGTAGGCGATGCCGATGATTTCAGGGGGCGCGATCGCCGTGAGCAGTACTACTAGCGCATAGCCGCTGATGATCAGTATCGGCAGCGACCAGTTGGTGATGATGCGGGACACGCCCAGCACAAGCGCAACGCCGACCGCGAGCGCAACCGTCATGCGCAGGCCGAACGCATAGTCATTCATGGCTTCGGGCGTTTTCGCGATAACTTCGGCATCCGCCGCGACCGCTGCCGCCTCGGTTGCGACAGCGATCAACGCCGGCTCTGCCACCGTCGTTCCGAAACCAAGCACGAAGGCGAAGGCGATAAGCCAAAACAGGCTCCCTTTGCGCGCGAGCGAGTGAGCAAGTCCTTCGCCAACGGGAAAGAGCGCGAGTCGCAGGCCGAAGATAAAGAAGGTGAGGCCCGCAAACACGAGTAGTCCTCCGACTACGATCGACATCAGGCCGTCGACCGGCTGGCGGATGATAAAAGCCTGGAAGACGCCGATCACGACAATGATCGGGGTCAGGTCGCGCAGGCTATTACGTGCGTCTTTAGCGAGTGCTCGTAGTATGTCCTTCAAAAGTGTGTAGCCCGTTTCCCGATTTCAGTCTATCTATCCCCATTTGCAAAGACAATTAGAGGGCCCGTGCCGCGGCTCTTGTGGAGAAGGCCATAGGAACGAGAGTAGGGATTGGTGGTAGCGGGGGCGTGATTGCCCTCGCGGTTGACCGGCAACCTCCTGTTGCCGGCCCTGCGGGCGCACTTCGTGCGTCCCAGATCGCTCCCGGCGATCTGGTCGCGGCTCAGTTGCTCTTGCCGCTATTCGCGATGCTCCCGCATCGCTGCGGCTGCGAGTGAACCTGCTTCCCCGCAGGTTCAAACATTGCTCATTGCCAAACAAAAATGGGCCCCACAAGGGGGCCCATCTCTTGTTTGGTAGCGGGGGCGTGATTTGCACCTATCGCGTTCGAGTTACGTTGTTGCTGGGTGCAAAAGCGGACGTTCCGAGCACTAGGCCTGAGTGTCGGCTTTGGGTCATTTCCAGCCACTGAGTCTATCACCAGGCGAGCGTCTGGATTCGGCCACAACCAGCCGGTCGAAGCAGTGCAAATGCGCCGATACGATCTAGCCTCTCAATTCATTCAAGCCTATGGCTAATCTCTGTGCGCGAGATAGCGGTCTTTTGGCTAAGAACACTGCAGCGACGACTGCAACAAACCAGAAGACAAGATGGATCAAGGATAAGCCGGAAACGGACCACCGCCCAAGTACCGACAAGGAATTACTCTGGAGAACGTCAATCGGAGAGGCCGCCGTTGCTTGCGCCAAATTTATTATCTTCACGAACAAGTTGCCAAGAACGCAGCCGACAATCGTATATACCGCGGCTACTACAGAGAATTTCATCGAAATCCCACGCCCGAGAAATCCCATGAAGAATCCAATTACAATCCCAACACCTGCCGCCGCGAAGCCATAAGAAAATGGCCATGCTTCGACTACGATGCCGTAGGCGACCGCAGCAAGGAGCATAGCGATAGCTCCGGCGACAACGGCCGCAATGAAATTCTGTTCCGATATTAGCTTTACCGCCAACTCGTAATTTTTCTGTTTTTCCTCGTCGTCCATAGTCGCCGAATGCGGTTGCAAACCAACCAATGTTGAGGGGCCGGAATGGGTCAGTACCAGCCGCTGAGTCTATCACCAGGCGAGCGGCTGGAGTCGGCCAGAAGCGGACGTTTAAACCGTTGGATTGCGAGTATGCCATTCTGTCGCCTGCTCGAATCCATAGGCAATTCGACACAACATGGATTCGCTTAACGCTCGCCCCATGAATTGAATTGTTTGTGGGACCCCATCCGGCCTTGCACCGCACGGCAGCGAAATCGTGGGGGTTCCGGCGAAGTCTGCGGGTAGCGTGAACTGGAATAGGACATTCGGCATGTAAGGATCGAAACCTGCCAAACCGCCATACTGCACCGCAGCTGGAAAGGAGAACGGCGCCCCACCAGATGGACACGGCACTGCGTCTACTGTCTCAAGTACGGCGCGAAACTGATCGCTGAATTCGCTGCGAGTACGAGACGCATTCGCATAAGACTCATCGGTTACTCCGGATCCGAACTCCAGGAACTCTCGAAAGTATGGGCCATACTGGTCCGCCCGCGACGGGTACGTTGCAGCATGAGCGCGATACGCTTCGTACGAACATATGGTAAACCACGTGTCTACCAGCGACGGCGGAAATTCCGGCATCTCGACAGTGGTAATTTCAGCTCCGAGGTCGTCAAGCACCTCTAGTGTTGCTTCGATAGACGCCACGAGATTGGGTTCGACCCCATCCGTTGCATAGTGTGCGTCGAACCCGATACGAATGCCTGAGACACCTGCCCGGATGTCGCCAAGCATGTCCGGCACCGGCTCATTCAAGGAGGTTGGGTCATTCGGATCATTACCTGCAATGGCCTGTAATACGATGGCGGCGTCGCTCACGGTCCGCGCCATGGGACCGACATGGTCGAGAGACTCGGCTAAGGGCAGCACTCCGTACCGGCTTACACGCCCGTAGGTAGGTTTCAATCCGACGACGCCGTTCGCCATTGATGGAAATCGAATAGATCCACCAGTATCGCTGCCCAGGGAAGCGAAGCACAATCCCGCTGCGGTGGCCACGCCTGATCCGCTCGAAGAGGCACCTGCCCAAAGCTCTTCTTGCCAAGGGTTCACGGGCAACTCAAAGTCGGCGTGGTAGCCGCCCATCGCGCCCTCGGTAAGGTTGAGCTTTCCTAGCAGGACGGCTCCGGCCTGTTTGAGCTTCGTAATGACCGTGGCATCGTATTCGGGGACAAAGTCCGCCAACGCGCCCGACCCCCCCATCGTTCTCACGCCTTTCGTATAGCAAAGATCCTTTACGGCGACCGGGATGCCATGGAGCGGACCCCGATAGGCACCGCCCCGAATCTCCTCGTCGGCCAGCCGGGCCGCCTGAAGAGCGTGGTCTGTCATCACCGTGGCGTAACTCTTAAGTCTACTGTCGATGCTTTCGATCCGCGTGAGCATTAGCTCGGTCAATGCCACGGAAGAAAGTTCTCCAGTCTCGATCAGTCGCGCGACGTCCTGCAAACTGGCAAAGTGCACCGCCCCATCAAAGCCGCCGTTTCCGGAGGACGACTCGCGCCCGGGTCCGCATCCGGAGTGTAAGCAAGCAAGGGCACCGACTCCGATCATGCCGAGGACATCGCGGCGGCTCAAAACAGGCTTCGAATCCCGGCGGGACTTATTGATGGCGTCTTTATCGCTTGGTCGAGTCATAATTATCCCCGTTCAATCAAATATTCTGTAGCAACCAATCTTAGTGAAAACTCTATTCAAACAGAAAAGTGGCAAATAGCGATTTGAGTTTTGCGCCAAGTATAGAGCGTCAGCTTTGGGTCAATACCAGCCGTTGAATGTATCAAAGGCCCAAGGGCTGCTTACGGCCACAAGGAGACGTACGATTGTGCGGTGTTCTACCCCGGCAGGCGGTTTCGTACCTTGTGCCACACGACCAAGTTGACGACTCCCAACACCAGGAAGAACGGTAATGGTATCAGCGAGATGTACGTGAAGACGAGCATCACCGACGGCGCACTAACGCAGATCATGTCAACTAATGCGCGAATAACGAAGACATAGTATGCGATCAATATAACCAGCAGCATTACTCCGATGACTGCAATCATCTGCCAATTCGCTGCGATACTCATCTTATCCATCGTTAGTCCTCCATCGAAAATGTTGGTCATCTCAACGAATATGGATTGCAGCCCGGCGATCTTAGCGTCCTTCGGAGAGGTGGACGGAAGCTACTCGGAGGAAGCGAGGCCCCGTGGCTTTGCGTCTCTGACTATGGTCAAGTTTGCCTTTACAAATCAATTATGAACCGTACAAAGGGCCCGTCAATTCTGGGATTTACTTAAATCTGGGATGGTCTGAGCGCCACTTGACGAACGGCTGCAATGGGTCATTTTTAGCCGTTGAGTATACATCCCGACAAACGGCCGCTTTCGGGAGTAAAGCGGACGATCAGTGGCTTGGAAACCCGCTGTTTTCAGGGGCCGCTAATCGCCCAATACGGATGATCGCAAATGATTGGACAATAACCGATTCTCCGACGAATTTCTGGCTCGGATGCGTCTTACCACGCCGATACCTTACATAAAAACCGATGCAATTATGTGCCATTTGCGTGATGCAGACATGCGAAATTGGCGATGATTTCTGTCACATTGCGACAACTAATACCAATACCGATTGAATGACCCGAGTGGCGCGGTGAATACCGCCATGAAAAGAGGGAGTTAGGTCATGTTCAAAGCCAGTAGGACGGCATTTTTAATTATCGGTATGTTGCTGTCTGCGGCAGGTTTTGCTGACGATGCGAAATCCTCTAATCCCGACAGTGAATCACTGCCGGTGGTGACTCTCTCTGCACAAACATTGCTCGCAGGGTCGAAGTATGGGTCCCGCTGGCCGCTGTTTCATCCGGTTGAAGCAATTGCTTATTCTGACGACTGGCCGCCACCGATCGCCGAACTCGATTTTCAGGACACTGGTGCTTTGGTGCGCGCTAGCAAGCTTCGTAGCTTGTCGCTTCTGACACTGGCAGAAATTGGCCGGTCACGACTTTTTCTGGGAGTCAATGAAGAAGGATTTGTGGGCCTACATTTCAGGGCCTTTCCACACTATGCTGATGAGCGTTATGCGGAGGTAGTCCGCATGCCCTACCTTAAGGAAAATAAGCCGGACAGTGAGTTCAAGCAGTTGGAACCGGAGTCGCTCTAACCTTCCAACCTTTGACTAAATCGAAAGCGAGCTGACCCGGGCTGTAACGTCCGCTTCGGGTCAGAAGCAGTCATTGTAGCTCAAGATACCTGGGAGGCTGGTTACGGCCAAAAGCAGCCGTACCCTAATCTTCGAAAAGCACATTTCCTACATGCCGCCAAAACTCAGCTTCAAATCCGTACTGCAGCTCTTCCCAGCGAGACCTGGAAATCGCTTCCGCTTCATTCGAAAACATGTGTGTGAAATATCGATCCCACGTCAGCCACTGATCTTCTGATAACAATTGTCGCTGATAACGACTGTGTGCCAGCGCCCAAAGGTCAAGCATGTTCAGCTCGTACTTCTCCCATCGGATCAACTCTATTTCGGATAGATCGCCATCGCCTGTTCGCTGCTTAACCATGAGCTCGGCGAAAGTCGGGTCTGTCATGAAGTGGTTTGCAAGGTCAGTGTGTCGCTCGAACAGAATGTTCTCGCTAGATGCCTGCATGGCTTCTGTATTGCGGTTGATGCTGTAAGCAACAAAGAGCAGCGAAATGACCACGGCGACAGTGCCGATAATTTCCCCTGCAGCCGCCCACTCAGTGAGCGTGAGTTTTTTCACGGATCTCCTTTGTCATGAAGTAGTAGCAGCATTATCAGTACCTTCAACAATCAGCTTCCGCTTTGGGTCAGTAGCAGCCTCTGAGTCTACCATCCGCTGAGAGGCTGGAAACGGCCACAAGCGGACCTTCAATGCAGGCGCTCAACGAATCGCCTTGACCT
>CALZIL010000192.1 GCA_945787495.1 uncultured Afifella sp. | reverse complement strand
CATCGCGGCACATGCGCTCCAGCGGCATATTGCGCGAATAGCCCACGGCGCCGAACACCTGGAGCGCGTCGTTGGTGACCCGGATCGCCATGTCGGCGGTGAATATCTTGGCCTGTGCGGCAAGGCGGATATCGGGGAAGCCGCCGGCCTGCGTGCTCACCGCCGCCTTGTGGATCAGCAGCCTGGCCGCTTCCAGCTGGACGCTCATGTCGACGAGCATCCATTGCAGGCCCTGAAATTCGCAGATCGGCCGGCCGAACTGTTCGCGGGTCTTGGCATAGTCGAGGGCGAGTTCGTAGGCGCCCTGCGCGATGCCCAGCGCCACCGTTGCGGCGCCGACCCGTTGGGCGTTGTAGGCGTTCATGAGGCCGGCAAAACCGCGCCGCATGCCTTCCGGCGGCACCACCATCATGTCGGCCGGAACCTCAAGGTCCTCAAGCACGATTTCGGTTTCGGGGATGCCGCGCAGGCCCATGGCCGGCTCCCGCGCGCCGATGCGCAGCCCCGGCTGGCCATCGCGCACGGCAACAAAACCGCCGATACCCTGCTCGACACCGTCCTGAAACACGCGCGCGAAAATCAGGTGCAATTTGGAGACACCGCCACCGGTGATCCAGTGCTTGGTGCCGTTCAAAACATAGGTGTCGCCATGCTTGTCGGCCCGTGTCGTCATTTCCGTCGCCGCCGATCCGGCGCCCGGCTCGGTGATGCAGATCGCCGGTTTGTCGCCGGCCAGCACCAGTTCGGCGGCCAGCTTGCGTTGCTTGTCGGAACCGAACTTCATGATCGCGCCGATGGCGCCCATATTGCCTTCAACGACGATCCGGCCGGTGACGCCGCACACTTTGGCCATTTCCTCGACCACCAGAACGGCTTCGAGATAGCCGAGACCGGGACCGCCGAATTCCGACGGCACCGTCATGCCCATGAAGCCGGCCTCGGTCAGGTCGGCGACGTTGTCCCACGGATATTGTTCCGTGCGGTCGACCTCGGCGGAGCGCGGCGCAATTTTCTCGGCCGCCAGGCGCCTTGCCGTTTCCCGGATCTGTTTCTGGGTGTCCGTCAGCTCAAACATCAAACGATACCTTCCTCTTTCAGGGCCGCCAGGGGCGCGCCGGAGATGCCGAGAGGCTGCTTCAGAAATTCATCGCTATGCTCATCGAATTGCGGCGGCGGTGGCCGGCGATTGCAATCGGCGGGGCAACATCACACGCGGCGTCGTCACGAAACTGTTGCCCTATAAGCGCGATCCGCCAGGGCGCTGGCAAGGGCGATTTCGATCCCGGCGCCGATGGCGCCGCCGCCTCACCTGTCATTGATAAGCCGGCCACCGGCGCATACACTTGCGCCCGGTTGCCCGCCGGGGCCGACACTCGCAAAGGCTCAAGCGGTTGAGGCGCTGGCCAAGCGCCAGCAAGGCTCTGAAACGGGCATCGGCGCCAAACCGGCGGCCCGGAGGAGAGATGATAATAAAATCGTGGCTGAACAACCCGTTGCTGGTCCGGCAGATCGGCATCGGCAAGGCCATCGGCCTTGTGGTCGGTCTGGCCGGTTTCGTGCTGTTGCCGATTCTGGCGCCGGGTTCCAGCTGGCTGCTGCGCTGGGGATTGTTGTTGTGGTACGTCACGCTTGGCGCACTGGTCGCCATGGCCTGCATTCTCACCCAGCCGCCCATATCCAAACCGCCGATGCCATGGTGGCTGGTGGCGGCCGGCCTGGGCGCCTGGATGAATTTCGTCCTGACGTTTTTCGCCTATGACGCGATGAAGACGGTGTTGGTCGCCATGCTCGGTGAAAACGGCATTATGCAATCGCCGTTCTGGTTTGCGCTTGAAGGGGCGATTGTCGGGCTGGTCATCGGCTATGCCGTGACGCGTTTCGGCGGCCAGGCGGCGGCGGCCGACCGGTAGCAGCCGGACGCAGTCCTCGTCGTTCAATGCTCACATTGCTCTTTCGGAAAGCCCTGTCCGGTTTACAGGGTTTGGCGGCTCAGCGCCGCAGGGGACAATCCTGACAATCGCAGCCGCCGCAGCCTCCGGCCCGGTCAAGCATGCCGCAGACGACCATTCGCAGCCCGAGCCTGCGCCGCAACGCCGCGCGCAGCCGGACGGGCAGGATCATCGACCAAAAAATCCAGGCCGCCGCCAGGGCCACGATCAGGTAGGTGACGAGTGCCTGGATCATGGTCGGATACCAAAGGCCCTAGCCGCCGAGTGCGGTGGTGACGTTGTAGACGATGAAGGCGGCGGTGTAGGCGAGCACCATCATGTAGACGAACATGATGGCCGGCCAGCGCCAGGAATTGGTCTCGCGCTTGACCACGCCGAGCGTCGCGGCGCATTGCGGCGCGAAGACGTACCAGGCGAGCAGCGCAAGCGCCGTCGCCAGCGACCAGTGCGCCGCCAGCGTGTTGCCCAGGGCGCCCGCCTTGCCGCCGCCGACCGCGTAGACGGTGCCGAGCGCCGCCACGGCAACCTCGCGCGCCGCCATGCCCGGAATGAGCGCGATGGCGATCTGCCAGTTGAAGCCGATCGGCGCCAGCACCGGCTGCACGGCATGGCCGATCATGCCGGCGAAGCTGTAATTGATCGCCGGGTCGGTGGCACCGGGCGGCGCGCCGGGCACCGTTGAGAGGAACCAGATCAGGATCATCATCGCCAGGATGACGGTGCCCGCCCGGCGCAGGAAGATGCGCGCGCGCAGCAGCACGCCCATCAGGACGTTGCGCGGGTCGGGCAGCTTGTAGGCCGGCAGTTCCATGATGAAGGGCTCGCTGGCGCCGCGCCAGACCCGTTTGCGGAAGACGAACGTCACGGCGAAAGCGCTGACGATGCCGGCGGCATAGAGCCCGAACATGACCAGGCCTTGCAGGTTGACGAAGCCGGCTATGCTTCGATGCGGCACGAAGGCGGCGATGAGCAGGGTGTAGACGGGAATGCGGGCCGAGCAGGTCATCAGGGGCGCGACCATGATGGTGGCCAGGCGGTCGCGGCGATTGTTGATGACGCGGGTCGCCATGATCCCGGGAACCGCGCAGGCAAAGCTCGACAGCAGCGGGATGAAGGCACGGCCGTGCAGCCCGACGCCGCCAATAACGCGGTCCATGAGGAAGGCGGCGCGCGCCATGTAGCCGAAATCCTCCATCAGGTTGATGAAGAAGAACAGGATCATGATCTGCGGCAGGAAGACGAGCACGCTGCCAACGCCGGAAACGAAGCCGTCCGTCAGCAAGCTGCGCAACATGCCTTGCGGAAGCCACGCCTGCGCCGCCACGGCCAGTGCGTCGAAAGCCGTCGCGATCAGTTCCATCGCCGGGGCCGCCCAGACGAACACCGCCTGAAAGATCAGGAACAGGACGGCAAGCAAGATGAGGATGCCGGCGACGGGGTGCAGCACCACGCGATCGAGACGCCTGGTCCAGATATCGGGATGCCCGGGTACGGTAACGCAGGCATCGAGGATGCGCTGTGCGTCGCCATGTGCGCTGCGGACCTGTTCCGCGCTCGGCTCGCGCCAACCGCCGGGACCGTTGCTCCCGCTCTCCGGCGCGAGCCGGTCGATCTGCCGCAACAGAGCGGCGATGCCGTTGCGCCGCACCGCCACGGTGGAGACGACGGGAATGCCGAGATCGCGCGACAGCGCGTCCATGTCGATGCCGATGCCGCGGCGCTCGGCGATGTCGAACATGTTGAGCGCCAGCACGATCGGCCGGCCGACCTTCTTCAGTTCAAGGACGAGCCGCAATGTCAGCCGCAGATTGGTCGCGTCGGCGACGCAGACGACGAGGTCGGGCGCCGCCTCGGTTGCGAGCTGGCCGAGCACCGTATCGCGCGTTATCGCCTCGTCGGGGCTGCGGGCGCGCAGACTGTAGGTGCCGGGCAAGTCGAGAACATGGATGCGGCGGCCGCCTGGCGTCTCGAAGATACCCTCCTTGCGCTCCACCGTTACGCCGGGATAATTGGCCACCTTCTGGCGGCTGCCGGTCAAGGCGTTGAACAGTGCGGTCTTGCCGCAATTCGGGTTGCCGATCAGGGCGATGCACAGCTGCTGGGCAAGGGCCTCGCTCATCTCAGCTCTCCGAGCCGGCAGCATGTGTGCTCCCGCCGGCCACGCGGACGAGGATCGCGTCCGCCTCCCGGCGGCGCAGGGCTACCCGCATATCATCGAGACGAACCGCAATCGGGTCACCGCGAATGAACCCCTCATGCAGGATTTCAATCGCCGCGCCCTCCACGAAGCCGATCTCGAGCAGAAGGCGCTCCAACTCCGCCGCGGCGACGCAGTCAGGAAGAGCACCGGTCTCGGCGCCAACCTGCACGACGGTGCCGCGAATGCCTCTGGCACCGCGGCCCAACTGGACAATGTCTGCACAGGGTTCATCGCCGGGCGCGTCCGATCGAACCAGACCGGCCGGCGGCATCGTCATGAGCCTCGATTGCGTATTTCCGATTAGGCCGATCGCCCAGCCGAGAACGGATCGCAGCCCGGCAACAAATCGTCCAGCCCGGCCGCTTGGGGATTGGGCGGAACTGGGTATGCGGTTATTGGCGGGAGCATGGATGGCGCGCGCGCGCACGCCGTTCTGGAGAGACATTGCTAGCCCCTAATCCACAGGGTTCAAGGCCCTATAATCAAAGGTTTGAGCGGGTTCGACCCGCAATATTACAATTATCGAGATATGGCGAGCGCGATTATTGATGTCAATAGTTAAGAACGAATATTAGAATTATTCTAATTATCGATTACACGCCGGTGCAGTCCCTATACTTGCGCAACATCCGGCAAACGGGATCCAATGTCGCGTCACCGGACGTCGCCGCCAAGTGTCCTTGTGCCCGCAATTCCGGCGATTTTCAGCTTTCAATTCCGATAAGCGCTCAGTTGCCACATCTTGCCGAGAAAGTTCAGCGGCTTCGATTTTGTAATCCCCGGCCGGCGCAAGGGCGAATTTGTCGCAGGCCGACCGGACGGCGCTCCCGATGCGGCCCGCGCGCTCGCCCGGTCGTTTCGGACGCAATCAAGATATGCTTGGCCTCTGCGAGCAACATTTTACAAATGCTGGATGTCCGTTACGGATCATCGACGGAAGGCGGAAACGGCTTCCATGACGTCCGATTTGTGCCAAAGGGCGGCACTGGCGGCTCGCCTAAGTGATGGGCGTTCGGCTGGGGCAATTATGCAACATCGGCCTGAAATGCGCCTGGAATTGTCCTGACCGGCTCCAAATGAATCTGTCAAATCGCTAGGGTGAAGGGGGGCGAATCGCGCAATCGAGTGCTTTTTCGGGGGGTAAGGCAATGAAACTCAAGAGATATTTCTTTGGCGCAGTCGCCGCTCTGGCGGTCACCGGAGCTCCGGTCGCCGAACAGGTCCACGCCAGGGCGCAGTTCAATCTGGACCAGACGCATGAAAACGACCGGGGCGTGCCGCAGGACCAGACCGAGGCGGCGAAGTGGTATCGCAAGGCCGCCGAACGGGGCGATGCCACGGCTCAAACCAATCTTGGCCGGATCTATCTCCTGGGCCTGGGCGTACGAAAGGACCATACCGAAGCGGTGAAATGGTGGCGACGAGCCGCCGACCAGGGCGTTGCCGCTGCGCAGTTCAACGTTGGCGCCATGTACGAAAGCGGCCGGGGTGTGCCGCAGGACGATGCCGAGGCGGTAAGTTGGTACCGCATGGCCGCCGAACAGGGTGATGCCAACGCGCAGAACAACCTTGGCGGCATGTACAAAAGGGGCAAAGGCGTGCGGCAGGACCATGCCGAGGCGGCGAAATGGTATCGCAAGGCCGCCGAGCAGGGC
>CALZIL010000191.1 GCA_945787495.1 uncultured Afifella sp. | reverse complement strand
GAACGCGGTGACCACGGAGGGCGCGAAGGCATAGGCGTTGGGCAGCCACAGATGGACGGGAAACAGCGCCACCTTCAGGCTGATCCCGACGGTGATGAAGGCCAGCGCCGCCAAAAGCGGGCGAATATTGTCGATATCCCCGATGCGGCCTGCAATGTCGGCCAGATTGAGCGAGCCGGTCATGACATAAAGCAGGCCGACGCCCAGGACATAGAATGTCGCGCCGATCGTGCCGACGATGAGATACTGATAGGCTGATAAAACCGCCCGGCGATCGTGGCCGAGGGCGATCAGCACATATGTGGAGAGCGAGGACACCTCCAGAAAGACGAAGGCGTTAAAGGCGTCGCCGGTAATGGCGATGCCGAGCAGGCCGGCCATGCACAGGAGATACATGGTGTAGAACCAGGCCTGCCGTTCCGGCGCGATTTCAGACGCGACACTTCTGGGCGCATAGCTGATCACCAGCGCGCCCATGAGGGAGACGAGGATCAGGATATAGGCGCTGACCAGATCGACCCGGTATTCGATGCCGAGCGGCGGCGCCCAGCCGCCAAGCGCATAGGACACGACGCCTTCCGCCTGCACCTGCCTTAACAGCGCAAAGGCGATCACCGGCATGGTCCAGCTCACGAGGAGCGCAATCAGCCAGGCAATCGGACCGCGGCGCACAAGCGCGGCCAGAACGGCACCAAGCAGCGGCAGGACGACCTGCAACGCCGGAAGATTGGACGAGATCATTTATCCTCGTCCCCGGCGGCGAAAATCTCGTCCTCCTCGATAGTCCCGTATTCCTCGTTAATGCGCAGGACCAGTGCCAGCCCGAGCGCCAGCGTCGCCACGCCGACGACAATCGCCGTTAGGATCAGGACATGCGGCAGCGGATTGGAATATATCTGGAAGTTCTCGTCGATGATCGGCGGCGTGCCGCCGAGGATCTTGCCGGGCGAGAGATAGAGCAGATAGACCGACGTCTGGAACAGCATCAGGCCGACCAGCTTCTTGATCATGTTGCCGCGCGCGACGACGACATAAAGCCCCGACACCATCAGAAAAATGATGATGAAATAGTTGAAGTGGTCAATCAGCGGACTGAACACAGTCATTTCCGGTCGCGCCCCGCCACTGCGTAGAATATCGCGATCATCGTGCCCGAAACGGTGATCAGCACACCGGCCTCGACGAGAAACACGCCCCATTCCTGGCCGTGGATCTGGTCATGGGCCAGGTGGCTGTAGTCGAGGAAATTCAAACCGGTCATTATAGCCGCGACACCAGTGCCGGCAAAGACCAGGACGCCGAGCGGCACCATGATCTCCACAACGATGGGCGGCACGATGCGCATGGTCTGGCCGAGGCCGAATATGATGGCGTGCAGGAAGACGGCGGCAGCAACGATAACGCCGGCCTGGAAACCGCCGCCGGGTCCGAAATCGCCGTGGAACTGCACATAAAGGCCGAAAACGAGGATGAACGGCAGGACAAATTTCGCCGTAATCCGCAGGATCGCATCAAGACGCATGGCCGATGCTCCCTACTTGTCCGGCTCAGCGCGGCGCAGGCGCTTCAACAGCAGCAGAACGCCAATCCCGGCGGTGAAAATAACCGTCGTTTCACCGAGCGTATCAAAGCCCCGGTAGCTGGCCAGAACCGATGTGACGACGTTGGGAATGCCGGTCTGCGGGATCGAACCGGCCAGATAATCTGGCCCGATATGAGTATTAACGGGCGTGTCGGCCATGCCGAAGGGCGGCAGGCCGAAGGTGCCGTAGATCAGCACTGCGCCGGTGACGGCCGACACGAACAACGGCAAGGCCGGCGAATGGACCGGCGCGCTTTCCTCCGTCTTGGTCAGGTAGAGAACGCCGAGCATCAGCACTGTGGAAATACCGGCGCCGACCGAGGCTTCCGTCATGGCGACATCGACGGCATCGAGCACGATCATCACGGAGGCCATCAGAAAGGAGTAGATGCCGCTCAAAATGACGATGGCGAACAGGTTCCTCAGCCGGACGATGCCAATCGTCACGGCCGCCAGCAGGCTCAAAAGCACCATGTTGATCAGCGCTTCGATGGTTGTGCCCTCCCCTTCCCCGGCTTTGAAGAATCTTTCAGGGCGATCTTGTCCGGATCGCCCTCGACAAGCTTGCCGGAGCGGTTGGCGATGAGCGGCAAAAGCTTGTCCTGCAAGGCCGCCCGCGCCAGCGCATGGGTCGCGACCGGACCGGTGAACCAGATGACCAGAAGGATCAGAAACAGCTTGACGGTGACCAGCGTCGGTCCGGCCTGCAAAGCCATGCCGGCGACCAGCAGCCCGGCGCCGAGCGTGTCGCCGACGGAGACGGCATGCATCCTGGTAAAGACATCGGGCATCCGGTTCAGGCCGATGGCGCCGACAAGAAAGAAGAACCCGCCGGCGACAAGCAGCAGCCAGCTCAAAAGGTCGGTGAAAAACCCGGCGCTCAAGCCTCCGTCTCCTCTTCACCACCATGGCCGAGCGAGCCGTAGCGGAAGAATTTCAGCACCGCCAGCGTGCCGATGACGTTCAAGAGCGCGTAAAGAAGACCAATGTCGAGAAACTCCGGCCGGCCGGTCATGAACCCGAACAGCGCCAGCAGCAGGATCGCCCCCGTGCCGATGGAATTGGCGGCAAGAAGCCGGTCAAAGACCGTCGGCCCCTTCAGGGCCCGCACGACGGTCAGGATCAGGGCGGCGAGAACCGCCAGGATGGCCGCGGCGAACATCATGCCGGGCCCTGCTCAAACCAGGTCACGCGGCGGTCCATTTCGCCCTCAGCCAGGCCTTCCGCCGCGTCTCTGGAGATCGCGTGAACCAGTATCTCCCTATCACGACTATGCAATTCGACGGAAATCGTCCCCGGTGTCAGGGTGATCGAATTGGCATAGACGACCTGACCCGTTGGCGTTTTTTGCGATGCCCTGGTGCGGATCAGGGTCGGCGAGATCGGCAGTTTGGGATCGAGGATAAGGCGGGCCACATTGAGGGCCGACATGACGATTTCCTTCGCCAGCCACGGCCAGTAGACAAACCCACGCGGGACGAGGCCAATCGGATGACCTTCCGCGTCGGCATAGCCCATCCGCAAACCGAACAGGGTGACCGCAACGGCGCAGACCGCGCCCGATGCCACCAGCCACGGCTCAGTGTGGCCCGACAAAAGCAGCCAGTAGACAAACAAAACCAGTGTGATCGATGCCAAACGCATCGCCTTTCCCCTCAATAAGTCCGTCCCTGGACCACCCTGTCGAGCACCCTGTCCGGCACGTGCCGCCGCATTCATGGACAAAACCATGGCGCCGATCAACCGGTGGCCATGGTCGAAGTCGAATTTCCACATCTACCGAAAGGCCGGAACAGTCAAAGCCATGGCCGTTTCACCAGTTGCCTCGGCGACATGGTGACCCTATTTTTCGGTGAAACCGATGGATATCGCGATGACCACTCCAAAAGACAATCATGGGCCGAACGACAAACCGGCGGTGGAAAAAACCGACGCCGAATGGCGGGCGCAGCTGACGCCGGAACAATATCACGTGATGCGCATGCACGGCACGGAACCGCCCTTCAGCCATCTCTACAACGATGAGAAAGCCGCCGGAACCTATAATTGCGCCGGTTGCGGCGCTCCCCTGTTCAGCTCGGAGGCGAAGTTCGATTCCGGTACCGGCTGGCCGAGCTATTTTCAGCCCGTTGACGCCGATGCGGTGAGCGAGCATGTCGATCGCGGCTTGTTCATGAAGCGGACCGAAATCCGCTGCGCCCAGTGCGAGGCGCATCTTGGCCATGTTTTCCCCGATGGTCCGCAGCCGACGGGACTGCGCTATTGCATGAACGGCGTGGCGCTCGATCTTGAGGCCGATAGTGAATCTGAGTCCGGCGACGACTGAATCCGCATTAATGGAGCAATCGATGAAGCCACCCGTCGCTGACAAGCGGCCGGTCGAGACGACCTGTCACGGCCACACCCGCACTGACGATTATGCCTGGCTCAGGGCCGAGAACTGGCAGGAGGTCATGCGCGATCCGGCCGTTCTTGATGCCGATATCGCCCGCTATCTTGAGGCGGAAAACGCCTGGTTCAAAGAGCAGATGGGCGATACCGAGGCGCTTCAAGAAGTGTTGTTCAAGGAGATGCGCGGTCGCATCAAGGAGGACGATTCGACCGTTCCCGCGCCCGACGGGAAATGGGCCTACGCCATCCGTTACGTGGAAGATGGGCAGCATCCCCTGTTCGTACGCCAGCGGCGCGAGGGCGGTGAGGAAACCGTTCTGCTGGATGGCAATAGTTTGGCGGAAGGCAAGGCCTATTTCCAGTTTGCCGGCGCCGACCATTCGCCCGATCATAGTCTGATTGCCTGGGCCAGCGACGAGGCTGGGTCTGAATTCCATTCACTGCGGTTTCGCGATGTCGCGACCGGCGGCGATCTCACCGACACCATTGCCGATACCGGTGGCGGCGGCGTCTGGTCGGCCGATAGCCGCCATGTCTTCTATATCCGGCTCGACGCCAATCACCGGCCCTCAAAGGTGTTCCGGCACGAAATCGGCAGCGATCCGCAAGACGACGTGCTGGTCTATGAGGAGGCCGATGCGGGGTTTTTCGTTGGTCTCGGCAAGACCCAGTCGAACCGGTTTATCGTCATTGCCTGCCACGATCATGAAACCTCGGAAGTGCTGCTGATCCCGGCCGACGATCCGACCGCCGCGCCGCGTCTTGTCGCCAAGCGTCAAAAGGGCGTCGAATATTCGCTCGATGAGGCGGGCGGCACACTCTACATCCTGACCAATGCCGACGGCGCTAAGGACTTCAAGATCGTCACGGCGCCGGTGAACACGCCCGGGCCGGACAATTGGCGCGAGTTGATCTGCCATGAGCCGGGCCGGCTGATCCTGTCGGCGACGAGTTATGCCGGCCATCTGGTCCGGCTGGAGCGCCTGAACGGCCTGCCGCGCGTCGTCATCAGACGGCTCGGCGAGGGCGAAGAGCATGTGATCGATTTCGATGAAGAGGCTTATTCTCTGGGTCTTGCCGGCGGCTATGAGTTCGAAACGACCACCCTGCGGTTCTCCTATTCCTCCATGACAACGCCGTCGCAGGTTTATGATTACAACATGGAAAGCCGGGAGCGGCTCCTGCGCAAACAGCAGGAGGTGCCGTCCGGCCACGATCCGGCCCGCTATGTGACCCGGCGGATCATGGCGCCGACGCAGGACGGCGAAAGCGTGCCGGTGACCTTGCTCTACCATGTGGATACGCTGCTCGATGGTTCTGCGCCGTGCCTGCTTTATGGCTATGGCGCCTATGGCATCGCTATTCCGGCCGCATTTTCGGTGACACGGCTTTCGCTGGTCGACCGCGGCTTCGTCTACGCCATCGCCCATATCCGCGGCGGCAAGGACAAGGGCTACGCCTGGTACGAAGCCGGCAAGCGCGGGCACAAGACCAACACCTTCAGCGATTTCATCGCCGCCGGCGAATACCTGGTCAGCCAGCGCATTACTGCGCGCGGCCGGATCGTCGCGGAAGGCGGTTCGGCCGGCGGCATGCTGATGGGCGCCGTCGCCAATATGGCGCCGAACCTGTTCGCCGGTATCGCCGCCGTCGTGCCGTTCGTCGATGTGCTCAACACGATGCTAGACGACACACTGCCGCTGACGCCGCCGGAATGGCCCGAATGGGGCAATCCGGTCGAAAACGAGGCCGATTACCGGACAATCCTTGCCTATTCGCCCTATGACAATGTCGAGGCCATGGCCTATCCGCCGATCCTTGCCATGGCCGGCCTGACCGATCCGCGCGTCACCTATTGGGAGCCGGCGAAATGGGTGGCGCGCCTCAGGGCACTGAAGACTGATGACCATCTGCTGCTG
>CALZIL010000190.1:10606-17558 GCA_945787495.1 uncultured Afifella sp. | reverse complement strand
GATACTGGATCTTTCAACGGCGCTGGCGGCAGACAGCCCGCCGCAGGAACGCTGACGCAAATGCCGCGCTTTGCCCGAACCATCCGCTTCGATGACAGCGACGGCCGTGTTTTCCCGCATGGCGCGGGCGCCGATGAATGGGCTGTCTCCGGTGCCGTCGTCTTTGCCGGCGCTGCGGCTTCACAGATCGCCGGCAAGCAAAAACAGGCCTTCGCCAACGGGTTTTTATCGGCTGAAAGCCTGGGCTGGTCGACCTTTGTCAGCATCGCCGAGGCGTCCGATGACGATATCCTGGTGATCACCGAAAATCTGGCGAATGCGTTCATTTCCGAGTTCGGCGCACCGGATGTGGAGGCGGCGCAGTTAGCGGCGGAAAGCGAAGTTGCCGACATGCTGGCCCTGTGCGCTGACGTGCCTATCAACACGCTGTTTGCCATTGCCCGTGAATACGGCGAGGACGGCGAAATCCGCGAGGCGGTTCGTACCGTATCAGTGCCGGGCGAGAAGCCACATACGCGGATCTGGGATGTCGTGGCGGATTGATAGCGGAGCATAGTGGTGCCTGAATTCTGGAAATCCGCCGGCCTTCACCTGACGGACCGTGATGAGCGCGGCCATCTGACCGTCACGGCGGATTTTTTGCGCGCTTACTATACCCGCCCGGAAATCCACCCGGTCGATGACTCCTGCGACGCCGAACACCGCCTGTTCGAGGCGCTGATGGCCGATCCCTTTCGTGATGTGCCCGATGGCGCGCTCGACGCCATCCGCGACGCCGACGCAATCGACAATTACCGCGTCATTTTGGGCTACCGCGATCACCTTACCCGGCACGGAACGCTCGAAGCAGCCTATGTCGGCCTGTTCGAAAAGGATGCCATCACGATTCCGCCGGTTTTCATCGACCAGCTGGTTCACCTGATCCTGCGCAACATTCTTGACGGCGAAACCGATCCGTTTCGCGCCCGGGCGGCTGAGCTGTTCTTTCGTGATCAGTCGGTTTCAACCGATGATGGCCAGATGTTGCTTGCCGATTCCGAAATCGTCGAAATGTTGTCTGAAACCGGTGGCCTGGGCGGCCTTGGCGCGCTGCTGGTCGAATCGGCAACACCGATGCGCAACGTAACGCTCGACGTGCTAACTGAGGACAACAAGGTCGACTACTGGGCCCGGTCCGACCGTTTTGACATGGCTGCCGATTTTCGTTTTGCCGAACCGGCCCAGGATGCGTTTGCGCGTGTGGTCGAGGCCTGGATCAGCCACTTCATGGGCTTTTCCGTCCGCGTTCAGCCGATGCAATCGATCCGCGACGAGCGCTGGTCCTGGCATATCGGCCTCGATGCCGAAGCGACCCGGATTCTCAACAGCCTTTATGAAGGCACCGCCCTGCCGCCCGAAGAGACCAACCGCATCGTCGCGCTGTTCCGCATGGAAAGCCTTGACCGCGGCGCGTTCATGGAGACCATACGCGGCAAACCGGTCTATCTGGGTCTGGCCATGACGGCGGCCGGGCTGTTAAAAATGAAACCACAGAACCTATTGACCAATCTGCCGGTCGACAAAACAAGAGGGTAGGGCGATGACGGAAGCCGCTTCGATCATTCACAAGGACAGATTCCTGGATACAGTCTGGGCGCGACTGCTCGCCGCATTGATCGCGATCGGCGGCATCGCGCTGTTCATTGCCACAAACCAGGTAACTTTGTTCGGGTCCGACAGCGAAATGGCCGGCGCCGGCAATGGCACTTATCAGCAATGTCTGGACGAGCGCCTTGCGGCGGTCGAAACGCTGGCCAAGGAAGCCGGATTCACTGTCAAGCAGAAGGAGCTTGCTCAAGCGCGCGCAGCCGAGACCTGCCGCAATCTGAGCGCTGCGCAATAACGGCTGGAACGGCTTTTCAGCTAATCTTTGGACAGGAAGTCGTCGACCGACAGGCCTTGCTTGCGCGCTTCCAGATAGTCCTCGGTTGTCCTGATTTTCGGCCGCTCGCCCATGGCGAAGGGACTGTCGGGCATGTCCGCCTGCACTTCGATGCGGCAGTCCTGGCACATCCGGATAAGCTGCGCCTTGTCCTCACTCTGGAACATGGAATGCTGGCCGGCCAGTTGATTTGAAATGCGCTCGATCGTCGAGCGGGAGCCGAACGGCTTGCCGCACTTGACGCATTCGAATGGCTCTTCGGCATACAGTGTCTCCGGCTGCATGGCCGCGGCAGAAAAATTCAGCCGCGGCGACAGCGTGATCACCTTTTCCGGGCAGGTCTTCACGCACAACCCGCACTGCACGCAAGCGGCCTCCACAAACCGCACTTCCGGCCGGTCCGGATTGTCGGCCAAGGCGCCGACCGGGCAGGCCGAAATGCAGGCAAGGCACATCGTGCAGCCCTGTGTGTCGATAACGATCTGGCCGTAGGGCGCGCCGTCCGGCAGTGGAACGATTTCCGGCGCTCCGTCGATCGCATCACGCAAAAGCTGCAAGGCGCCGCGGGCGATGTCGCGCTTGCTGCCGACCGGTTCGAACATGGCCACGGTGACCGGCGATGCCGGCTCCAGATCGTAAAGAAACGATTCGACGGCTACCGGATCGCGCTCGACAAGGATGGACGCGCGTGGTCCGCCGCCGTCGCCAAGCCCGGCAAGAAGCTGATTGAATAGAGCGGCTTCCGTTTCAATGGCGGAAAAATCCTCGCCGCGCGCCGGATCGGTCAGGATCACGATCTGCTCCGCTCCGGCGCTGAGCGTGGCGGCAAAAATGTCATGTCCGGGCATGCCGGCCGCGTGCAGGCCGACCGGCAGGACATTGGCCGGCAGGCCGCGGCCGGTTCGCGCCATGATATTGATGATCTCCGCGCCCTCGCTCTCATCGTGAAAGAACACCACCGGCTGCCCGCCGCCGGCCTCATGGTAGACGGACAGCATTCTCTGCAGCCGGCGCACAAGGTCGCCGCGTTCCGGATAGGCATAGGAGACGGCGCCGGTCGGGCAATGACTGGCGCACGAACCGCAGCCGCCGCAGATGCCATCGTCGATCGCGACAATATCGCCGGCGCTGGTGATCGCGCCGGCCGGGCAGGCATCGAGGCAATTGCTGCAGCCGGTGATCTCTGAACGGCCATGGGCGCAGATATCGGCATCGTAAGTGACATAGATCGGCTTTTCGAACGTGCCGACGAGATCGCTTGCTTCAAACAGGGTCCGCGCCACAGCCGCCGGGTCGCCGGGATCGGCTTTCAGATAACCATCGCGCTTCGACCAGCCGGTCACTGGCGCCGGATCGCCGCTGAGATCGACGATTACTGAACAGCGCGACTGTGCGTCGTCGCGTGGCATCAGGAACTCCACCATGCCGCGCGATGAGGGAAGGACCGGCGCATAGGCGTCGATAACGACGTCGAAATTGCTAAGCGAACCGGAGACCGACGAAAGCCGGCCGCGATAGATGGCAAAATCCAGAACCGGCGGAAGAAGCACACCGTTCGGATCGTTCAAAATGAGTGTGACCGACAGCCGTCCCGACAGATGCCTAGCCGCGTCCAGCGCCGTCTGTCCGGCGCCATAGACGAGGCACATGCCGTCCGATTCCACCGTTTTCAACCGGGCCAAAGGCGACATCGCTGCCCGCCTGCGCCTCCGCCGCCACTTCCGAAAAAAGCGGTGCTTCCTGGGTGCAGGCAACCAGTAGCCGTTGGTCGCCGCCAAGTGCTGCCTCATAGGCCGCTATGTCGGTGCGACAAAGCTGCGTATGGACGGCAAGGGCGTTACCTCCCAGCGCTGCGCCAATGGCCGCACCGTCAACGGTCATCGTCTTTGCGCAATTGCACAAAAGGATTTTTGGTGTTTTGTCGTTCATATGCCGGGCGGTCCGTCCTGTTTCACTTTAAGTCTAGACTGGAGGCCCGCCTCTTGCCAGATATAGTGCCATGCTGTCCAATATTCATGAAACGGAGAAAGCGTTTGTGGACAAAGAGATAAGCCGTCAGGTGAGCGTCATTGCCGAACGCCGGCCAGCGGTCAGCCGACGCAGCTTGGCGAAGAGCGGGACGGCGTCGCCCGGTATTTTGCCGGGAGCACGGAACTCCTGCTGCACCGCAAGGAGACCGAAGCCTATCGCATCAACCTTGCCGGCGACCGAACTCTCTATGTCATTATGCATCCGGAAGACGGCGACCCGCCATTCGCACTCTACGACGTGACGGCGTCGCCCTATGAAGCGGCGGATCATCTGGATTCCGGCGAGGAACTGGTCGAAGCCGTGCCGATGTCCGCTGCGATAGCCGCTTGGATGGAAGCCTTCTGCGACTTTCATCATGTCGAGACGCCGTTCAAGAAACGCCGGCGCGACAAGGTTGACGTCGAAGAGCTGAAATTTTCCAAGGAACCGATTTTTGCCCGCACGGGACGGTATCCCAGCCCGGAAAGTGCCGAAGGCGATGGCTGATCGAAAAGACGATATATCGCAAGATCGGCCGTTTCTGAGCCGCTGGTCGGAACGCAAACGGCACTCGGAGCCTGATCCGCAGGGCGGCCGAGCGGACACCGATCCTGAGCAAGCTGAGGGCGCTGATGCCGGGACCGTAGACGAGGAACAGGAAGCCAACCAGGCGGCGGCCGAGGCGATCGATATCGACAGTCTTGATGAGGATTCCGATTATTCGCCATTCCTCAAGGACGGCGTGCCGGCAGACCTGAAATCCGCCGCGCTGCAACGCCTTTGGCGCTCCAACCCGGTCTTTGCCAATATT
Source organism: uncultured Afifella sp. (assembly GCA_945787495.1). Classification (GTDB taxonomy): domain Bacteria; phylum Pseudomonadota; class Alphaproteobacteria; order Rhizobiales; family Afifellaceae; genus CALZIL01. Next base: position 12,816 of record CALZIL010000190.1, on the reverse strand, counting down.
GACGGCCTCAACGATTATGATGAGGACTTCACCATCCCGAAGACGCCGATGGGCGCCATAAAAACCGCCTGGAAATTCGGCCGCGGCTTTTTAACGGATGATGACCTTGCCGATAAAGACGGGACCGCTCCTGAATCGGAGACGGTCGAGACCGCGGCCAAAACCGTGGACGACGCCAGTGAGGGCGACGATATGGCCGTTGCCGAGGCGGCGACAGGTGAACCGGATCCGGGCAGTACCGACACGGAACCCGATCCGGCGTCAGAACCCGAACCGCAAGATGCAGCTGGTGAAAAGCCGGACCCTCTTCCGGCGCCCGGCGTCGGCCTGCGCAACCGGCTGGACATGGCGGCATTTTCTGCCCGCGATGATGATTAGGCGGTCGCCGCGGCACGCTGCCTAAAGCTCCGGATCGGCAAGGTTTTGCCGCAGCATTTCGGTAAAGCTCTTGACCGCGTCCTGCACGAAATCCTCGTGCGTTTCGACCTCCAGGACATTCTTGGCGACATGCGCGCTGTAGCGGCTTGCCGCGAACAGGAATGCCATCGACAGATCCGTCGCCAGAACGGTCTGGTTCTTCCGGTTTGCCACTTCGATGAATTCGTCGGCGACCTTGAGAAAGGCGTCCGGGTCAAGCTTGCCCTGCTTACGCTCAGCCCGGCGCTCTTTGCGATTTGTCATATGTTGTCTCCATCTGGCCCGGAACCGGCCTAAAAGCCGGCCCGAGCGACCGGCCCAAGCGGCCGGCATTGTGCGGCAGAATTTTCCGGCGGGTTCGGCGATCTTTGCAGGCTGTTTAGCGGCAATAGGCGCGAATGGCGAATGCGGTACCGAGCGCCAACAGCGCTGAAACCGTCATAACCCAGAACAAAGGCATGCCGGTTTCGCTGCCGGCCAGCGCAATGCCGGCAATGGCGGAAATTGCCGCGCCTGATCCAACCTGCACCGAGCCGGCAAGGCCCGATGCCGCCCCGACAATTTCCGGGCGGACGCTGATCGCGCCGGCAATCGCACTGGGCAAGACAAGGCCGTTGCCGATGCCGGCAGCACACATCGGCAGGAACAGTGAGGCCGGGGTGACAAAACCACTGGCAAAAAGCCCGGCCATGACCGCAACCGCAATGACGTTGAGGAGCGAACCGACGATGATCATCCAGGCAACGCCAATGCGCTCCGCATAACGGCCAGACATGAAATTGCCGGTGGCATAGCCACCGCTGATCAGCATAAACCACAAGCCATAGGATGTCGGCGACAGGCCAAGCAGACGGTCGGATATGTAAGGCGCGCCGCCCAGATAGGAGAAGAACACCGCAGATGTCAGACTGGCGCAGGCGGTAAAAAGCAGAAAATTCGATGAACGGATAAGCTCTCTGAAATTATTGAGCAGCGTCGCAAAGTCGATCCGCTCCGAGCGCGCGAGATTCGTTTCGCCGATATCCAGCCAGGCGATGACAAGGCAGACCGCGCCAAAACCGGCCATGAACCAGAAAATCGCCGTCCAGTCGAATGCCTCCTGCAGGATGCCGCCGGTCAGGGGCGCCAGCATTGGCGCCACTGCAAACCCCATCGTCACATAGCCGATCATGCTGGCCGCTTTGCGCCGTTCAAAAAGGTCACGGATAATCGCCCTGCCAAGCACGATGCCCGCCGATCCGCTTGCGCCTTGCAGCACGCGAAAGGCGATCAGGCTCTCAATCGTCGGCGCCATCGCTGCGGAGATGCTTGAGGCGACGAAAATACCGAGGCCGGCCAGAAGCACCGGACGCCGGCCGAAACGGTCCGAAAGAGGGCCGATGATGATCTGCGCCACGGCGATGGAAGCCAGGAAAAACGACAGGACCAGCTGTACGGTTCCATAGTCGGCGCCGTAATCAGCCTGGATTGCCGGCATCGCCGGAACGATGACGGTGGTTGCAAACGGGCTCAGCATCGAGACGGCGATCAGCGCCAACAGCGTGGGTTGGCGCGGCGACCGGGCTTGCCCGTTGAGGGTCGAGGCGCGCGAAGACATCGCGATCATTTGTGGGCCTTCCGGGCAAAAAGAAAAGCCCGGCATTGCGCGGGGCGTGTTTCAGGTAGCCAGATCGGCATTGGTATTACACGGCCAAGCGATATCTCGATACTGGTACGGCGGTGAAATTGTTCAACACACGGCGCGAGCCACGGCACGTTCGCGGGCGAACATGTAAACGCCGGTCGCCACAAGC
>CALZIL010000190.1:0-10568 GCA_945787495.1 uncultured Afifella sp. | reverse complement strand
TACGTCGCCGGCGCGCATGGCGGCGATGATGAAAATATACGCCGCGGTCAAAAAAACCGCCGCGCCGGCGAGATAGGCGAAATCGGTGATTGCCAGCGGCTGCCAGTCGGCGGCTAGGCTCAGCGCGCCGCCAAGCAACATCACGCAGACCGTTGTAATCACCGTGACAGCAAGCGTTGGTACTTCCGCCGGCAGAAGACGCGATGAAAGATCGCGCAGGACCATGGCGAACGATCCGGCAAGCGCCGCCAGCGACCATGCCGTGAATCCTTCAAATCCGGGTCGGACAATCAACAGAACACCGGCAAAGCCGATAACGATGGTCGACCAGCGCCGCACGCCCACGCTTTCGCCCAGAAACAGGGCTGCCGCGGCGGTCGTCAGCAGCGGTGCGGTCTGCAGGATGGCGTTCGTATTGGCGATCGGCATGTGAAACAGCGCGCTGAGATAAAGCACCGTCGCACTCCGCCGGGCGCACCAGCGCGCCGCGCTGCCAGGCAAGCAGCACAATCAGCGGCGTGGCGATCAATCCGCGAATGAAAATGATCTGCCCGGTCGGCAGGTTTTCGCTGGCGAGCTTGACGCAGGTGTCATTGAGGATGAAGGTGGCCATCGCGGCCAGCATGAAAAATATACCGTGCCACATTGTGCGTGGCGTGGCAGCGCCGGTGATGCGGCTGCCGGAAATGGTGCTTAGCCGCCGGTGACGCTCATGTGCCGGGAAACGCTCGGGCGGCTTGTGCGCCGGTCGATGATGAAATCATGACCCTCGGGTTTGCGCGAGATCGCCTCGTCGATTGCCTGGTCAAGCAACTCGTTGCCTTCCGATGCGCGCAGTGGCGCCCGCAGGTCAGCCGCGTCATCCTGGCCAAGGCACATGTAAAGCGTGCCGGTACACGTCACCCGTACCCGGTTGCAGCTTTCGCAGAAATTATGGGTCATCGGCGTGATGAAGCCGAGCCGCCCGCCGGTTTCCTCAACCTCGACATAACGCGCCGGCCCGCCAGTCTTGTATGCGATATCATTCAGCGTGAAGCGTTCCGCCAGATTGGCGCGCACCATGGATAGCGGCAGATACTGATCGGTCCGGTCTCCATCGATATCGCCCAGCGGCATGGTTTCGATCAGTGTCATATCCATGCCCTCGCCATGCGACCAGCGTAGGATCTCCTCGATCTCGTCTTCATTGACGCCCTTTAGGGCGACCGTGTTGATCTTGACCGCAAGGCCGGCATCGCGCGCCGCCTTCAGCCCGGTCATCACCTTGCCGATCTCGCCCCAGCGCGTGATGGCCTTGAACTTCGCCTTGTCCAGCGTGTCGAGCGAGACATTGATCCGCCGGACGCCGGCATCGTGAAGCGCCACGGCGAAACGCTCCAGCTGCGATCCGTTGGTGGTCACCGTCAGTTCATCGAGCGCGCCGGTATCAATATGCCGGCCAAGTGCTTCAAACAGCGAGAGAATGTTGCGGCGGACAAGCGGCTCGCCGCCGGTAATGCGCAGCTTTCGGACGCCCTTTGCGACGAAGGCGGAACACAGGCGGTCGAGTTCCTCCAGCGTCAGCAGGTCCCTCTTGGGCAAGAACGTCATGTCTTCCGCCATGCAATAGACACAACGGAAATCACAGCGGTCGGTGACCGAGACCCGCAAATAGGTAACGGCCCGTCCGAACGGGTCGATTAGCGGCGGCTGAGGCTCGATATTGGTGTTCTGGCTGTCCGGCACGCTAAGTCCCTCCCGTATCCGGATTCGTAAGCGGCGCAACATCACCCACCCCGGCCGGTTTGTACTCAATCTAGCGGACATTTTCGCCACGTCAAAGCCCGGCAAGGCAACAATTGCGTCTGATAAATCAGGCAATTGCCCGAAAGCCCTTGATTTCGATCAAACCTTGCTGACTTTAGCGGCATGACCGCGTCAAGACCGCTGGAAATACGCCTGAAGAAAGATCGCAGAACGCTGCACGTCAGCTTCGATAATGGCGAGTCTGTCGATCTGTCGTCCGAATATCTGCGCGTCATGTCGCCCTCAGCCGAAGTTCAGGGACATTCTCCCGACCAGCGCCAGACGGTCGGCGGCAAGCGCAATGTGGAAATCATCAAACTGGAACCGGTCGGCCATTACGCCATTCGCATCGTTTTTGATGACCTGCATGACACCGGCATTTATGCTTGGCCTTATCTCCTGGATCTGGGCCGCGAGCAGGCCGAGAATTGGGCGCGCTATCTTGGCGAGCTGCAAGAAAAGGGCCTCAGCCGCGATCCGCCCGGACGGTGAAATCCGGCGATGATATTTCGAATCGATACGCCTATTGCGCCTTCAGCGAGGCTGCATAGGCAACGAGTGCCGGAATATCGTCGAGCTTGAGATCGACCGTGCGCGTTGTCGGCGGATCATCGCTGAGCGGTGTAACGCCTTCAAATCGAACGACGGCTGGGTGTGGCCGGCGGGTGTGGAAGGTCTCAAACCGTTCGCGCCAGTCGCCGAGTGCATTGACAAGCAGCCGGAACGATGGCGTCGAACCGATGCCGGAAAAGGCGTTGCCGTCGGCCACCACATGACATCGCGAGCAATGCGTTCTCGCCAGTTTTTCGCCTTTATCGGCCAGCGATTGCGCCCCGGCGCCGCTTATCGGTCCTGGCAGGGTTATGGCGGCTGTCGCCGCCGCAATTGCCGCACACAAGCGGATGAAAACACCCATGGACGCGATCCTAAGTTATCGATCCAATGTCAGGCAAACCCGGCCATGAAAAAGGCCGGCACATGGCCGGCCCTTCAAAATCATTGTCGATGCGGCATGGCCGCCCGAATCAGTGTGTGACGACGACCCGTGTTCCCACTTTCACCTGCTCGTACAGATGGGTGACATCGTCATTGGTCATGCGGATACAACCCGACGAGACCGCCTGTCCGATGGTCCACGGCTCGTTCGAACCATGAATCCGATATATCGTCGCGCCAATATACAGGGCGCGCGCACCAAGCGGATTGTTGAGACCGCCCTCCATATGCTGAGGCAGGTCGGGCTGGCGCTTGCGCATGGCCGGCGGTGGCGTCCAGCCTGGCCATTCCGCCTTGCGCGAGATGCGATGGTTGCCGGCCCACTGAAAGCCTTCACGGCCGACGCCGATGCCGTATTTCAGGGCCTTGCCATTATCCATCACGTAATAGAGCCGCCGCTCGGAGGTATTGACGACGATTGTGTTTGCCTTGTGGGGCCCGTCATATTTGACAGTTTCCCGCTTGACCGGCGATTTGGCGCTCTTGCGGGTCGACCCGTAGCTCACCCATTTCTTCGAATTCATATCGAAAAAACGGCCGGCTTCCGCGCTCTCCGGTGCGCCGATCGAAGCGGCAAGGACAAGCCCCAACGCCACCGCAACGCACATCAGACCTCTTTTCATTTTTCAATCCCTGTTTGATTCCGAAGCAGCGAGATTCCTAAGGCGCTTTTTCTCAACTTGATCCTAATAGACAAGGCCGCGGCAGACAAATCGCGCCGAAAGCCATCATTTCTTGCCACCTGTGGCCGTAACGACACAATTCGCGGCCCCGATATTCTGCGAATTGGCTTTTCCCGCCAGCCGCGCGGTCATCATGCGGCGCAAAACATCGTCGGAAAGCACGAAATGATGGCGCATGGCGGCTGCAATGTGAATCAGCACGAGGAGCACGAGAAGGCCGCCGAGAACATCGTGGACCTGCCAGAACAGGATGACCGCCTCGGCGCCGGAACCAAAATATTTCAGAACCGGCAGGGCCGGCACCGGCAGCCGATCGAAAAGCATCAGTGTTGGCGTCTGCACCCGCGCCGAAACCAGCGCCCAGCCGGTCAGCGGAATGAGAACGGTCAGCCCATAAAGAGTGTAATGGGAAAGCCGCGCGCAAATCCGCTGCCATGATTTCATCGAAATCGGCAGCACCGGCACCGGGTTCGCCAGCCGCCAGGCGATCCGCACGAGGATCAGGGCAAGGATGGTCAGGCCGATCATTTTGTGAAGATCGAGGAGAACGGGACGCAGCGGATCGGTGCTTGCCAGCGCGCCCATGATATTGCCCAGCGCCAACATGACGAACACCAGCAACGCGACCATCCAATGCAGGATAATCGCCAGCAGGCCAAAGCCGGATGCGGTGTTGCGAATCATGCGTTTTTCCTGAGGCCTCAAGCTTTAAGCGCTGAATTTGTCCATCTCGCATTATCGGCGGCGCAGCGCTGCCGGCCAATGAAACTGTGTCACGCCTGCGTGACAGATCCGGAGGCACAGCAATTTCCCCGGCCGCGCTGCCGCGCCGGGTTATATCAAACAACGTCTCGCCGCATTGGCGAGGGGATGCGGGGCGGTCCGTCGGAGTGCCTGCGCATCAAACAACAAAGTTTCTTCGGCGCCCCTTCTGGGCCGCTAAACCCGACTTTTGGGGATCTGCTTGCTCCGCGCACTACCAGGCCTTCATGCCATCGACCTGTCGCTCCGAGGCTTCAGGGCATGGTACGCGGCTTGGGCATCGGAAGCATCCCGGGCGTGAACCGTTCGTCAACCGAACCTTGCATCCCTGCTCCGCAAGATCACGCCGGCCGTGCGGCCCTCTTGAGCAGATGACACAGGCATTACCGCATGGGCCAAAAGGGCGCGGGTTTCGGCAGAAATGCGGACGTAAATAGCCAGGCAGCGCATGTCGCGAAAGTGCCGAAAGCGGACCTTTCCAGAAAATTCTGTTATTCGTGCCTGAACATCGAAATGCGATTTTTTCGATGCCGATTGAGAGCCAGCGGAAGTCAATCGCCCATGACGAATATCGGGATAGTGGGTTATGGAGAGGCGGGTTCAGTTTTTGCCAAAGCACTCGCCGGTAAAGGTGCGGTTGTGTGGGCCTTTGACAAAGCATGGAGCGAATCAGCTTCCGGGCCGCCATTGAAGGAAAATGCTGGCGAGCACAGCATCAGATTTTGCTCTCTTGCCGACCTTTTGGCATCGGCTGACATCGTTCTTTCCACGGTGACAACCGATGCCGCACTGGATGCCGCGCGGGCCTGTGTGGTCGACTTGCGAGCACACCAATATTACTGCGATCTCAACTCGACAGCGCCAGCAATAAAAGTGGAGCTTCACAGTCTAATAGAACCCAGCGGAGCAGCATTCGTTGAAGGGGCGATCCTGGGGGCGATCGGCGTTACAGGAGGCCGCACGAAAATATTGCTGGGTGGCGTTCATGCCGAAGCCTTGTCCGGAACACTCAACAGGTTCGGGCTGGAAACCTCTGCTTACAGCGAGGAGATCGGCAAGGCGTCCACCTTTAAAATGCTTCGCAGTATTTTTTCCAAAGGCATGGAAGCGCTTGTTATTGAGTTCCTTTTGGCCGGCCGCAAGGCGGGCCTTGAGGAGGATCTATGGCAAGAGATTACGGCACTCTTCAGCAGGAACAGTTTCGACGATGTCACCGGCAACTGGGTGTGCTCTCATGCTGTTGCCCACGAGCGACGATTTCACGAAATGGTCCAGGTGGCTGATTTTCTCGCTCAGATGAAACTCGATGCGATCATGACCGACGCCACGCTGGCTTTGTTCAGGCGGTCCACAGACCTGAAGCTTTCGCGAAATTTCGCGCGCAAACCGGACCAGATGAATGAGGTCATCGAAGCGCTGATGCGTCTGACGCCCGCGCCGTCTTAAGTACCGCCAACCACAACGAACGGCGATCCTCATGAAGATAAACCAGCTGAAATCGATGCTCCTCGCTGGCGAGCCGGCGCTCGGTTGCTCAATCATGATTCCGTCACCGCAAATGGTGGAGATGGTCGCACATGCTGGATTCGACTGGGTGCTGATCGACTTGGAGCATGGGACCATAGGTTTGGAGTCCGCCGAGTTGATGATCATGGCTGCTGAGGCGGGCGGCATAACGCCAATAGTGAGACCGCGAAGCAACCGCAAGGCGGACATCTCGTCAGTCATGGATCGCGGTGCAATGGGGGTTCAGGTCCCCCATGTGAACAGCGCGCAGGATGCGCGCGCTGCTGTCTCGGCCGTCAAATTCGGACCGGGTGACAATCGCGGTCTCGCTGCCGGAACGCGCCCCGACAACTATGGCCTCGCCAATTCAATGGATGAATTTGCAGAGGCGAGCAACGAGCAGACACTCGTTTGTGTACAGCTCGAACATGCTTCCGCAATCGAAAACGTCGATGACATCCTTGGCGTGGAGGGAGTCGACGTTTTCTTTATCGGCCCCTCCGATCTATCGCAATCGATGGGATATCCCGGTAATCCGAAAGCAGAACCGGTGAAAGCCGCAATTGACAGCGCGCTTGGCAAAATCATCGATGCCGGCAAGATTCCGGGTATGCCTGCGTCGGCGGATAATCTCGGCAAGGTGCTGGCCTCAGGGGTGCAATATATCTACACGCATTTGCCGAAGATCGTCGGCACTGGCGCCTCTGTTTTTAAAAAAAGCGCGCAACCTTGAGCGGGCTGGACACTGGCCAGTCTTGCTTGAAATGGCAGAAGGACCTGTTTGGGCCAAACCGAGACATGCGTGCCGAAAGACAGGACGTCCGCTCTCCGGTTTGATTCAGACATGCGGGTTCGACGCTTTGGCGCGGGCCGCTTTCGTCGCTCAATCCGCCAAAGCGCGGCGCAGCGCCTCCAGCTTGTGCTCCAGATGCGCCTTCATCAGCCGGCCGAGCCGCTCGCCGTCGCGCGCTTCCAGCGCTTCGATGATCGCGTCATGTTCCACGACCGCTTCGGCCCAGCGATGCGGCGTGCGGTTGGCCTGATAGCGGGCGCGCTGCACGAGCTGCGCCACCTTGCGGTGGTGCCCAAGCAGCATCGGGTTGCGGGCAGCGCTGAGAATGGCGCCGTGGATTTGCTGGTTGAACTCGAAATAGGCCGGCATGTCGCCGGCCTCGAAGGCGGCGTGCATGGCATCGTTGGTTTCGCGGATGGCGGCGATTTCCTCATCCGATGCGCTCCGGCAGGCGAGTTCCCCGGCCGCGCCTTCCAGCGCGGCGATGACCGGAAAGGCCTCCTCAAGATCCTCAATCGTCAGTTCAGAAACGACCGAACCGCGATTGGGTATGAGCCGGACATAGCCCTCCGCGGCAAGCACCTTGAGGGCTTCGCGAACCGGCGTTCTCGACACGCCGAAGCGCTCCGTCAGCGCCCTTTCCGGCACCTTGCCGCCCGGTTCCAGATCACCGTCGACAATCATCTGGCGCAGCCGGTCGGCCAGTTCCACGGCGAGCGCCGGGCGGCTCAGCGTCTCGGGGCGCCCTGTCTCGTCGAGCATCGGGTCGTCAAGCATCATGTCTTCTCCTGCAAAGCGTCGGCGAGAACTTGCGCGACATGCATGGCGCGGCGGCCGGCGCCGTCGGCGATCTGGTGCCGGCACGACGTGCCGTCAGCGACGATAACGGTCTCCGGTGCGGTTTTGCGGACTGCCGGAAGCAGCGACAGCTCACCCATGGCCATCGAGATGTCGATCGTATCGGCATCGTAGCCGAAGGCGCCGGCCATGCCGCAGCAACTGGAGTCCACCGTTTCCACGTCGAGGTCCGGGACCAGCCGCAGCGCGCCTTCGACCGCCGGCATGGCGGCGAAAGCCTTTTGATGGCAATGGCCGTGAAGTAGCGCCTTGCCGGGCAGGGGGCTGAGCGGCAGGTCGAGCCGGCCCATAGCGTTTTCCCTGGCCAGAAATTCCTCAAACAACAGCGCGTGTTCCGCGATTGCGTCGCTCTCAGCGCCGGGCAACAGGGCGGTGAACTCGTCACGCAGGGTCAAGAGGCAGGAGGGTTCCAGGCCGACAATGGCGCGCCCGCCCTCAATATGCGGCTTGAGGGCGGTCATGGTGCGGCGCGCTTCCGTCCGCGCTTCTTCCACCAGCCCGGCGGCGAGGAAGGTGCGGCCGCAACACAGCGGCCGCCCGCCATCGGCCGGCCGCGCCGTTTCGACACGGTAGCCGCCCGCCGCCAGGACTTTTACCGCGGCGCGCAGGGTTTCCGGTTCGAACCAGCGCCCAAATGTGTCGGCGAAAAGCACAACCTGCCGATTGTCCTCACCGTTATGCACTGCCGTTCGATCGCCTTCCTCGTCGCGGAAAGGATCGCGGCGGAAGGCAGGCAGCGAACGGCGGCGCGAGAAACCAAAGAACCGTTCCGTCAGCGCGCCGGCACCCGGCAGCTTGTCACGCAGCGCCAGCAGGCCGCCGGCCCGTGCCGCCAGTGGCGCATAGCGCGGCAGCCAGGCGATCAGCCGGTCTTTGACGGCGGCGCCTTTTTCCTGCGCACGCTGGTGCAGCACCTCGATCTTCATCCGCGCCATGTCGACGCCGGTCGGACATTCGCGGCGGCAGGCCTTGCAGGAGACGCAAAGCTTCAGCGTCTCCATCATGTCGTCGGACGCGAGCGCATCGGCGCCGAGCTGGCCGGTGAGCGCAAGACGAAGCGTGTTCGCCCGCCCGCGGGTCAGGTCGCGCTCATTGCGGGTGACGCGGTAGCTCGGGCACATGGCGCCGCCGGCCAACTTGCGGCAGGCGCCATTGTTGTTGCACATCTCTATTGCGCCCTGAAAACCGCCGCCGGCGCCCGTCCAGGCCGACCAGTCGAGGCCGCTGGCGAACTCATCTGCGCCATAGCCGGGCGGATAGCGGAACAGCGACCGGTCATCCATTTTCGGCGCCCGGACGATCTTTCCCGGATTGAGCACACCGCCCGGATCGAAACGGTCCTTGACGCTCTCAAAGGCGCCGACGATCCGTTTGCCGTACATCGCCTCGTGGAATTCGGACCGCACAATGCCGTCGCCATGTTCGCCCGAATGCGATCCCTTGTATTCGCGCACCAGCGCAAATGCCTCCTCGGCGATCGCCCGCATGGCGGCGACGTCGCTGTCCAGCTTGACGTTGAGGATCGGCCGGACATGCAGACAGCCGACGGAGGCATGCGCGTACCACGTGCCGCTGGTGCCGTGCCTGGCAAAGACGGCGGTCAGCCGGTCGGTGTAGTCGGCGAGATCTGCAAGCGGCACGGCGCAGTCCTCGACGAACGACACCGGCTTGCCGGCCTCCTTCATCGACATCATGATGTTGAGGCCGGCGGCGCGAAGATCGGCGATCGCGGCCTGCAAACTGGGATCGCTGACCGCCACGACGCCGCCTTCATGCGGCCCGCCGCGACCAAAACCGAAGCCGAGATCGGCCATGGTGTCGTCGAGCGCCGCCATGCGGCGGGTGTTCTCATCAGGCTCCTCGGCAAATTCCACTAGCAGCAGTGCCTTCGGTTCGCCGCAGACGAAAGCCTCCAGTGTCGGCCGGAACATGGCGATGTCGCGGGCCAGCGCGATCATGGTGGAATCGACCAACTCGACCGATGTCGGATCAAGCCGCACAAGGTGCTGGGCAGCCTCCATGGCGGCGCGAAACGTCGGGAAGTGGCAGACGCCGAGCATTTTGTCCGCCGGCGGCAGGGGTGAGAGCCTGATTTCGATTGCCGTCGATACGGCCAGCGTTCCTTCCGATCCGACCAGCAGATGCGCCAGGTTGACCGGCTCGGCCGCCGGGGTCAGCGCGTCGATATTGTAGCCGCCGACGCGCCGCAGCAGGCTTGGAAAGCGCCGCGCGATTTCCTCCGCTTCGCTGCGGCCAAGCGATAAAAGGTCGGCGATCAGGTTGCTCGGTGGCCCGTCTGCGCCATTCTGGCTGATTTCGCCGAAATGCGCCGGCGCGCTGTTCGCCATCAGCGCGTCGATGGCGATGACATGGTCGCGCATCATGCCGTAACGCAGCGAGCGCGTGCCGCAGGAATTGTTGCCGGTCATGCCGCCGATCGTGGCGCGCGAGGCGGTGGAGATGTCGACCGGGAACCACAGGCCATGCGGTTTCAGCGCCCGGTTGAGCTCATCGAGCACGACGCCCGGCTCGACCAGCGCCCGGCGGCCTTCAACATCGAGTTCCAGGATGCGATTGAGGTATTTCGAGGTGTCGACAACGATGCCGGAATTAACCGTCTGGCCGCATTGCGAGGTACCGCCGCCGCGCATGGTCAGCGCCAGGCCTTCCTCGCGCACCACGCTCAGAGTGGCGGCGACGTCGGCGGTCGAGCGCGGCACAACGACAGCGGCCGGCATGATCTGGTAGATCGACGCATCGGTGGCGTAGCGGCCACGCGAAAAGGCGTCGGCGAACACCTCGCCCTCGACCTCGCGGGCCAGCCGGCCCGCCAGTCCAGATTGCAGTCCCGGCTGCATCGATTCCAACACCTGGTGTCCCATATCGGCAATCACTCCGGGCCGCGCATCGTGCCGGGCTCAAGCTCAATCGTCATTATTCGCATCGTCAGGTGCAATCCGTCCGTTCTATGCTTGACAGCTATTATGAATTCATAATTCAATGTCGTCAAAACAACAGGCCGTCCGCGAGCGATCTATTCGCAGCGATGGCGATAGCGGCAGGAGACGGCATCACGCGCCGCCGATCCGCCCAAGTAGGTCGTTGGGAGATGAGTATATGAACACCGCGCCTGGACGGCATTTTCTGCAGATCCCGGGTCCGACGAATGTGCCGGACCGGGTGCT
>CALZIL010000189.1 GCA_945787495.1 uncultured Afifella sp. | reverse complement strand
TTTCGCCGGGCGATGAAGCGGGCGGTGCAGTCGGCCATGCGGCTTGGCGCCCAGGGCATCCGGATCAATTGCGGCGGCCGTCTGGGTGGCGCTGAAATCGCGCGCACGGAGTGGTACCGCGAAGGCCGGGTGCCGCTTCATACGCTGCGCGCCGACATCGATTACGGCACGGCGACCGCTCATACCGCTTATGGCACGGTCGGCATCAAAGTCTGGATCTTCAAGGGCGAGATTCTTGAGCATGATCCCCTGGGATCGGAAAAGCGGCTGCTTGAAGGGTCGGAAGCAACGCGCCGCGGCGCGTCGGCCTGAAGCTGAGCGAGTTCAGAGAGAAAAACCATGCTGCAACCCAAGCGCACAAAATTCCGCAAAGCGCACAAGGGCCGGATTCACGGCAACGCCAAGGGCGGGACGGTGCTCAATTTCGGCTCCTATGGCCTCAAAGCGCTGGAGCCGGAGCGGGTGACGGCCCGGCAGATCGAGGCGGCCCGGCGGGCGATTACGCGCCACATGAAGCGTGCCGGGCGTGTGTGGATCCGGATCTTCCCGGATGTGCCGGTGTCCTCCAAGCCGACGGAAGTGCGCATGGGCAAGGGCAAGGGCTCTCCGGAGTTCTGGGCGGCCAGGGTTCATCCGGGCCGGATCATGTTTGAGATCGATGGCGTCGGCGACGCCATTGCGCGCGAAGCGTTGCGGCTCGGCGCGGCCAAGCTGCCGATCAAGACGCGCATTATCCAGCGCATAGCGGACTGACGGAGAGCGCCAGATGGACGTGAGCGACATGCACACCAAGACGGTCGACGAGCTTGCCGACGAGCTCGGGCGGTTGAAGAAGGAACAGTTCAACCTGCGCTTTCAAACGGCGACGGGGCAACTGGAGAAAACCGCGCGGATCCGGCAAGTGCGCCGTGATATCGCGCGCATCAAGACGATTGCGGCGCAAAAACGCGCTGCGAGCGCCAAGGCTTAAGGAGACGGCGATGCCCAAGAGGCTGTTGCGGGGCGAAGTGGTGAGCGACAAGACCGACAAGACAGTAACCGTCAAGGTCGAGCGCCGGTTCACCCATCCGCTGTTCAAGAAGACCGTGCGGCGGACGAAGAACTATCACGCTCATGATGCGGAAAACCGCTTCAAGGTCGGCGATTTCGTTTCCATTGAGGAAACGCGTCCGATTTCAAAGACGAAAAGCTGGATCGTGGTCGGCGAGATCGAGCGGAACAAGTAGAGCCGGCACGCAGAGCCGACAGGCAAGAAACGAAGCAAACGGCGGGATCAATCCCGTACGTGCGAAATGAGAAGGACGTCGGGCCATGATCCAGATGCAGACAAACCTGGAGGTTGCTGACAATTCCGGCGCGCGCCGGGTGCAATGTATCAAGGTGCTTGGTGGCTCAAAGCGCAAATATGCCCATGTCGGCGATATCATTGTCGTCTCCATCAAGGAGGCGATTCCGCGCGGCAAGGTCAAGAAGGGCGACGTGATGAAGGCGGTCGTCGTGCGTACCGCCAAGGATATTCACCGGCCGGATGGCAGCGTCATCCGGTTCGACAAAAATGCTGCGGTGCTGGTCGATGCCAAGCAGGATCCGATCGGAACCCGGATATTCGGTCCGGTGCCGCGTGAACTCAGAGCCAAGCGGCACATGAAGATCATTTCGCTTGCGCCGGAAGTTTTGTGATTGGGATTGGGTTATGGCTGCGAAGATCAAGAAAGGCGACCGCGTGATTATGCTTTCCGGCAAGGACAAGGGCCGTGCCGGCGAGGTGATCAAGGTGATGCCGACGGAAAACCGGGCGCTTGTGCGTGGCGTCAATGTCGTGACGCGGCATCAGCGCCAGACCGCGGCCCAGGAAGGCGGCATCGTGCGCAAGGAAGCGTCGGTGCACATGTCCAACCTGGGGCTTGAGGACAAGGAAACCGGCAAGCCGACCCGGGTTGGCTTCAAGACGCTTGAGGATGGCCGCAAGGTCCGCTTCGCCAAGCGTTCGGGAGAGACGATCGATGGCTGAAGCAGCATTCGATATGGCGGCTTACGAGCCGCGGATGAAGTCGCATTATCGCGATGTCGTCGTGCCGCAGCTCACCGAGGAATTCGGCTACGGCAATTTGATGATGGTGCCGCGACTGGAAAAAATCGTCCTGAATATGGGCGTCGGCGAAGCGGTCGCCGATTCCAAGAAGGTGCAGTCTGCGGCCACGGACCTGGCATTGATCGCCGGCCAGAAGCCGGTGATTACCAAGGCGCGCAAGTCGATCGCCACGTTCAAGGTGCGCGAGGGCATGCCGATCGGTACGCGGGTTACGCTGCGCCAGATGCGTATGTGGGAGTTCGTCGACCGTCTGGTGACGATCGCGCTGCCGCGCGTGCGTGACTTTCGCGGGTTGAACCCGAATAGCTTCGACGGCCGTGGCAATTTTGCGCTGGGCATCAAGGAGCACATCGTGTTTCCGGAGATCGACTACGACAAGGTCGACGAGATCCTGGGCATGGACGTGGTGGTCTGCACCACGGCGAGAAATGACGAAGAAGCGCTTGCGCTTCTGAAAGGTTTGAATTTCCCGTTCCGGCAGTAGGGCCAAGAGCGGTGCTTAAGAGCGGTTCTGGGCGCTAGACGCGGTACGGATAGAAAGGTCTGATGACGATGGCGAAGAAAAGCGCGGTCGAGAAGAACAAGACACGGGCGAAACTGGTGAAGCGCTTTGCGGCTCGCCGGTCCGTGCTGAAAGCGATGGCGAAGGATGAATCGCTGTCCGATCAGGAGCGTTTTGCGGCGCGGCTGAAACTGGCCAAATTGCCCCGGAATTCGGCGCCGACCCGGCTGCGCAACCGCTGTGAGGTGACCGGCCGGCCGCGTGGCTATTATCGCAAGCTGAAGATGAGCCGCATCGCGCTCCGGGACATGGGCAATGACGGCAAGGTTCCCGGCCTGGTCAAGTCGAGCTGGTAAGGAGGACATGGCATGCCAATGACCGATCCACTCGGTGATCTGCTCACCCGTATTCGCAACGCGCAGACGCGCGGGCGTACGTCGGTGAAAACGCCGGCCTCCAGCTTGCGCGGGCGCGTTCTCGACAACGAGTTCGAGATCGAGCTCAAATATTCCGATGGCGAACCGGTGATCCGCGAAATCCAGCGGGTTTCCAAGCCCGGACGGCGCGTCTATTCATCGGTGAAGAACATACCGACGATCCACAACGGTCTCGGGATATCAATTCTTTCAACGCCCAAGGGCGTGATGGCCGACCACGAAGCGCGCGACCAGAATGTCGGTGGCGAAGTGCTTTGCCGCGTCTTCTGACGTGGCCGGCAAGCTGAGCGAGTAGGAACAATGTCGCGAATTGGCAAAAAACCGGTCGGTGTCCCGGACGGGGTGCAATTGACGATCGACGGTCAGACCGTGACCGCCAAAGGACCGAAGGGAGAGCTTTCCGTGGTCCTGGTCGGCGATGTTACGGTGGACAAGACCGATGAGGGCGTTTCCGTCCTGCCGGTCGGAACGTCGAAGCGCGCGCGCTCCATGTGGGGCATGTCGCGGACGCTGGTCGACAACATCGTCACTGGCGTGTCGGACGGCTTTGAAAAGCGTCTGGAAATCAACGGCGTCGGCTATCGCGCCGTTTTGCAGGGCAAGAGCCTGCACCTGGCGCTTGGATTCAGCCACGATGTCAATTTTCCGATCCCGGACGGCATCGAGGTTCAGTGTCCGAAGCCGACCGAAATTGTCGTTTCGGGATTCGACAAACAGAAGGTCGGCCAGGTCGCCGCAGAAATCCGCCGTTTCCGCCCGCCAGAGCCCTACAAGGGCAAGGGCGTGAAATATGCCGACGAATATGTCTTCCGCAAGGAAGGCAAGAAGAAGTAACGAGGCACCAAGATGGCTGGCACAAATTCACGTGAGAAAGCGCGCTTGCAGCGCCGCCGGGGACGGGTTCGCGGCGCTTTGGCGCGCGCCGCCAATGGCCGGCCGCGACTGTCGGTTTTCCGGTCGTCAAAGCATATCTATGCGCAGGTCATTGACGATTCCAACGGCCACACGGTCGCGACGGCGTCGAGCCTTGAAAAGGATATGCGCGGCAAGCTCAAAACCGGCGCCGATACCGCCGCTGCCGTCGAAGTCGGCAAGTTGGTGGCCGAACGGGCCAAGGCGGCCGGCGTCGATGCGGTCATTTTCGACCGCGGCGGATATATTTATCATGGCCGGGTCAAGGCGCTGGCGGATGCCGCACGCGAAACCGGGCTTGAGTTCTAGCACCGGACACCCGATCTAACCGGATACCCGATTTAACGGAAACGGATAAACAAGTATGGCACAGCAAAACCGGGGACAGCGCGGCGATCGCTCGCGCCGCCAGGGACGCCAGGACGAGCGCGACAGCGAATTCGTCGACAAGCTCGTCCACATCAATCGCGTCGCGAAGGTGGTCAAGGGCGGCCGGCGTTTCGGCTTTGCGGCGCTCGTCGTCGTCGGCGACCAGCGCGGCCGCGTCGGATTTGGTCATGGCAAGGCGCGCGAAGTGCCTGAGGCCATACGCAAGGCGACGGAATCGGCCAAGCATGACATGATCAGAGTGCCGCTGCGCGAGGGTCGGACCCTGCATCACGACGTCAATGGCCGGCACGGTGCCGGCAAGGTCGTGCTGCGTGCCGCACCGGCGGGCACGGGCATCATCGCCGGCGGACCGATGCGCGCGGTTTTCGAGACGCTGGGCATCCAGGATATCGTCGCCAAGTCGATCGGCACCTCGAACCCCTACAATATGGTTCGCGCCACATTCGATGCACTGAAGCGCCAGGACAGCCCGCGTGGCGTCGCCGCGCGCCGGGGATTGAAGGTCTCCGTCTTGCAGTCGCGCCGCCGCGAGGGCGATGCCGGCGTCGCCGAAGCCTGATTCACGGGATTGGAACGATGGCAGGAAAAACCGTCACAGTTGAGCAGATCGGCAGCCCCATCCGGCGGCCGAAGAACCAGCGCCAGACGCTGATCGGGCTCGGCCTCAATAAAATGCATCGTCGCTCGACGCTGGAAGACACGGCTGCGGTGCGTGGCATGATCGCCAAGGTCAGCCATCTCGTCCGCGTCGTCGAGGAAAGCTGAGCTACGGCCAGGAATACGGATCAAGTGTGATGAAACTCAACGAACTTTCAGACAATCCCGGCGCCACGAAGGGCCGCAAGCGGGTTGGCCGCGGTATCGGTTCGGGTACCGGCAGAACCGGTGGCCGCGGCATGAAGGGGCAAAAATCCCGCTCCGGTGTCGCGATCAAGGGCTTTGAAGGCGGCCAGATGCCGCTTCACCGGCGCTTACCCAAGCGTGGCTTCAACAACATATTCGCCAAGAAGTATGTCGAAGTCAGCCTTGGCCGCATCCAGACCGCAATCGATGCGGGCAAGCTCGATGCCGGCCAGCCGATCACGGCCGAAGCACTGAAAGCGGCCGGTGTCGTTCGTCGCGTCAAGGATGGCGTGCGCGTTCTGGGTGGCGGCGCGCTGACGAGCAAGGTAATGCTCGACGTTGCCGGTGCATCTGGCCCCGCCATTGCGGCGATTGAAAAGGCCGGCAGCACCATTAAAGTTGCCGCCAAACCGGAAAAGGCTGAAAAAACTGCCTGATCCGGGCAAATTGGAGTTCCCATGGCCTCTGCCGCTGAGCAACTTGCATCGAACCTGAATTTTTCCGCTTTTGCCAAGGCGGAAGAGCTGAAAAAGCGCATCTGGTTCACGCTTGGCGCGCTGCTGGTCTATCGGTTTGGGACCTATGTTCCGCTGCCGGGCATCAATATTGAAGCGCTGCAACAGGCGTTTCAGCAGCAGTCGCAGGGCATTCTGGGCATGGTCAACATGTTCTCCGGTGGTGCCATCGGCCGCATGGCGATCCTGGCGCTCGGGATCATGCCCTATATCTCCGCCTCGATCATCATCCAGCTCATGACGGCGGTCATTCCGACGCTTGAGCAGTTGAAGAAGGAAGGCGAACAAGGTCGCAAGGTCATCAACCAATATACCCGCTACCTGACCGTGGTTCTGGCGGCATTCCAATCCTACGGCATCGCCATCGGGCTGGAAGGGTCCTCGAGCCCGATCGTCGCCGATCCCGGCTGGTTTTTCCGCTTTACCGCGGTCATCACCCTGACCGGCGGGACCGTATTCCTGATGTGGCTCGGTGAGCAGATCACCGCGCGTGGCATCGGTAACGGCATTTCGTTGATCATTTTTTCCGGCATCGTGGCCGAGTTACCGGCGGCGATCGCCGGGACACTGGAACTTGGTCGACAAGGCGCGCTTTCAACGGCGCTGATCCTGGCCGTCATCGTGCTGGCCGTCGTGACGATCGGCTTCATTGTCTTTATCGAGCGGGCCCAAAGGCGGCTGCTCATTCAGTATCCAAAACGCCAAATGGGCAACCGGATGTTCCAGGGCGACAGTTCCCATCTGCCGCTCAAGCTCAACACGGCCGGCGTCATTCCGCCGATCTTCGCCTCTTCGCTGTTGCTGCTGCCGATCACGGTGGCAAACTTTTCCACCGGCGGGCCGTCCTGGCTGGCGACGATCACGGCGCTTTTGGGCCGCGGCCAGCCGGCCTATCTGCTGATCTATGCCGGGCTGATCGCATTTTTTGCGTTCTTCTATACGGCGATCGTCTTCAATCCCAAGGACACGGCCGATCAGTTGAAGAAGCATGGCGGTTTCCTTCCGGGTATCCGTCCGGGTCAACGCACGGCGGAATATATCGACTATGTCCTGACGCGGATCACGGTCGCCGGCGCGCTTTACCTGGTGATCGTCTGCCTGATGCCGGAGGTGCTGATCAGTCAGGCCGGCCTGCCGTTCTATTTCGGCGGCACTTCGCTTCTCATCGTCGTCAGCGTGACCATGGACACCGTGGCGCAGGTCCAGGGCCATCTGCTGGCGCATCAATATGAAGGCCTGGTGAAAAAAACGAAGCTGCGCGGAGCGCGCCGCTGATGCGTTTGATCGTGTTAGGGCCGCCGGGCGCCGGCAAGGGAACGCAGGCGCAGCGGCTGGTGGTCAATCACGGCCTTGTGCAATTGTCCACCGGCGACATGCTGCGTGCTGCCGTTGCCGCGCAAACGCCGGTCGGCATTGAGGCCAAGGCGATCATGGAGACCGGCAAGCTGGTTCCCGACAGTGTCGTGACCGGTATCATATCGGACCGCCTCGACGATGATGACATCAAAGGCGGATTTATTCTCGACGGCTTTCCACGCACGCTCAAACAGGCCGATGCACTGGAAAGGCTGCTGGCGGAAAAGGCCATGCCGCTGGATGGTGTCATCATTCTGGAAGTCGATGACGACGCATTGGTTGAACGTGTCGCCGGCCGCTTTACCTGCGCCAGTTGCGGCACCGGATACCATGACACCTTCAAGCCGACGAAAACAGATGGCGTTTGCGATGTCTGCGGATCAGCTGAATTCAAGCGCCGTGCGGACGACAATGCGGAGACGATGCGCACGCGGCTGCAGGCCTATTACAAGGATACGGCGCCGCTCGTCGGGTACTACTATGCCAAGGGCAAATTGAAGAGTGTCGACGGCATGGCCGGCATCGATGCGGTGGGCGCGGAAATCGATGCGCTCCTGGCGGATATGAAAGGTTAGAACGGCGTTGTGTTACGGCGGTTGACGGGCGACCGCCGAAGGCTTATTGACCGGCTTCCATCCTGAAGAATCTGGAGCGGAGCCGGAGCCCGTTTGGGCTTGGCACCGGTTTTTTGCGTTGCCGGCAGGGCAGCAAAGTGGAAAGACGCCCGCGAGGGCATAAAGACGCCCGGAGCGGGCGCGGCAAAGGAGCATTGGACGTGGCACGTATCGCTGGTGTCAACATTCCGACGAACAAGCGCGTGGTTATCGCGCTGCAATATATTCATGGCATCGGCGCCACGAAGGCGCGCACGATCATTGAAGCTGCGAACATTGCGGATGAACGCCGGGTCAACGAACTTTCCGATTCGGAAGTCATGCAGATCCGCGAAGTGATCGACCGCGACTTCATGGTCGAGGGCGATTTGCGCCGGGAAAACGCGATGAACATCAAGCGGCTCATGGATCTGGGCTGCTATCGCGGCCTGCGCCACCGTCGCGGCCTGCCGGTTCGCGGCCAGCGGACCCACACCAATGCGCGGACCCGCAAGGGTCCGGCGCGGCCGATCGCCGGCAGAAAGAAATAATGCGGATCAGGACTCAGTAACAATGGCCAAAGACAGCACAAAAATCCGCAGGCGTGAGCGCAAGAACATCACATCGGGCATCGCCCATGTGAATTCGACGTTCAACAACACGATGATCACCATCACCGATGTCCAGGGCAACACGATCGCGTGGTCGTCGGCCGGCGCCATGGGCTTCAAGGGATCGCGTAAATCGACGCCGTTTGCGGCGCAGATGGCGGGCGAAACGGTCGCCAAACGGGCTCAGGAGCACGGCATGCGGACGCTTGAAGTGGAAGTTTCCGGACCCGGTTCAGGGCGCGAGTCAGCACTTCGTGCCCTACAGGCGGCCGGTTTCACGATCACTACGATCCGTGACGTGACGTCGATCCCGCACAATGGTTGCCGGCCGCCAAAAAGGCGCCGGGTCTAAATTTGCAAATCCGGGCGCGGCCCTGTTCGCGCCTTTCCCAGCCCGCCGGCAGTGCGGGTGCCGCCAAAGCGGCGTGACACAATCCATGAGGTAGAGGTCGTGATTCAGAGGAATTGGCAGGACCTGATCAAGCCGAACAAGCTGGAAGTCAAACACGGTGCCGATTCGCACCGGACGGCGACGGTCGTCGCCGAGCCGCTGGAACGTGGCTTCGGCCTGACGCTTGGCAACGCGCTTCGCCGGGTTCTGCTTTCATCGCTGCAGGGCGCAGCCGTGACAAGCGTCCAGATCGATGGCGTCCTGCATGAGTTTTCATCGATTGCCGGCGTGCGCGAGGATGTCACGGACATCATCCTCAACATCAAGGAAATCGCCATCAAGATGGAAGGCGAGGGCCCCAAGCGCATGACATTGCGCAAGTCCGGTCCGGGCGCCGTTACCGCCGGAGACATCCAGACCGTTGGCGATATCGAGATCCTCAATCCTGATCTGATGATCT
>CALZIL010000188.1 GCA_945787495.1 uncultured Afifella sp. | reverse complement strand
TGCACCGCCCCACGTTACGTCCAGCAAAGGCTGATCTCCATCGCTCTCTGGCGCCGTCCGGCAGGCAATCTGCCGCAGCATCGTTTTCGGGTCGCTTATATTCCAAAAATCATATATATAAAAGACACAGAAAAAGCGAAGCTGAGGTTATGACGCGCCTGATTGCCGCTCTTGTCCTGGTTTTCAGCACCCTGCCCGCGGCCTTGCCGGCCGGTGCGGCGGAGCTTGTCATGCTTGAACAGGACTACTGTTCCTGGTGCGAGCGCTGGCACGAGGAGATCGGTCCGATCTACCCGAAAACCGCCGAGAGCCGCCTCGCCCCGTTGCGGCGGGTCGATATCCATGATCCGCTGCCGGCCGATCTGGATTTTCTTCAAAAGAGCCATTTCACGCCGACATTCGTGCTGATCGATGACGGCCGGGAAATCGGCCGTATCCTCGGCTATCCCGGCGAGGATTTCTTCTGGGGCCTGCTCGCCGAAATGATGAAACGATTGCAGGAAACGTGATGACCGACCAAACAATGACACCGGCTGAACAGCGGACCGAAGCGGCTGCCGCTGCGAGCGCTGCCCTGGACCATGATCTCGCCGAGACCGAAATCGCGGAGGTGGTGAAGAATGCACAGGACGCCGCCGATTTTTTGAAGATCCTTTCCCATGAAGGCCGGCTGATGATCCTGTGCCATCTGGTAGACGGCGAGAAATCGGTTGCCGAACTGGAAAAGCTTCTGGCCGTCCGCCAGCCGACGGTTTCGCAGATGCTGGCGCGGTTGCGGCTTGAAGGCGTCGTGGAGACGCGGCGCGACGGCAAGGCGATCTACTATTCGCTCGCCGATGACCGCGCCCGGCAGTTGATTGAAATCATTTACGACATGTTCTGCCGGACCGATAAGTAGCTTCGGTCGCAAGCGAACGATCGCCCGATAAAGGGCGGCGTCAGGGAGAGAACGTACCGGTGGACTGGATTTCAACGCCAGCTTTGCTCGCCATCGCCGGATTTGCCGGCGGCATGGTGCTTGGTCTTGCCGCGCGGCTGGGCCGGTTCTGCACCCTTGGCGCGATCGAGGACGCCGTCCTGCTCGGCGACCGGCGGCGGCTGCGTGCCTGGGGCTTGGCCATTGCAGTGGCGATCCTTGCTGCCCATTTCGCTGATCTTGCCGGCATTATCGAGCTTGAAAACGCCATCTATCTGTCATCGGCGGTCAACGTGCCGGCGGCGGTTCTCGGTGGCCTGCTCTTCGGCCTCGGCATGGCGTTCGCCGGCACATGCGGCTTCGGCGCGCTGGCCCGGATCGGCGGCGGCGACCTCAAGGCGCTGGTCATGGTCGGCGTCATGGCTGTGTCCGCCTATGCCGCGATGAACGGCATCACGGCCGTTGCCCGCAGCCGGCTGATCGAGCCGCTTTCATTCGACATTGGCCGGCCGCAGAGCATCGCCGGACTGGCTAGCGAAGCCATCCCCGGCCTGCCCGCGCCTTTGGTCGCGGTGGCAATTGCCGCGCTCATTTTATGGTGGTGTTTGCGCAACCCCGACTTCCGCTCCAACCAGCGGCTGATCCTCGCCGGCCTCGCCGTCGGTGGCGCCGTATCGTTCGGCTGGCTGGCGACCGGCATTATCGGTACCGACCCGTTTGAGCCGCAACGGCTTGAATCCTACACGTTTGCCAGGCCGCTCGGCGACTCGCTCATCTATCTAATGACCTTCACCGGTTCGACGATCCGCTTTGGCATCGGCGCAACCTTCGGCGTCGTCGCCGGATCACTGGCGGCAGCCATCGTTCAGCGCCGGATCCGCTGGGAAGCCTGTGACGATCCACGCGAGCTCCGGCGCCAGATGCTCGGCGCGTTCCTGATGGGAACCGGCGGCGTGCTGGCGCTCGGCTGCACCATCGGCCAGGGCATATCAGCAGCCTCGGTGCTCGCCGTCTCCGCGCCAATTGTCCTGGCCTCGATCTATTTCGGCGCCTGGGCCGGAATCACATGGCTTGTCGGCGGCGCCCCCGTCGCGCTGAGCCAGGCGCCATTCTTGCGAATCTTCCGTCGTCCCACACAAGCTGGAGAATAAGGAACAATGACGATGAAACGGACAATCCTTGCCGCCGCCCCTATTGCAGCAATGGCGATAGCCGGCCTGACGAGCCTTGCTTCGGCTCAGGAAAGCCAGGCCTTGGTGACATTCAAGTCGCTGAGCCCGGAAACGGCGCTCAAGGCGGCGCAGGCGTCGATGAAATCGTGCAACGATGCCGGCTATCAGGTCGCCGTCGCCGTCGTCGACCGAGCCGGTATCGAACAGGTCACATTGCGCGACCGCTTTGCCGGACCGCACACGCCCGATACGGCGCTGCGCAAGGCCTGGACATCCGTCAGCTTCCGCACTGACAGCCTGGAACTTGGCAAATTGACCGAATCCGGCGAAGCCTGGGCGATCAGGAATGTTTCCAATGCTCTGCCGCTCGGCGGCGGCGCCCTGGTCCGTGACGGCGATGGCTCGATCGTCGGCGCCATTGGCGTTTCCGGCGCCCCCAGCGGCGCGCTGGATGAAGCCTGTGCAAAGGACGGCATCGCGGCGATCGCCGACGACATCGCGTTCTAGTTCGCTGTCACTTGAGTGCTGAATCGGCCGGTGTGGCAACGCCCGGCCGGTCTTCCATGAAACCAGAAAATTTGCGGCGATCACGCGGCCTGCGATCACCGCTGGCCGGGATTTACCTGTCGCTGCACAAAATTGACCGTTGGCAGGGCGCCTCGAACCGGTCTACTTGACAGGCGATTTCCCATCTCCTGGCAAGACCTGACATTCATTGCAGCACCCGTGAAAGCCGATTTACCCAAAAACAAGGCGCCGAATCCGGTGATGCGCCTGGCCAACGACCCAAGCGGCGCCATCGCCCTGATCCGGCGGCTGGTGCTGGAAAACGCCCGGATCTATGCCGGCCGTTATGCGTTGGCGTTCACATGCATGGCGCTGGTTGCGGCCACCACCGCCGCCAGCGCCTGGATCATGCGCGATGTGATCGACCGCATATTCGTCGCGCGCGACGAGCGTATGGTCTGGATCCTGGCCGCTTTCGTCATGGTGATCTTTCTGGTCAAGGGCGCCGCCAGCTATGGCCAGGATGTCATCCTCAACCGCATCGGCAACGACGTCGTCGCGCGCAGCCAAACGCGGCTCTTCACCCGGCTCATCGAACAGGGTGTCGATTACTTCAACCGGCATTCCGCCGGCGAGCTGACGGCGCGCATAACCCACAACGCCAATGCCGCGCGTTCCGTCCTCAGCGCCGTCATGGTCTCTTTCGGCCGCGACCTGCTGACGCTCATCGGGCTCATCATCGTGATGATCGCCCAGGATCCGCTCATGTTCGCCATCGTCCTGGTGATCATGCCGGTCTCCATCTATGGCGTCAGCCTGCTGATCCGGCGCGTGCGGGTCCAGGCTGAAAGCGAATTTCTCGCCTTCACCCGCATCGTCTCGGCGACTCAGGAAATGGCCCGCGGCATCCGCACGATCAAGGCTTTCAACCTAGAAGGCCGGATGAACGCCATTGCCGAAAAGGCGATTGCCAGCGCCCGCCAGCGCGCCAACAAGATTGCCACGATCAATGCCCGCTCCAGCCCGCTAATGTAAACGCTTGGCGGCTTCGCTGTCGCCGGCGTCATCCTTTATGGCGGCTTCAGCGTTCTCAATCTGGGCAGGCAGCCAGGGGCGTTCTTCGCCTTCATCACCGCCCTTTTAATGTCCTATGAACCGGCCAAGCGACTGGCGCGTCTGCATATCAATCTGGAAAAGGACCTGGTCGGCGTCCGCCTGCTCTATGAGGCGATCGATACCGATATTACCCAGCCGGACCGGCCCGGCGCCCAGGCGTTGACCGTTTCGGCCGGCGATGTGGAGCTTCAGAACGTCAGTTTCGCCTATGACGACGGCAAGGTTCTGCGCGATGTTGATCTCAAATTCCGCGCCGGAACTGTCAATGCCCTTGTCGGGCCGTCCGGGGCCGGCAAGACCACGGTCTTTTCGCTGATCGAGCGCTTCTACAATCCGCAAAAGGGCCGTGTCCTAATCGACGGATTCGACCTTGCCGAGGCAACCGCAAAATCGGTGCGCGAGCATATCGCGCTGGTCAGCCAGGACACGTTTCTGTTTGAGGGCACGGTGGCGGAGAACATCGCCGTCAGCCGGCCTAATGCCGGGCGCGAGGAGATTGTCGCGGCGGCCACCGCTGCCAATGCCGCCGGTTTCATCGCTGCCCTGCCTGAGGGCTATGGCACTACACTGGCGGCCGGCGGCGATACGCTGTCGGGCGGTCAGAAGCAGCGTCTCGCCATTGCCCGGGCGATGCTGCACGATGCCAAAATCCTGCTGCTTGATGAAGCCACCTCGGCGCTCGATTCTGAATCGGAAGCCCTCATTCTGGAGGCCCTCGACCGGCTGATGGCAGACCGCACGACAATCGTCATCGCCCACCGGCTGTCAACGGTTCGCCGCGCCGATTGCATCTATGTCATGGATACCGGGCGGATCGTCCAGAGCGGCCCGCACGACAAGCTGATCGCCGAGGACGGCCTCTATGCCCGTCTCCACGCTTTGCAGTTCGACGCCTGAAATCGTCATGGATTTATCAGCGCTTTGCGCACCGCCGGACGGCATGGTAGGCGGGAACCACGCGATGTCCGCACGATGAACAGGGCACGACGATGGGGGGCGCCATGACGCGGATCGCCATTCTTGCCAGCGATGCGCCGGAAGCCGTTGCGGCGGCGGAAATCCTGCGCACCCAGTATGGCGATGCGCCGCCAGACGAGGCCGACGTCGTCGTCGCCCTTGGCGGCGATGGCCTGATGCTGCAGGCGCTGCATCGTTTCATGAGTTCGGGCAAGCCGATCTACGGCATGAACCGCGGCTCGGTCGGCTTTTTGATGAACGAATACCGCGCCGACGATCTTCCACGGCGCATCGCCGCCGCCAAGACCGAAACGATCCGGCCGCTGATCATGCAGGTCACCACCGCCGACGGCGAGCCGGCCACCGCCCGGGCGATCAACGAGGTCTCGCTGCTGCGGCAATCCTATCAGGCGGCGAAGCTGCGATTGTCGATCGATGGCAAGGTGCGGCTTGAGGAACTGAGCTGCGACGGCATTCTGGTCGCCACGCCGGCCGGTTCGACCGCCTATAATCTGTCGGCCTACGGCCCGATCATTCCGATCAATGCCCCGCTTCTGGCCTTGACGCCGCTCAGCCCCTTCCGCCCCCGCCGCTGGCGCGGCGCGCTTCTTCCCAACCATGTCGAGGTCCATATCGAGGTGCTGGAGCGGCAAAAAAGACCGGTCAATGCGGCTGCCGATCATATCGAATTCAAGGGTATCCGCGATGTCACGATTACCGAGGACCATGAGACGAAAGGTCTGATCATGTTCGACCCCGATCGCTCCTGGGACGAGCGCATCCTGACCGAACAGTTCCGCTATTAACGCCCCAGAAATCAAACCGGTGACGCGCCGCTGCCAGGACCGGGTCTCCCCGCCTGGCCGGAACACCGCGCCTTAAGGCTACTTCACAGTTGCGGATGTCGCTGGCCGCATTGGCATCACCAATGATGTCCGGCCATCGCTTGGGGTGGGGATGTCCGAGCGCGTGTGAGGGCATCCCGGACGCATCCAAACGGAACGCGCGAACACACATGCACGAAATCTGAACGGATCATGAATTCGCCATTCATCGATCATACAGTTCGTATCCCTCATCATTTGCCGGTCAATTTTTTGTGGAAAAGAAAATGTTGTTAGCGGCAAGCGGATGTCTGCGGGGCCGTGGGAATGCAAGGAGATTGGACATGAAGACTCGTTGGTTGGTAATTGCCGCGACTGCGCTGGCCCTGGGCATCGCCGGATCGGCGAATGCAGCCGGTGACGCGGCAGCCGGAAAAGCCAAAGCCAAGTCGTGCGCCGGCTGTCACGGGGCGGACGGCAAGGGCAAAAAGGACAACCCGTCCGTCGTGGGCATGTCTGAGGCCAAATTCGCCCAGGCGATGCAGGACTACAAGTCCGGCAAGCGCAAGCACAAGACGATGAACGCGCTGTCGAAGAAGCTCAGC
>CALZIL010000187.1 GCA_945787495.1 uncultured Afifella sp. | reverse complement strand
CGATGGTCGACTTGCCGGCGCCCGACTCGCCGATCAGGCCAAGCACCTCGCCGCGCCGCAAAGTGACATCGACGCCTTTGACGATCTCCTGCCAACCGCCCTCCGATTGTCCCTCGATGCGCAGGCCACGCATCTCAAGCAGGATTTCGCCGTTAGAAGGTTTTTGGGCGCTAGTGCTCATCGCGCAATCCGCTTGTCTTGTGCAGAAACCAGTCGACGACGAAATTCACGGCGACGGTCAGCAAGGCGATGGCGCCGGCCGGCAGCAGCGGCGTGATGTCGCCATAGGTGATCAGGGTGGCATTGTCGCGCACCATCGACCCCCAGTCGGCGGTCGGTGGCTGCAAGCCGAGGCCCAGGAAGCTGAGCGAACTGATGAAAAGGAACACGAAGCAGAACCGCAAACCGAACTCGGCAACCAGCGGCGGCATGGAATTCGGCAGCACTTCGCGCAGGATGATCCAGCCGGTGCCCTCGCCCCTGAGCCGTGCCGCCTCGACGAAATCCAGCACGACGATATTCATGGAAACCGCGCGCGCCAGCCGGAACACGCGCGTTGAGTCCAGCACCGCGATGACGATGATGAGCACGGGAATGGCGGTGCCCAGGATGGTCAGGATCAGCAGCGCAAAGATCAGCGTCGGGATGGCCATCAGCACGTCGACGATGCGGCCGAGAATCTGGTCGACCCAACCGCCCATCGCCGTTGCCAGCAGGCCGAACGCGCCGCCGATCAGAAACGCCAGGCAAGTGGTCGCAAAAGCAATTCCGACGGTATTGCGCGCGCCGTAGATCAGGCGGGTCAGCATGTCGCGACCAAGATTGTCGGTGCCGAGCACAAAACCTTCGCCCCACGGCTCGTATTCGGCGCCGACGATTTCCGATTCACCATAGGGCGTCAGCACCGGCGCGAAAAACGCGACAAACACATAGACCGCGATGACAACCAGCCCGAAGATGGCCGTCGGCGGCGCCGATTTCAGGTGTTTCCGGATATTGCCCATGCCCCCACCCCGCCTATTTCGGATGCATCAGGCGGGGATTGCTGAGGATCGACAGCACGTCCGCGGTCAGGTTCAAAAGGATATAGGTGGCCGCGAAGATCAGGCAGCTTGCCTGGACGACCGGGATGTCACGCTTGATCACCGAATCGACGAATAGCTGGCCGAGGCCCGGATAGACAAAGACCACCTCGACGATCACCACGCCGACGACGAGATAGGCCAGGTTGATGACGATCACATTGATGATCGGCGCCAGCGCGTTTGGCAGCGCATGGTGGGTAATGATCCGCGAGCGGCTGATGCCCTTCAGCATGGCCATCTCGATATAGGGGCTGGCCAAGAGGTTGATGATCGCCGCGCGGGTCATGCGCATCATGTGGGCGACGACCACCAGGGTCAGCGTCAAGGCCGGCAGCATGACGCGATAGACATGCTCCCAGAAGCCTATATCGGAACTGACATTGGAGATGCTGGGGAAGATATTAGCATTGATGGAGAGAACCAGGATCAGGATATAGGCGACGAAGAATTCCGGGAACGAGATCGACGACAAGGTGACGATGTTGATCGCGCGGTCGAACAGGCTGTTGCGATAGAGCGCTGCAAGAACCCCGAGCGTAACCGCCAGCGGCACCGAGATGATCGCGGCGATGGCGGCAAGAAACAGCGTATTCTTGAACCGCACGCCGATCAGTTCGGAGATTTCCCGGTTGTTGGCGAGCGAGACGCCGAAGTCGCCTTGCACCATGCCCCCCAGCCACTCGATGTAACGCGTGTGCGGCGGCAGATCGAGGCCAAGCTCGCGGCGGAACGCCGCCACGGTTTCCGGTGTCGCCGACTGGCCGAGGATCGCTTCGGCGAGATCGCCGGGCAGAAGCTCGACGCCGAGGAAGATGATCAGCGATACGACGAACAGGGTCAGCAGGCCCAGCGCCAGGCGCTGGGCCACCATTTGCAGTATCTTCGTCAAAGCCCCAGTCCGCCGCGAGGGTTCAGATCAACCGAACCACCAGCGTTCGATGCACTTGAACCCGTCCATGCTCCAGTTCGCACCCAATTTGTCGTGCTGAACCTTTTTGCTGAGGCCCATGACGTAATTGGCGAACATCGGTATAATGACACCGCCCTCATCGCTGAGGATCTTCTGCATCTCAAAATACATCTCGCGACGCTTGGCGTCGTCAAGTTCGGAGCGCGCCGTGACCAGTATTTCGTTGAAGCGTGCGTGGCTGAAGTGGGTGTCGTTCCACGGCACGCCCTCGGCATAGGCGGTGGAGAACATCCAGTCCTCGGTCGGCCGGCCGCCCCAGTAGACGGCGGACCACGGTTTCTTCAACCAGACATTCGACCAGTAGCCGTCATTCGGCTCGCGCACGACATTGATGTCGATGCCGGCCTTGGCAGCGTGCTCTTTGTACAACACCGCCGCGTCGACGGCGCCGGGGAAGGCGGCGTCGGCGGCACTCAGATCGACTTTCAGGCTGTCGAGCCCGGCCTTTTTCAGGTGGAATTTGGCCTGCTCAGGATCGTATGGGCGTTGCGGCAGATCGTCGGCATGAAAGCGGTTGGACCGGCCGATCGGATGATCGTTGCCGACCACGCCATGGCCGCGCAGAATCGTCTTCACCAGAGCGTCCCGGTCGATGCCAAACTTGAGCGCCAGACGCACGTCGTTGTTGTCGAACGGCGCGACGTCGGTGTGCATGGCGAAGGTGTAATGCTGGGTTCCGCTGACCTCCTCGATGCTGACATTCTTGTCCCGCGCCAGGAGATGCGCGGTCTTGAGATCGACCCTGTCCATGGCGTCGATTTCGCCGGTCGTCAGCGCATTGGTTCGCGCCGCGACATCGATGATCGCCAGCACTTCCGCCGCGTCGAAATGGGCGCGATCCTGCTTCCAATAGCTGGGATTGCGCTTCAGCGCGGTGCGCACACCCGGCTCATAGTTCTCGATGGAATAGCCGCCGGTACCGATCCCGGATGTCGCATCGATCGCGCCGTCCTTGGCCGGCAGGATAGCGACGTGATAATCGCTGACGATGAACGGAAAATCGGCATTGCCGGACTTCAAGGTGAAGACGACCTTGTCCTTGCCGTCCGCCTTGATCCCGTCAATCGGGTCGAGAATTGCCTTTGCCGCCGATTTTGAATCCTCGCCCATATGGTGCTGGAACGACGCGACGACGTCATCGGCATCCATCGTCTTGCCGTTGTGGAATTCAACGTCCTTGCGGAGATTGAAGGTCCAGACCACGGCGTCGTCGGTCACATCCCAGGATTCGGCGAGGTCGGCGACCAGATCGCCGTTGTTATCGACCTCTGTGAGCTGATTGTAAGCCGTGCTGCCGACGACCTGCATGTAGAGATTTTCGAAGGTTCCCGGATCCAGCGAGTCGGTGGTCGAGCCGTGGCCGATGGCAAGCCGCAGCGTGCCGCCCTTGTTCGGGGTCGCTGCTTTGGCGGAACTTGACCAGAGCGCCGATGCGGGCGCCGCGGCAACGCCCAAAGCTGTCGCCCGGACCATGAAGTCGCGACGCGTAAGACCCTCGGTTTGCAGAATTTTCTTGAGTTTGTTCGTTGACATTTTCGCTCCCATCCGACCGGGTGTGCAAACCTGGTCTTTTTTCGTCTTGTTACAAATTTCGGGATCTGGCCTGTTTGCCAAACCACAGGAAAAACAGTCTAACACTGAAAATCGATGATCGGCAAAGCGCGCCGGCGATCTGTGTGATCCGAGGCTGTCTGCGACCTAAGTCAGCGTCCTCGGATACAAGGTCTCCGTATGGCCATCGACCGCGAAGACCTGTCCGGATATGTGCCTGCCACGTTCGGAACACAGATAGACAACGATGTCGGCAATCTCGTCTGCATCCACAAAAGTCTGCATCGACGTGCCTTGCGTGTACTTCGCCCGCACCTGCTCGTCCGAAATGTCCTCCGCCTTTGCGTGGGCGGCAATAACGCGATCCATGCGGTCCCCGGTGATCGAACCGGGCGCAATGGCGTTGACACGGATGTTGAACGGTCCGAGTTCCATGGCCAGCGTCTTGGTCAGGCCGACAACGCCAAATTTCGCGGCAACGTAAGGGGCGCGGTTCGGCATGCCCAGCAGGCCGGCGGTCGACGCGATGTTGACGATGGCTCCGGCTTTCCCGGCCTTCATGGACGGAATGACTCGTCGGGCGCAATAAAACTGGCTGTCGAGACAAACCGCCAGGCATTCGCGCCAGCCCTCAACACCGATATCTTCGATCGGCGCGGTCGGCCCGCTGATGCCGGCATTGTTGACCAGGATGTCGATGCCATCGCGGACAATGGAGCCGAGCCACGAATCAACCTGTTCGGGAACGGCCACATCGACCCTGGCGCCGCTGATCTCTTCGGGCAGGCCCGCAATTGCGTTTGCGTCGATGTCACAGACAAAGACCACTGCGCCTTCGCCAGCAAGGCGCGAGGCGATAACGTGCCCCACCCCACCGGCGCCGGCTGTCACCACGGCCCGCTTACCGTCCAATCGCGTATCCACGCTAATGCCCTTCCACCAAGCCTCTCAACTGTGCACACAGCATGGCGTATGAAAAGCACGCGACCAACCTCGCCGGCGGAGACTAAGATAGGCGCACGATGGTCGAAGGGAGAACAGCCATGCCGGATTCAATCAATCGCCAGATCGTCCTGGCCGCTTACCCGGAGGGCGCGCCAGCGGACAGTGATTTCGCACTCGCCGAAAGTCCGGTACCCGAGCCGGACGACGGGCAAGTGCTGTGCCGGGCGATTTACCTGTCACTCGATCCCTATATGCGCGGCCGTATCAGCCCGGCCAAGTCTTACGCCAAAGGCGTCGCGATCGGCGAGGTCATCACCGGCGGCACGGTCAGTCAGGTGATTGAATCCAAAAGCCCGGATTTCGCCGAAGGCGACATCGTCTTCGGTTACACCGGCTGGCAGGATTACGCCGTCATGGAGGCCGGGCAGCTAAAGATTGTCGATCCGCAGCTGGCGCCAATTTCCACCGCGCTGGGGGTGCTCGGCATGCCCGGCATGACCGCCTATACCGGTCTGGCGAATATCGGACAGCCCAAAGAGGGTGAAACCCTAGTCGTTGCAGCGGCTTCGGGAGCCGTCGGTTCGGCTGTCGGGCAGATCGCCAAGATCAAGGGCTGCCGCACGATCGGTGTCGCCGGTGAGGATGACAAATGCGCCTTTGTGGTCGAGGAGCTGGGTTTCGACGCCTGTCTCAATCACAAGGATGCGGACTTTGCCGGGAAACTCGCATCGGTCTGTCCCGATGGCGTCGACATCTATTGGGAAAATGTTGGCGGCGCGGTTTTCGAAGCCGTGCTGCCGCTGTGCAATGAGTTTGCCCGGATCCCCGTTTGTGGCCTCATTGCGCATTCCAACGCAACGGAACTGCCATCCGGCCCGAACCAGGTCCCTGTCGTGATGCGCTCGGTGCTGACCAAACGTCTGCGGATCCAGGGCTTCATCGTCTGGGATTTCGCCGATCAGGAAGCGGAATTCATCGAAACCATGAGCGGATGGATCCGCGAAGGCCGGGTCAAATACCGCGAGGACTTCGTAGACGGGCTGGAAAACGCACCCGGCGCTTTCCGGGGCCTTCTGCAAGGCAAGAACTTCGGCAAGCTCGTGATCCGGGTCTCGCCCGACCCGACCCGGTGACACCGAACCGAGCGGGTCGCGGGATCCGCTCAAGTGATTCTATATCGGTTTCGTTTTCAATGTTCCGAGGCTTGGTAGTACGCATTGGCGAGCCAGTCGGGCTCGATCTCAACGCCCCAGCCCGGCTCGGCCGGTATCGTGACGTGCCCCGCCTCGACCCGGAACGGGTCGCCACGGAACAGACCGGCCTGCCAGGGATAATAATCCTCGCCCTCGATCGACAGCTCCAGATACTTGCCGGCGTTGCGGCCCGCGAGCCCGCCCAGAAGATGCATCGTGCATACCGTCACCAGCGACAGGTTGGCGGAATGCGGCGTGCAAGGCAGTCCCGCCGCTTCCGCCATTTCGGCAACGCGGAGCGTGCGGGTCAGGCCCATTTCGGCAACGCGGAGCGTGCGGGTCAGGCCGCCCATATACATGACGTCAGGCTGGACCACATCGACGGCGCGCATGTCGATCATCCGGCGCCATGAAGCGAGATCGCAGTCCTGTTCGCCGCCCGTCACATCGATGGTGAGCGCGTCCGTGACCTGCTTCGTCGCCTCAAGGTCCCAGTACAGGCAAGGTTCCTCATAATGGCTAACGTCCTCATCCTCCAGCATGTGTCCAACGGCAATGGCACGGTCAATCGAGAAGCCGGAATTGGCATCGACCAGCTTTGCAACGCCATCGCCCAGGGCGCGTGAGACCGCCGGAATGATGGCCTCCGTCCGGCCCGGCCATTCGTCGATGTCGTTGCCACACTCGGCGCCGACACGGAACTTGAACGCATCGAAGCCGAATTCGTTGCGCAGGCGGGCAAGGCGCTGCGCCTCGGCTTCGGGCGTGATGTCGCGCTTCATGGAGGACGCATAGGCGCGCAACGGTCCCGGAGTGCCGCCGATGAGCGCGACGACGGGCTTGCCCTCCGCCTTGCCGCGCAGATCCCAGAGCGCCGTATCAAGCCCGGCCATGGCGCGGCGCAGATAGGAGCCTGGAAACTTGTGCTCGCGCCGGACGATCAGGTCGACCAGTGCGTCGATGTCGAGCGCATCGGCGCCGAGCGTCCATGGTGCGATCTGGCGGTGGAAGACCTGGCAGGTGATATCGGCATTGTAGGTCGAAACCTGACCCCAGCCTTGCCCGCCCGTCTCCGTCGTCACACGCACGAAGCCGACAAATTCGTTGCTGAAGGATTCGAGTTTGGTGATTTTCATGGTGCTGCCAGCCCGGGCCACAACAGGACCTAAGGCCTGCCCTGATCCTTGAGCGGCGCGATTGCTGAAATGTGCTCAGGCGAAAGCCCGCAGCAGCCGCCGACGACTTGCACTCCGGTCGTGGTCCACTTTTGCGCGAATTGCAGGAATTCATCCGGCGTGATGACATCCTGGAATTGCCATTGGGGCATTTTGAAATAGCCCGAATCCGGATAAGCGGTGAGTGGTCCGTCAAAAGCTTCTCGCACAATGGCGATGGCGTCACCAACGACATCCGACGGGGTGTGCATGACGCCGGCTGCTGCTATTTCGAAATCGGCGAGTACACGCACCGTTTCTTCAAACGGTATGTCCTTGTCGGACGCAAAACTGAGCACCTGACCGTCCTCGCCGCGCCGCGCTGAAAAGCCGGCCCAGACCGGCAGGCCGGTCGCCGTTGCGGCCTTGAACGCCGGCACCATGCGGTCCGGGTGATACATCATTTCCAGAAGGATCAGGTCGCACCCTTCCTCGCGCAAGAGCTCGGCGAATTCCCCGAAAGCATCCGCCATCTGCGCTTGCGACGGCGCCCGCGCGAGATCGGTTTTTGCCGCACCGCCAACAATGGGAAGCATGTGGGACAGCGAACCGGCAACCGCTACGCCTTCGTGCCCGCTTGCCAGCCGCGCCCGGTGCGCCGCGCCCACGGCGGCCCGGTTGATATCCTCAAACCGGTCGGCAAGCCCGGCCTGGCTGAGCATCAACCGCGACGAGGCGAAGGTGTTCGCGGTGATGATATCCGCCCCTGCCGCGATGTAGTCTCGATGGATGCTTTCAAGAACGTCTATGTGCTTAAGCGTCGCCGGCCCGCACCAGGCTTCGGGGTCCATGGGCACACCGCGCCTTTCCAGCTCGGTGCCAGTTCCGCCGTCAAGGATGACAATACCGCCGTTTTTGAGCCGCCGCTCAATCTCCGCATAAGTCATTGATCGAGAAATCCCCTCGTCCGAAAGACGCTATAGTTGGACTATCGCGGGACCGCCATGCCAGCAGTGTCAATAGGACACGATTTCAAATGGAGACACTACCTCGATTTGGGTCATTTTGGGGCCTAATCGGCAATCGCCTTTGATGTCCGATTTGCGCTCAAAAGTGGCAATCCGCGACATGACATCTAGGCCGCCACATGGGGCCACGGCCTGCCGTCTGGGCTCCCGGTCAGCTTGACAATGTCGGTGATCTTTCGCCGGACAGGAACCGGATGACATCAATGGCGTCAATGACCAGCGAGACGGTGTTTATCAGCACCAGTGATGCCAGCCAGATGCCGAATGTGCTGTCCAGGCCAATCGTGCCGGCTCGCAAGGCCAGCCAGATGACAAGTGGTATCCAGAAGATGTGACCGATCCCGAGCAGCCTTACAAAGCCGAGCTTTGCGTGAATCCAGGATTGCATGATGGCACCGGCGAACATCGCAGCGATTGTCAGTTGCGCCTCCGGTGTCTGGATGTAAAACAGCGGCACGATGAGATTGACCGCCAGCAAAAGCATGACCCAGACTCGCCATGAAGGCGGCATTTTCAATATGGCCTTCATAAATCCAATCATGATGTCCGGCCTTATTCGTCAGCCTTCAGCGAGTGCCTTATGGCGCGTTTGCTGTACAGCGCCATGAAATCACGGCCAGCCACCGGTTGACAGCGCGCCGCGCGCCTCCTACATCCCTTCACGACGCTGTTAGCACTCGCCATTTGTGAGTGCTAGCAGCTGTTTTACCTGAAACTTGGCGCTGAATTGCGCCCTAGACAAAGGGACATGAGGGAATCATGAAGTTTCGTCCTCTGCATGATCGTGTCGTCGTTCGCCGTATCGGTTCGGAAGAAAAGACCGCCGGCGGCATCATCATTCCGGATACCGCACAGGAAAAACCGCAGGAAGGCGAGATCGTCTCCGTCGGCCCCGGCGCGCGTGGCGATGACAACGAGCTTATTCCGCTCGACGTCAAGGCCGGTGACCGGGTTCTGTTCGGCAAGTGGTCCGGGACCGAAGTCAAGATCGATGGTGAAGAACTCCTCATCATGAAGGAATCCGACATCATGGGTGTGATTGAAACGTCCAGATCCGCCAAGAAAGCGGCCTGACCGGTCAATCAATTCCACCAATTGAAATTCTGAAATCAAAGACAGTTAGGAGTCATCGCAATGAGTGCGAAAGACGTAAAATTCTCTGCGGATGCGCGCGAAAGGATGCTGAAAGGCGTCGAAGTTCTCGCCAACGCGGTCCAGGTTACGCTTGGCCCGAAAGGCCGCAACGTCATCCTCGACAAATCCTTCGGCGCGCCGCGCATCACCAAGGACGGTGTGACGGTCGCCAAGGAAATCGAGCTTGAAGACAAGTTCGAGAATATGGGCGCACAGATGGTGCGCGAAGTGGCGTCCAAGACAAACGACATTGCCGGTGACGGCACCACGACGGCAACGGTTCTGGCCGCGTCGATCGTGCGCGAGGGCGCCAAGTCGGTTGCCGCCGGCATGAACCCGATGGATCTGAAGCGCGGTATCGACCTCGCCGTCAACACCGTCGTCAAGGACCTGGAAAGCCGTTCCAAGAAAATCAAAACCTCAGAAGAGGTTGCCCAGGTCGGCACGATCGCGGGCAATGGCGACACCGATGTCGGAGAGATGATCGCCGAGGCGATGCAGAGGGTCGGCAATGAGGGCGTCATCACGGTGGAAGAGGCCAAGAGCCTTGAGACCGAGCTGGAAGTCGTGGAAGGCATGCAGTTCGACCGTGGTTATCTCTCGCCCTATTTCGTCACCAATGCAGAAAAGATGACGGCCGATCTGGAGGATCCCTTTATCCTCCTGCACGAGAAGAAGCTGTCGAACCTGCAGGCTATGCTGCCGGTGCTGGAATCGGTGGTTCAGGCTTCGCGTCCGCTGCTCATCATCGCCGAAGACGTCGAAGGTGAGGCGCTGGCGACTTTGGTCGTCAACAAGCTGCGCGGCGGCCTGAAGGTCGCGGCCGTCAAGGCTCCGGGCTTTGGTGACCGGCGCACGGCCATGCTGCAGGACATTGCGACGCTGACCGGCGCGCAGGTGATCTCCGAAGATCTCGGCATCAAGCTGGAAAATGTCGGCATCGACATGCTCGGCACCGCCAAGCGCGTCAACATCACGAAGGAAGAGACCACCATCGTCGATGGCGCCGGCAAAAAGGCCGACATTGAAGGCCG
>CALZIL010000186.1 GCA_945787495.1 uncultured Afifella sp. | reverse complement strand
AACAGGGCGAAGCACTGGGTGCGCTGATCTCCATCGCTCATGTTCCTTATGACGAGAGAGATATAGCGCAGGGATTTGATCGACTTAGCGAATTGACGGCTTTTGCGGCCAAGACGGGCCAGCGCCACTTGCAGGTGGCGACTAATATGATGGAAGTATTGCCGGCATTTCAGAACGCATGGACCGTGATCAGTCACGGTCCTGCACTCGGGGCGGTGGCGCATTTTCTCTCCTCGGAAATCAGTGCAGCGGCGATTTCCTCAACATTTGATTATGGTTCCCTGATCGACTGGGGATCGCATCCGCTCACGGACCTGCTGCTTTCGTCAGACACAGTCGATATTTCCCATTTTGGCGCCCAGTTTAACCGCGTGGAAAAGACAGCGGCGATCAAAGACGATGACATTGGTCTTTCGGTGCTCAGTGTCTGCGGCAAGGGCCGCCTCGATGGTCCGCATGTCAATTGCTCGCGGTGCCAGAAGTGTCTCCGCACGATGATCACGCTTGATCTTGTCGATGTCGATCGGACAAAGGCTACAACCTTCGACTGGTCTTCTTATTCGCCCGACGATTTCGGCGATTTGATCCTGCGCGGAAATAATGAATTTATTTTTGCTCGCGAAATCCTTGAGGCCGCTCGCAGCAAAGGGCGCGACGAAATCGCCGCGCTGGTTGAACGCCTCATCCGTCGGTCGAGCCGGTTCAAATTCCTCGCGCACGCCGAGTTCTATCTTCGGCGGCGCGCACCATGGGTCGTTCGCTACAAAACGGAACTGACCAGACTGCGATCAGCGGTCTACACAATGTTCAACATTCAGCGAAAGAATTACTGACTTGGCGCCGATCATTGTCAAACGGCATTGAATCGGGACCCCCATTCGGCGTGCAAAAAAGAACCCCATTTCGTTGAAGCAAGCACGGCAATTAGCGCCCGACCGGGTGGAACTGGTCGGGGTTTCGGAGGCCGGTCG
Organism: uncultured Afifella sp.; assembly: GCA_945787495.1. Lineage (GTDB taxonomy): Bacteria > Pseudomonadota > Alphaproteobacteria > Rhizobiales > Afifellaceae > CALZIL01. Next base: position 5,173 of record CALZIL010000186.1, on the reverse strand, counting down.
GGTGCGGATGGTTGATCTCAGCTTCGGTTTTTGAACCGCCGGCTTTCATTGCCGGTTTCGACGATGTCACAATGATGCGTCAGTCGGTCCAGCAATGCGGTTGTCATCTTGGCATCGCCGAAAACGGAGGGCCATTCGCCGAACGCAAGATTGGTGGTGACGATCACCGATGTCTGTTCGTAGAGCCTGCTGATGAGGTGGAACAGGAGCTGGCCGCCGGCCTGAGCAAAGGGCAGGCATTCAGTTCCTCATAGGTCTTGAACCGCAGCCGTGGGGTGAAGAAGCGCTTGCGGACCAAGCCGACTTGGTTCTCCACTTGTCCCTTCTCCCAGCCAGAAGCCGGTGTGCGGGCCGTGGGCTCGACAAGACAGTGGCTGCACATCCGGAGAAAGCGGCGGTTGAACTTGCGATCCTTGCCAACCAGGATCGTGTCCACCGCCGTCTTCATATTGTCGCAGATGCCGCGGCTACAGGTTCCCCGGAAAAAGCCGAATGCCCGATCATGAGCATCAAAGACCATCTCCTGGCTCTCACGCGGATAGGCACGCACGAACAGCATTCGGCTGTGGCAGAGCCGGATAAAGGACCGGGTAACCGCCGGGGAGCTTGCGCGGCATGCCGAAAACGGCATCAAAGATTGAACAGAACCAGCCGTTCTTCCGTCATGTCGCGCATTGCATAATGCGGACCCTCCCGCCCTAAGCCACTCGCCTTGACGCCACCATAAGCCAACTGATCGGTTCGCCATGTGCTGGTGCCGTTGATGATCACTCCGCCGACTCTCAGGGTGCGGATGGCACGGAAGCAATTATCCAGATTTTTTGTGTAGATACCGGTGTGGAGGCCATAGGGACCGGCGTTCACCCAGTCGATCGGCTCCTGCAAGTCCTCGTAGGTCAGGAGACTGACCACCGGCCCGAAAACCTCTTCGCACACGACCTTCATGCGTGGCTGGACGCCGAACAAGACCGTCGGCTCGACCTGTGCGCCCTTGCGGCCGCCGCCGGTCAGCAATTGCGCACCGTCGGCGACCGCCTCGCGAACCCATTGCTCGACGCGGATCGCCGCGTCCTCGTCGATCAGAGTGCCGAGGTCGGTCGAATCATCAAGCGGGTCGCCGACTTGCAGCTCCAGGATCTTTTCGACCAGCGCGTCGCGCAGTTCGGCGAATATCTGGCGATGAACGAAGACGTTCTGTACGGAAATGCAGCTCTGTCCGCCGATCCTCATGGAATTGCGCGCCAGCGCCGTGGCGACTTCGTCAATCTCCGCGTCGTGATGAACGATCGTCGCGCCGTTGCCGCCGAGCTCCAGCGCGACCCGCTTCATACCGCAGGCCGATTTGATCTCCGCGCCGACTCGACTCGAGCCGGTGAAGCTGATCACGTCGACGCGCGGGTCGCGGACCAGCATCGGCCCCGCCTCGGTGCCGTAGACCACATTGAGTGCTCCCTTCGGCACGCCGGCGTCGACGAACAGCTCGACCATCTTGTGCACGACGAGTGGCGTCTGCGGCGGCGCCTTCAGGACCACCGAATTGCCGGCCGCAAGCGCCGGAGCCACCTTATGGCAGGCCAGGTTGAAGGGTGCGTTGAAGGGTGTGATGCCGCCGACCACGCCGACCGGGAAACGCAGCAGCAAGGCGATCTTGCCGGCCCCCATGGCCGAGCCGTCGAGCGGAACATGCTCACCCTGGATGCGGATCGCCTCGTCGGCCGACAAGCTGATGGTGTCCCGGGAGCGCGAAATTTCAGCGCGGGCATCCGTGATCGCCTTGCCCATCTCCCGCGCCATGATCACGGCGATATCCTCGACCCGCTCATCAAGCAGCTGGCCGACCTTGCGCAGCAGATTGGCGCGCTCGTAGCCCGGCATGGCGGCGATGACGCTTTTCGCCTCCACGGCGGTAGCGATCGCTCGGTCGACCTCGGCGCGGCTCGATTCGGGAGCCGTCGCGACCAGGTCGCCACGGTAGGGATCCCGGTCCTCGTAACGTTGATCGCCGAGTACCCACTCGCCGGCGATCAGCATCGGCACCTGCGCGGCAACGGCGCCTCGCTTGGCTAGGTTGTCCATGGCATATTCTCCGCTTTGGCTGGCAACCCCGGCGGCCGAGGCGCCTACGACACGCTGCGCTTCGGGGTTGTTGGAGTTGTGAAAATCGTTACTCATCTCCAAAGAGCGCATATTGTAATACAGGAAATGAGATTTATTCCCGGAATCGCCATATGAATTGTCATTTTGAAGACTTTTTTTGTCGGTTTCGACCGTCGCCTCAAGCTTGATTTCCGCGGTTCCAGGATCACCTCTGACGCTGGATTGCTCGCCTGCCGGGAGCTTGCCGATGCCCTTGGCCTGACCAAGGTTTCCGGAGGTTTTTTCCAAAACAGCCGTAGCGGCAAGAACGGATGGCACCGCATGACGGGGCAGTTCCGTCAATCGGTATTTGGACGCCTTGGCGGTCACGGGCACTATTAGGGGTACGACGGCGGTCGGGATCCGGTCCTGGTCACAGCTGCGCCGCGGTTCTGTTGGCCATTTCAGGATGCCTTAGTTCGCCGATCACGGGACAAGGCGGCTCGCGCCCACAGGCGGAGCGCCAGGCCGACCGCAAGGGGGAGGAGGGCAGGCAAAAACAGTAACGGCTCCGCCGGCAGGCTGACCTGTCGAATTTGCCGCTCGCTGACGCTCGCCGGTTTGCCACTGTCGCCGAGAAAGAGGCTGACCCGGGTCACCGCCGAATCCCCGCCGACCCGCATGGCGTAAAAGTCGGGCTTGAGCGAGCTGTTGGATGTCGGTGCGAATTCTTCGATGGTGTAACCCCGCGATGCAGCGGCGAGCTGGACCACCCGGTATGGCGTGCGCGGTGAGGTGGCGGTCACGCTGTCGCCGTGCCACAGCGCCAGTGCGGCGCCGTCGGCCAATACGTCGCTCTCTTCGCGGGGTACCCACATGGTCAGCGTCGGATCGGTGATCTCGACTGACTGCGGACGGAACAGCCTTGTGAAGCGTCGCGCCTCATACTGGACGACAGGGACCGGCTGGAAAAAGAGATCGGTCCGGCCAGCCGTGTAGATGGTTTCGTCCGGTGCGAAGCTGAAGATTGGTTGCGTCCAGCGATCCGCCGGACGCAAGACATAACCTACCGCCTGGTTCAAGGCGCCGAAGCTGACAAGTTTCCGCTCGCTGCCCGGAACGATTTGGTTGCCGGCGTCGCGGATCCGCACCGTGTAAGCGCCTTCGGGCAATGAGATGACTGCCGCCTCGCGCGGCTCGGTTGCAAAGGCCTGAAACCGTTCGGGCTCCTCCAGGGTGAGTTCCGGTGGTGGGGGCGGAAGGAACTTTGGGCGCTCGGCCGCCATCCGCATCCAGGCGGCGGCCGCTGCATGGCGCTCGGCGACGATCCGTTGGTATTCCTGCGCCGCCTCCGCGGCAGAACGCGCATCCTTGACGTAATCCTCATAGAGCTCCAATGCCTCGGTGCCGCGCGCCAGCACGGACATACCGGCGCCGACGCCTGCCGGATACCACAAGACATAGGGTTCGGGCGCGACCACGGTTATCTTGCCTGACTCATCGACAATCTCGATATTGCCATTCGCCAGCCGCAGCTTTTGCGAGAAGTCAGCCAGATATTCCCGGGTGATCGGCCAGTAGGACACAGGGGCGTACCGGGCTTCGATAACCACTTCTGTATTGGCAAGCACGACCAGTGATCCGGCCTGGTGCGGGTAGGAAATCCGGCGATACTCGGTACCATTCGTGACCAGCGGCCAGTAGACCAGCTGTTCTTTGGCCCGAGCCGGTACCGGCGCCAACAGGGTGAGGCAGAGCATGACCGACAACATCACGGTCACCGCGCCAATCGGGCGTGCCATATTCAATCTCCCCTGCGATGCACGCCCCTGCGGCGCATCCAGTAGGCCGCCAAACAGATCATGACGGCGGTGTAGGCGACCGCAACCGCCAGGCTGATCAGTGCGGTTCGCCACGCGCCGGTCACTGCGGCGTCGACCACCCGCTCGAGGTAGGCGAAGGGCGAGATCCATCTGACGCCGGCGTCGAAGGCGGCGAGAACGTCGCGCAATGGCAGCACCGGGCTTGACGGGTCCTCTATCGGGATCAGCAGCACCATCGAATATGCAACCGTGATGCCGAGCAACACGACGGTGATGCCGATCAGCAACAGCACTGCGGTGCGGACCCGGTTGGTGCCGATCGAAAGCAGCACACCGAAGCCGACGATCTCAGCCGCCGGCACGATTGAAAGTATGAGGCTCGCCACGATCACCAAGGTCAGTGAAAACCCGGTCATCAATGCGAGCAGAGAGAGCGAGGCGAGCAAAAGCGGCAAAGCGGCGAGGTAGGCAAGAAGCAGCCCGCCGATCTTGCCGAGAACGTAGGAAATCTCGTCGACCGGCCCGTAGAACAGGACTTCAAGCGTGCCGCTCTCGCGGTCGCGAGCCGCAGACACCGCTGCCGACACCGCAAGAAACAGCGCCAACACAAGCATGGCGATGGTCAGCGGCGGACCGAAGGGGTCGGCCAGCACCAAGTGGCCGCCGGCCTCGAGCGCCCGCACGTCGACCAGGAGGATCCAGGTCGCCACGATGAGCGCAATCGTTATCGCTGCATAGCCGCTGATTCCGCGCATGGTTGCTTTCGCTTCCCGCCAGGCAATCACGCTGACAACGGTCGGGCGGCTGGACTGCGAACCGGCCGTGCTCACGCGACAAGCTCCGCAGCCGGCGCTGCCTCACCGGTGATCGATATGAATGCCTCCTCCAGCGTTGCATAACGCGACATGACGCCTTCGATCGTGTCTTCGAACACAAGCTGGCCCTGGTGCATGATACCGATCCGGTTGGCGGTTCGCTCGACCTCGGACAGCACATGGGAAGAAAAGAAGATCAGCCGGCCCCGGTCTCGTTCGCGGCAGATAATCTCACGAACCTCGCGGATGCCATGTGGATCGAGGCCTGATACCGGCTCATCCAGTATGAGAACCGGTGGATCATGAAGCAACGCCCGTGCGAGGCCCAGTTTCTGCTGCAGGCCCTTTGAGAGCTCGATGGCCAAGTCGCCGCCGCGGTCAGCAAGTCCGACCTCGTCGAGTGTCCGGGCGACCCGTTCCTCCGCGTCGCTGACCCGGAAGAGCGAGGCGAAGAAGCGC
>CALZIL010000185.1 GCA_945787495.1 uncultured Afifella sp. | reverse complement strand
CGAAGGCCTCGGGCTCGGCGACGTCAAGCTGTTCGCCGCCGCCGGCGCCTGGGTGGGTTGGCAGGGGCTCCCCTCGGTCCTGCTGATCGGTGCCGCGGCTGGGCTGGCGGCGGCCTGCATTGCCGCGCGGGCAAAAGGCATCCCCGGGGCGAGGGAGCCGGTCGCGTTTGGACCGTATCTGGCGCTCGGTCTCTGGATGACCTGGCTTTACGGCCCGGTAAATGTGCAATGGATCTGACGGGGAATCTGACGGGGATCTGATGGGGGCATGCGCCCTGCGGTCATGTCCCGGTATAAAATCTGATCGAAGGATGAACCGTTCAGCGCGGTGGTAGGAGTGACGGGCGGTTAGTCCAAGACGCATCGGCCTCGCACCCGCCAACTGGCCGCTGAATACCAGCCTGCTGGAAGGCATCAACAACAAAATCAACGTCGTCAAGCCAATGGCATACGGCTTCAGGGACGACGAGTACGTCTTCCTCAAAATCCCCGGCGCCTTCCCGGTATTGCGTGACGGACCAAAAAAAGCGGGGCTCTGCGATGGATCCCCGCCAGTCTGCGAGATTGGCGACCAGGCTGAAATCAGACGCCTTACTTGCTCTCGATCACGAGCTGATCGATGCCCGGATCGCCGACCGGAACCGACTGCCACAGGAAGCCGTCATCAGGGTCATCCTCCAGCACGACCAGCGTGGCCGAGACGTCGCCCTTCTGCAGGGCGTCGCAGCCGATCAGATCGGCGACCGCCTGGGAGTCGAATGCGACATCGAGATCGGGGAAATCGTCGGGGTTCAGGAAATCCTGCTCCACATCGTCGACGATCGCACCCTGGCTCGCCCCCTTGTCGGTCTCAGGATCGCCCCGATCGGCGAACGACCACGACTTCGGCGGCGTGACGTGCGCGCCCTCAGGATCGCTCTCGAGCGCCAGCCTCAGATTCCCGATGACGATCTCGGTGACGTCAAAGTTCTCCATGCCAAAGATGGTGACAGGTATTTCGCCCTTCCGCTTGCAGTTGAACGCGTTCGGGTTGCTCAGGAAACTGATGTCGATCATGACCTCAGGCCCTCCTGGCAGCGGGCAGGTTCCTTCTTCGGCCTCGAACGCCTCGTAGAAGCCGCCGGACGCGTCCTTGGAGATGATCGCCTCGATCGGGTTGTAGGTGACGGGATCGCAGGACAGATCCTCGGCCCGTCCGACCGTCTGCGCAAAGTTTGAAATGAACGCGCCGGTATCCTTGTTGATGCGACGGATTTCCTGCGCGCCGTTGCGGCCGATGTAGAGCGTGTTATCGGAACCGATCGTCACGCCGCTCACCCTGCCGTCGCGCTGGCCCGCGGCGTTCAGCGGGGCTACGGCCCGGAGCCGGGTGCCAATCAGGTCGTATTCGTAGACGAACGTGTCGACGTCCGGGCTGATCCAGAGCGTGTCGCTTCCTTCATCGTAGGCGATGCCGTCGCAGAGGGGGGCGCCGCCGATATTGCTGTTGAATTCGAGGGTTGCGAGCGCTGTTCCGCTTGCCGTCAGGTCTCCGAGATCGACGGAGTAGACGGGGCCGGGAATGCCTGTATTCGCGACCCACAGGACATTCCGTTCTGGGTCCCAGGTGCCGCAACTCACCGCGACGGGATTGCCGTCACCGTCGACGAATGTCTTGGTCGCGAGCAGCGCGGCCACCTGCGTACCAGGGCCCGGCGGCGGAAGGTATATGTCCCATGTGCCGGTGACAAACGCACGCGGCGCTATGTAGACGATGCCCGCCGGCCCGCCGGGGATCGTCGACCCGCCGACGCTGTCGCCATTACCCGGCAGCGTCACCGTGGCCAGCAAGTCGCCCGGGGCCGCGATCGCCGGCGACATGTTGTGAGTCAGCGCGAAGGCCGCGACGAGCGATGCTATCAGGCCAATGGATTTCACTCTCTTCGACGTGATCTTGCCTTTGCCTCCTCTATCGGTTGTCCCCATGGTCAAGAAGGCTGGCACCATTTCGCCTGTTGCTTTGCCATTGCCGGTCATTGCACGGTCGGCCCCAACCGTTGCTCCCGATCATGGTCATCAACTTGGCGATGAATCGCCTTGAGCGCGTCAAGCGACGCCTGCCGTACTTCCAGGTCAAAATCGAAAGTGGCGGCTTGGAGAGCCCACGCCGCGCTGCTGTCCTGGCGCCGCCCGAGTGCCCAGGCGGCGAGGCGGCGGACGGTCGGCTCATCCGCATAGTTGACGAGCGTGTCGACCAGAACCTGGCTGGCGAGGTGGTCCGGAATGTCGGCGAGTGCGATTGCCGCATTCCAGCGCAGGACCGGGTCCTCGTCTTCAACGAGCATGGACGCGAGCGCATTCGCCGCGCCATCGGGCTGCTCGCGGGCAAGCTTTTGGATCGTCTCCAGGCGGTTCCACCGAGTTGCGGGATCCAATTGTGTTTCCGAGCGCGCAGTCTCTGGTGGACCGACTTTGCTCTCATCGGCCTCGGGCGACCGCGGCGAGTTGCCGCCTTTCGCGACTTGCGGCGTCCCGTAGACATTAAGCCGGATGATGCGTCCGGTTCGATCATATTTGCCAATCCATGAATTGTTCTCAAGAATACGGTTCAGAGCGTCGATGAGTGGCATGCCGTGAAAATGCTTGCTGACCGTACTTGTCAGTTCGCCGTGAAACTCAACGTCGAACGGAGCGCTCTCACCAATTGCACGGATCGTATCTTTAATAGGGGCGTCGCGGAGGGTCGCCCACAGGCGCCCATCCGTCACAATCACCGACAGTGCCAGCTGTGGCCGCACGTATGTTTCACCGGCGATTGAAGGGTTGAGCGAAAAAACTGAAAGCCCGGCAATCAAGAAAAACGACAATGCTCTAATGCAGAACAAGCCGCAAATTCCAAATCTGAATCGATGTGTCGAACCCACCGAAAACCTCGCTTCCGTGAAGAGATGAGGCAGACAAGCACAAAACCTCGCCTCCATGAAGAGATGAAGCAGACGAGCCTTAATGCGATTGTCGTGCATTGACCTGTGTCAATCTGCAGCCACCGGATAGTTCTTTGTTTGCCGCGCCCACTTGCGTTTCGCAGTGCAAGCGCGTGTCGGTCCAGTTGGCAACCGAAAGAGTTTTGAGTGCAGGACTGTGGGCGGCGGTGACAAATTGGTCCACGGAAGCGGCGGGATTTGCCCAGTCGCGGGCGGAGTAAAACTCTGCCACCTGCAGCCTTCGATCCTTTTCGGGATGCAAGGTGGGTGGATTTGTATCGTGGATCTTTATCGACGCATTCCGCCGGAATGGTCGCCGGGGCGGTGAGCCTTGGCGCTGTCGCATGCACCCGGAACATGATCAAACGCCGCCTTTTCGCCGTCAAACCAGAAGTTGGCCTGCGGTGCCGGGATGGTCGCACCTATTGGGACAGTCTGGCGGCTTTGCTAAGGTGTTTCGAACCACGGCTGGCGGTGATAGAGTCCGCGCCTATGACAGCCATGGTTGAAGACGACGATTCGTTTCAAAGCGTGCTCGGCGAGGCGCTGATCGCGGCGGGAAAGCTCGACAAGTCCGGGCTGGAGCGAGCGCTACGCCTTGCCAACGGGCGCGACGAGCGTCTTGCCAACGTGCTGGCCAAGCTGGGTCTGGTCAATGAACGCGACCTGGCTGTGGCGCTGGCGGCACAGCTGAACGCACCGCTGGTCGAACAGGACCAGATTCCCAACGCTCCGCTTGAGATCGAGCGGTTGAGTCCAAGATTTCTCAAACAGAGCCGGATCTTGCCGCTGGCCGAGACCAGGCAAGGCTACTTCCTGGCGATGGCCGACCCGCTGGACGAATATGCGATCGAAGCCTTCAGACTCGCCACTGGTGGGATGCCGATAATTTGCGTCGCCGAACCCGGTCTGATCGAACGCTCAATTGAGCGTCTCTACGCAGAGCAACTCGACGATGTGGCAGACGCCTCAGCCGCTTTGCAGGCAGAACAGGCCGAAGACCTCGACGTAGAGCGTCTGAAGGATCTGGCAAGCGAGGCGCCGGTCATCCAACTCGTGAACTCCCTGATCGCCCAGGCGGTTGAGGCGCGCGCCTCGGACATCCACATCGAGCCGTTCGAGAATGAATTCCGCGTGCGCTACCGGGTTGATGGCGTTTTGCAGGGCAGCACGCCCCTGTCCGACCGACTGCGCGCGGCGGTAATCTCGCGCATCAAGATCATGGCGCGGCTGGATATCGCCGAGCGGCGGCTGCCGCAGGATGGCCGGGTGAAGATGATTGTGCGCGGAAAATCGATTGACCTGCGCATTTCCACATTGCCGATCATGCACGGCGAGTCCGCGGTGATGCGGGTTCTCGACCGCGAAAGCGTCGAACTCGACCTGGACGTACTGGGGGTGCGCGACCCGAGCCGCGCGCGCCTGGACGAGATCCTCGCCGAACCCAACGGCATCTTCATGGTGACCGGCCCGACCGGCAGTGGCAAGACCACGACGCTCTACGCCGCGCTGTGCGCGATCAACAGCCCCGAAAAGAAGGTGCTGACGGTCGAGGATCCGATCGAATACCAGATCGACGGCGTCAACCAGGTGCAGGTCCGCCCCGGAATAGGACTGAGCTTCGCCAATGTTCTGCGCTCGATGCTGCGGCAGGATCCGGACGTGATCATGGTCGGCGAGATCCGCGACGGCGAGACCGCCCGGATCGCGGCGCAGGCGGCGCTGACCGGGCATCTGGTGCTTTCCACGCTGCACACCAACGACGCCGCCAGCGCTGTAACCCGGCTGATTGACATGGGAGTCGAGGATTACCTGCTGACCTCCACTTTGACCGGGATCGCGGCGCAACGCCTGGTGCGGCGGCTCTGCCCGACCTGCCGCGAACCCTATGCAGCCATGGCCGAGATCATCGAACAGTTCGGACTGCGTCAGTATCGCCCGGCCGGCGAGATCACTTTGTTCCGCGCCCGCGGCTGCGATGCGTGCAGCGGGCGCGGCTATCTTGGCCGGACGCTGGTGATGGAAGCGCTGAAGATGACCGACCGCCTGCGCACCTTGGTGCTGCGCCAGGCCGAGGCCAAGGAGCTCCAGCGGGTGGCAGTTGAGGAGGGCATGCGGACGATGTTCGAGGACGGCGTCACCAAGGCGGACGTCTGACCGGTGGCGCAATTTGAGTACAAAGCCATCGCGCCCGGCGGTGAGGTGCTGGTGGGTGAGATTGCCGCTGACTCTCGCGAGGCGGCGATTGGCGGGCTACGCCACAAGGGCGTGGTGCCGCTGAGTGTCGAGGCGCGGCGCAGTGGCAGGCGAAGATTGTTTGCTTCTCCCTCGCTGCTGCGGCGACGCAAGGCCGACATCAAGGATCTGATGGTGTTCACGCGCCAACTCGGCATCCTGCTTGCGGCCGGGATTCCGCTTGACCGCGCATTGTCGATACTCGACGGAATCATAGTCGACGGCCCAATGCAGGGACTGCCTGGACAGGTCCTGAAACTGGTTAAGGACGGCGCCTCTCTGGCGGATGCGTTGCAGTCGCGGTCCGATGTCTTCCCGGCATTCTACGTCGGCATGGTTCGCGCCGGCGAGGCGGGGGGCTCGCAGGTGATGGTGCTTGAGCGGCTCGCGAACATGCTCGAGCGCAGTGAGGCGCTGAAGGCGAGCATCCGTTCTGCCCTGATGTATCCGCTGCTGGTGCTGATACTCACCGGCCTCTCGCTGGTGGTGCTTTTGGTGTTCGTGATCCCCGAATTTCGCCCGATCTTCGAGGATGCCGGGATGAAGCTGCCGCTGGCAACGCGTATCGTGATCGCATTTTCGGACTTCGCCGTGGAATGGGGTTGGCTGTCGCTGATCGGTCTGCTGGTCGCGCTGTTGACGTTGCGGCGCTACAGCATGTCAGAGGCCGGGCGTGCGCGGCTGGACACTTGGATCCTGAGCGCACCACTGCTGGGCGAGCTGGTGCGCCGAATCGAAACGGCGCGGTTTTGCCGGACCCTTGGCACGCTACGCGCCAATGGCGTGACGGTGATCGAAGCTGTCGGCATCGCGGCGGGCACGCTCGCCAATCGGGCAATCTCACAAGCGGCGCGGCAAACGATCGGGCCGCTGGCAAAGGGAGAGGGTCTGTCCACACCGATGCAGCGCGCCGGTTGCTTCCCGCCCTTGGCGCTGCAGTTGATCGAGGTGGGCGAGGAAAGCGGCCGGCTGGAGGATATGCTGCTGCAGGTGGCCGACATTTACGACAAGGAGGTCGAACGCAGTATCCAGCGCATGCTTGCATTGTTGGCGCCCGTCATGACCATCTTCCTCGGCTGTCTGATCGGCTTTATCATTGGCGCCATACTTGCCGCTATATTGGGGACCTATGACATTGCATTGTAAGATAAAATCCCGATTTGCGAAAAGGCGGACGAAGATGCGACAAGCATTGAGCAAAATGCCAAAGGCGGATCTCCGGCGCCACGAACGCGGTCTGACGCTGATCGAGCTCCTCGTCGTCCTGCTGATCCTGTCAATGATCGCCGCCTTTGCGGTGCCGCAGGTTATGAAATATGTCGGCGGGGCCCGCAGCGATGCGGCCGCGATCCAGATCGAGCGGCTCGGTGGCATTCTCGACCTCTACCGGCTGGACATGGGTCGCTATCCCGGGACCGATGAGGGACTGCAGGCGCTGGTTGAGGCGCCGGCAGATTCGGAGCGCTGGAACGGGCCATATGTGAAGAAGGCGAATTCGCTGATCGATCCCTGGGGCAGGCCCTACGAGTATTTCTCGCCCGGCGATCACGGTGAATATGATCTCTCTACGCTGGGTGCCGACGGAGCGGATGGCGGTGACGGCGAAGATGCTGATGTCACGAGTTGGTGACACGGTCCGGCAGGACAACCTTGCGGCGCATGGCTTCACGCTGATCGAGTTGCTGGTTGTTCTGACCGTGATTGCGCTCCTGGCCACTCTTGCGACGCCAATGATCCGGCGCACGGTGCCCGGGTTTGAACTCAAGGCTGCAGCTGAGGGGCTGCGCACCGAATTGCGTCTCGCCCGCAGCGCCGCGATCCGCGACAACCGTGAGACCTGGCTGATGATTGACGTCGACTCAGGTGCGTATCAGCGCGACCGCGGCGCGCGCGTCCAAGCCGTGTCGCCGGCAATCCGGCTGACGCTGGTGACGGCGCGTCGCGAACAGATTGACGAGACGCAAGGGCGAATTCGCTTTTTCCCTGATGGAACTTCGACTGGAGGCTCAGTGAAACTGCTCCGCGAAGCGCGTGCCTACGAGGTGGCGGTCGACTGGTTTGACGGCCGGGTGAGCATTGATGAGACCGAAACGCAATAGGGGCTTTACCCTGATCGAGGTGTTGGTCGCCTTCGCGATCCTCGCCTTGGTGCTCGGCGTCGTGTTCCGCACACTCTCCTCCGGCCTGGGTCACGAGCGGACCGCGAGACTGGCGACGGCGCGGGTCCTCGAGGCTCGTTCAATCCTTGATCAGCTCGGCGTCAACATTCCGCTGGAGGAGGGATTGATCGAGGGCCGACTGGCGACGGGAGAGGTCTGGACGCTGACCGTCAGCCTCTTTGAGCCTGCCGCGGACGAAGATCTGACAGGCCCGATCAACGCCTATCTCGCCGAGTTGTCGGTAGAGGGCGGGGACGGTCGAATACTGCGTTTGAAGACATTGAACCTCGGGCGTGAGTGATGGCCGCGCGGCGCGCATATCGGGACATCAAGGGCGCGCGCCGGCAGGCAGGCTTCACGCTTGTAGAGCTCCTAGTGGCGATGACCCTGCTCGCCTTCCTGTCGGTCTCGCTGTTCGGCGGTCTGAGATTTGGCGCGCGCAGCTGGGAGGCGGTGGTCGACAGCTCGGCCGAGCGCGACGATATCGCATCGACGCAGACATTCCTGCGCGACCAGCTCGCTCAGCTGATGTTACCGGGCCCCGGCAGGCTCGGGGATTTCAACGAGGATGGGAGCCTCAACGGCGGGCCAGAACAGGTCGAGTTCATCGCGCCCTGGCTTTCCGCTTTGTCGCTCGGCGGCGTTTACCGGTTCACGCTTTGGCACGAAGATATTGACAATGGCCGGCTGATGCTCCGCTGGCGGCCGGCCGAGGCCGATCCGGATGCGCTGGAGGAGTTGGGTGATCTTGCTGGCCAGCGGATTCTTCTCGACGGCGTCGCCGAGTTCGGCTTGTCTTATTATGGCGCGGCAGAGGAGGATGCCGAGCCAGAATGGCTCGACCAATGGGAGAACCCGGACGCGCCGCCGCGCCTGGTTAGGGTCCGGTTGGCGTTCGCCGAAGCAGGCCGTGTGTGGCCCGTCTTCATCGTTGCGCCAAAATTCTGACGGTGGCGGCGCCGCGCCCGCGCCGAAGGAGCCGCAAGGCTTTGATCGCGAACGGAAATCAGCCTATCATCGCCTGCCGGAATTCGGGTCGTGTGGGAAAGGGAAGATGGCGAAATGCTTTTCGACAATGAGCGGCGTCTGAGCCGCTTCTTCAACTGGTGGTTTGGCGAGTTGCGCGACTGCTTGCCCGATGCGATCTCTGGTGTTCTTTTTGGCACCGCGGAGCGGCTCGAGGTCGCACTTGACTCAGGCGAAGCCCGCTTCGCTCTGCGGTCAAACGGCGATGCTCGCTCGCTCGGAAGCGTCAGTCTCGATGCGAAATCCAGTAAAGCTCTGGAGAAAGCGGCGCGCAAGTTGTTGCGCCGCGACGGCACCTCGAGCGGCCACGTCACGCTGCGCCTGCCTGTCGATCAGGTGCTTCGGCCGAACGTCGAGTTGCCGATCGCCGCCGCCGAGAACCTGCGCGAGGTCCTGGCGTTCGAGATGGATCGCCACACGCCATTTTCGTCAGACGAGGTTCTGTTTGATTTCCGGGTCACCGCATCGGATGCCGAGTTGCAGCGTCTGAGCATTGAGTTGCTGATTGCCCGCAAGCGAGACGTTGAGGAGGCGCTGGCGTTGGCCGGGACGATGGGGCTATCGCCAGACCGCATCATCGGGCCGGCGGTGGATGCGCCCGGGGCGGAGACATTCAATCTGTTGCCAAAGGCGGAGCAGCCCCGTCCCAGCCGCGTCGTCCCGCACCTGGTCGCCGCAATGGCCGTCGTCACGCTCGTGCTGGCCGGGGTGACACTCGGCATGTGGTTCGAGCGCAAGCAGAAGACGCTTGAGCGTTTCGAGGCGCGCGTCGCAGAGCTGCGCGCGACGACTGGCGAGACAGGTAGGCTCGAGGAGAAGGTGGCGCGCCTGCTGGCGGTTTCCGGCTATCTCGTCGAGGAGAAGCGGCGCCGACCGCAGATGGTCGAAATCCTCGACGAATTGACACGACGATTGCCCGATGAGCATTGGCTGATCAGTTATTCCTTCCGCAACGGCACTGTCCAGCTGGCGGGATATTCCGACGATCCGTCCAGCGTGCTGGGGTTGCTGGAGCAATCCGAGATCTTCTCCGAGGCCCGTTTCGCCGCACCGGTGACACTGGATCCGCGGATCGGCAAAGAGCGCTTCAACATGGTCGCCACCGTGGCCCGGGAGGATGGCGCGCAATGACGCAAGTGCCGCCGCTCGTCTCACGGATCCTCGCATTGGCGCTTCTTTTCGGCCTCGTGCTGTTGGTCGCAGCGTTCGGCGTGCTGCCATTTGCACAAAAGGTGAGGACGACCAACGATGCGCTGGAACATAGTCGCGAGATGATTGCACGCCTGTCTCAAAGTACAACGCATCGCGGCTCCTATGACGCCCAGATCGAGGTGCTCCTGGCACGGATTAACCAGAGCGGGCTCTACATCCGGGCAGATACGGAGCCCTTGGCCGCGGCCGCCGTTCAAGAGCATCTCAAGCGTGCAGTCGGCCTGCATGGCGGCGAACTGCGCAGCGTCCAGAGCCTGCCGAGCCTGCCGGAGGAAGACTTGACCCGGGTCGGTCTGCGGGTGGTGATGACAGGGGCGCTCAGTCCGATGATCCACGTCCTCTACGAGCTGGAGACCGGCGAGCCCTATCTGTTTGTCGACAATCTCCAGATCCAGTCGATCAAGCGGAGGCGTCAGCGCAAGCAAGAGCAGCAGCCGGCTGATACACTCTCGATCCGGGTCGACGTCTATGGCTACCTGCCGCCCGAGGCGGAGGGATGATGACGAACCTGCGCAGCCTGTTCCTCCTGCTGCTCCTGGGGACGGCATCGGCAGCCCTGGCCCTGGGGATTCGCAATGATTTGCGCCGGCCGCCCGAGGTGCCCGCCGCCGCGGGGATCGACGCGGCGGCATCGGGTCAGACACTCAACATTCCCGAAATGCCAAAATATGACCCGCCGCCGATCGAACGGTTCGCCGCCACCCTCGACAGGCCGTTGTTCAGTGCGGATCGCCGGCCGCCGGAGGGACAGCCGATCGCAACCGGCATCGGTGACAATCGGGCCCTCACCGCAACCTTGCAAGGGGTCCTGTTCGCCAGTTCGGGAAGCATTGCCTTGCTCACCGCAGTCGGGGAGTCGACGCCCATGCCCGTCTCGCTGGGCGAAGTTTTTCTCGGTTGGCGGCTGCTCGAAATCCATCCCGACAACGTGGTGTTCGGAAGAGACGAAGAGACCGTCACGCTTGAACTGATCTACAAGGCGGAAGCCGCGCCGCCGCAGCGCACGCGAGCACAGCGCACACGGTCGCCGCGCAGGCCGCAACAGCGCACGCGGTCGCCGCGCACGCCGCAACAGCCAGCGCCGCAACAGCCAGCGCCGCAACAGCCAGCGCCACAGCAGCCCGCGCCGCAACAGCCCGCGCCACAACAGCCCGCGCCGCAACAGCCCGCGCCGCAACAGCCCGCGCCGCAACAGCCCGCACCGCAACAGCCCGCACCGCAACAGCCCACAATACTTCGTCAGTGAGCTCCGCTGCAAAACCCGGTCACATCTTAGGCGTCCGTATCGGGCTCCCGGAACAGATTATTTGCGTCAACAATGCGCAAACGCGCATCCAGAATACTACCGCTGCACCCGATAGTGTCTAAAAAGACACAATCCAAGGATTCTGCGCTGTCGAGCGGAGCCACAAGCTGGAAGTCAATGGACACCATAAGGCGAAAATGTAAGGCTGTGCGGTAATTTAGGTTTGAGCGTCACGCTGTGTTCCCTGGCGGGCGTGAAAACGGGACGGGTGAACGAGTGCGTCAGCGGATCGCGAGATACATCGCGAGATACACGGTGCAAGGCATCCGTGCTGTAGCGGTATTTGCGGCGATCGCGGCGGGCCTTGCTGGCTGCCAATCAATCGAGCAGAATTACGCGCGCTGGCAGGTCAAGGTGCCGGAACCGGTGTC
>CALZIL010000184.1 GCA_945787495.1 uncultured Afifella sp. | reverse complement strand
GGCGACGTCGTGCTTTTGCCGCAAAACGACCTGGCGCTGGCGGCTTTGTTGAAAAGCCCGCTGGTCGGCCTGGACGAGAACGATCTGTTCGACTTGGCCCATGGCCGCGCCGGATCATTGTGGTCGGCGCTGGAGGCGAGCGGCGAACCGCGCCACAAGGCAGCGTTTGAGCGCCTGTCCCAGTGGCGCGCTGGCGCCGACCGGACGACACCGATGACGTTCTTTGCGCGCGTTCTGGGTCCCGATGGCGGCCGCCGCCGGTTCCGCGCCCGGCTCGGTGGCGAGGCCGACGAGGTCATCGACGCCTTGTTGAGCGAGGCGCTCACCTATGAGCACAGCCACACGCCCTCGCTGCAGGGCTTTCTCAGCTTTGTCCGCGCCAGCCAGGGGGATATCAAACGCGAATCCCATGAAAAGGCCGACGCTATCCGCGTCATGACCGTACACGGCGCCAAGGGGCTGGAAGCCGATATCGTTTTTCTGGTCGATGACGGCGGCGCGATCGTCACCAGCACGATGCGGCCATATCTCCTGCCGGTCGCCGATCCGGCCGGGCAGGACAGGATCCCCGTATATATGCTGCGTCAGGCCAAGGACTTCCAGACTGCTGCCCAGGCGGCTGCAATTGCCAACCATGACGCCGACCAGGTCGATGAATACCGCCGCCTGCTTTATGTCGGCATGACCCGCGCCCGCGAACGGCTCTATCTGACCGGTATCAGCAAACCCAGAACGCCGCCGGACGGTTGGTACGGCCTGGTCCGTGCGGCCCTTGCTCCGGCCGATCATGAGGCTGGCCAAGACGGTGAACTGGCCGAGCCGATCGTGTTCGGCCAAGGGGTGACAGGTCCGCTTCAGGACGAGGAAACGCCGGAAAAACGCGACGAGTTTCCAACGCCGGACTGGCTGCGCCGCCCGGCGCCGCCAGCGCCGCGCCCGCCGGCGCCCTTGCGGCCCTCGCGCGCTCTCGCCGAGCCCGATCCACCCGACCCCGACGCGGCAATTGCTCTCTCCGCTTTACCGGACGCCGCCAAGGCCCTGACACGCGGCCGGCTGGTCCATGCCTTGCTGGAACGCCTGCCGGACTTGCCGCCGTCCGATCGCCGGGCCGCCGCCGACGTTATCATTGCCGGCGAACCAGGCATCGCGGCCATCGAGCGGGCTGCCATTATCGATGAGACATTTGCCGTTCTCGATGATCCCGAGCTTGTCGCCCTGTTCGGGCCGCAAAGCCGCGCCGAGGTGGCGATTGCCGGCAATCTGGAGACAGCTGCCGGTGCTTTTGCCGTCAGTGGCCGGATCGACCGGATCGCGATGACCGGCGAGGCCGTGCTGATCGCCGATTTCAAGACCAACCGGCTGGTGCCGGCCCGGCCAGAAGATGCCGATCCGGCCTACATCCTGCAAATGGCGCTTTATCGGCGGCTGCTGGCCGGTGCGCTCTCTGGGCAGCCGCTGCGCGCGCTGTTGATCTGGACGGCCGGACCGCAAATCATGGAAGTCCCGGACGCGCTTTTGGACGCAGCGCTCGCCGCGCGCGATATCGGCGATGCAATTCCCGTTGCCGGTGCTTGATTCACCCCCAACGGCTCCCTACGTTCAGCCTTCGAAACGAAAAATCCTTCAGGAGTTGAGCCATGGCGACCCAACCGGTCAGCGACGACAATTTTGAAACGGATGTGATCGGCGCGGCGGAGCCGGTCGTGGTCGATTTCTGGGCCGAGTGGTGCGGTCCGTGCAAGATGATCGGCCCGCAGCTGGAAGAATTGTCCGAGGAGATGGCCGGCAAGGTGAAATTCGTCAAACTCAATGTCGACGAGAACCAGCAGACGGCGATCAAATACGGCGTCCGTTCGATTCCGACGCTGATCATGTTCAAGGGCGGCGAGGTGGTCGACATGAAGGTCGGCGCCGGCGCCAAGAGCGACCTGCAGAAATGGATTGAAGCGGCCGCCTAAAACGACTCTGACGGACGCTGCATTATTTCCCGAGCCGTTGCCTTAGAGTGTTTTCAGGAAAAGTGGGCACCGGTTTTCCGTCCGAAAACACGCCAGAACAAAAACTAGGGTCAGGTTTTGATTCAATCAAAACCGAAAAGACCCTAGTCGGGCAGCGGCCCGTTTTCCTTCAGGACCGCTCCGGCGAGATAAAGCGAGCCGCAAATCAGGATGCGCGGCGCATTGCCGTCTTTTCCGCCGGCATCACCGTCCTTGGCGATTGAGATGAGGGCGCTGCGGACGTCGGCCATGGCGCGCGCCGGCAGATCGGCCGCCATCGCCAATTCGGCCAGCAGTTCCGGATCGAAGCTGGCATCGGTGCCGGGCACCGGCACGCACAGGACATGGCGCGCCAGGCCGGCGAACGGGGCAAAGAATCCCTGCGGGTCTTTCGTTGTCTGCATGCCGGCAATCATCACCAGCGGCTTGGGCACCCGTTCCTCAAGGCCGGCCATGGCTTCCGCCAGGACTTCGCCAGCGGCCGGATTGTGGCCGCCATCGAGCCAGATTTCCGAACCTTCCGGCGCCAGCGCCACCAGCGGCCCCTGCCTCAGCCTTTGCAGCCGCGCCGGCCAGTTTGCCTGACGAAGGCCGGTCTCGATGGCGGCAGGATCGAGCCTCACGCCGGCGCGCCGCAAGGTGGCGATCGCCAGGCCGGCATTGTCGATCTGATGCTGTCCGGCCAGCCGCGGCATCGGCAGGTCGAGAAGCCCGTCCTCGTCCTGATAAACAAGCCGCCCGCGTTCTTCATAAGCCGTCCAGTCCTCGCCATGGATCATCAGCGGCGCGCTGGCCGCGTCTGCTTCCACGCCAATCATCGCCAAAACATGTTCGTCCTGCGGGCCGATAATGCCCGGCACGCCGCGTTTTAAGATTCCGGCCTTTTCCGCCGCGATTCCGGTGAGATCGGAGCCGAGAAATTCCGCGTGGTCGTAGCTGATCGGCGAAATGGCGCAGGCCAGCGGCGTCTCGATGACATTGGTGGCGTCGTACCGGCCGCCGAGCCCGACCTCCAGGATCGTGTAGTCGGCCGGATTTTCGGCGAAAAGATAAAGCGCGACCGCGGTGGTCACCTCAAAGTAGGTGATCGGCTCGCCGTCATTGGCCTGCCGGACATGCTCGATCGCCTTGATCAGCGTGGCGTCATCGGCGAGCTTGCCGCCGCCGCTCTTGCCGAGCCGGATGCGCTCGTTGAACCGGACAAGATGCGGCGAGGTGTAGACATTAACCGCCTGGCCCTGCGCTTCCAGAATGGCGCGCAGAAAGGCCACCGTCGAACCCTTGCCGTTCGTCCCGGCAATATGAATGACCGGGGCAAGCCGGTCCTGCGGCCGGCCGAGCCGCTCCAGCAGACGCTCGATCCGGTCCAGCGACAGGTCGATAAGCTTCGGGTGGAGCGCCATCAGCGCTCCCAGCATGTCGTCGATCTTGGCCATGGGACTTACTTGTCGGATTTCTCAGGAGTCGGCGCGTCGTCTGCCGTCTCGCCGTCTGGCATGTCCGCGCTTTCCGGCGCGGCTTCGGGTTCCGGCGTGTCGTCAAACAAATCGGGCATTTCCGCCACTGCGCCGTCCTCGGGCGTCGCCCCATCGCCGACAGCCGCCACTTCGCCGTTTGCTGCCGGCTCGTCCGCATCCGCCGCTACGCTTGCCCCGACATCGCTGACTGCCTCCTCGCCGGCACCATCGCCGGGCGGCAGTTTCATGAAAAGCCGCAACAGCCGCGCAATGGCGGCGGGCAGGTCCTGCCGCGCCACGACCATATCGACCATGCCGTGCGCCACCAGATATTCCGATCGCTGAAAGCCGTCCGGCAGCTTTTCGCGGATCGTCTGCTCGATCACCCGTGGTCCGGCGAAGCCGATCAGCGCCGCCGGTTCTGCCAGATGCACATCGCCGAGCATGGCATAGGACGCCGTCACGCCGCCGGTTGTCGGATTGGTCAGGACGACGAGATAAGGCAGGCCCGCCTCCTTGAGCCGGTCTATGGCGGCCGTTGTGCGCGGCAATTGCATCAATGAGAGAATGCCTTCCTGCATGCGCGCGCCGCCCGATCCGGCAAACAGCACAAACGGCAATTTCTTCTCGACTGCCGCTTGCGCCGCCGTGATGATCGCCTCGGCCGCGGCCATGCCCAGCGAGCCGCCCATGAAGTCGAAATCCTGCACCGCGACAACTGCGGCAACACCCTTGATCGTGCCGGTCCCGGCCAGCACGGCGTCCTCCATGCCGGTCTTGGCCTTGGCCGCCTTGAGCCGTTCAGAATAACGGCGCTCGTCACGGAATTTCAGCGGGTCAACCGGCACGTCCGGCAGCGCGATCGGTTGCCATTTTTCGTCGTCAAAGACATAGCGCATGCGGGTCTGCGCATTGATGCGCTGATGAAAACCGGAGCCGGGAAAGACGAACTGGTTCGCCTCCAGGTCCTTGTGGAACACCATTTCGCCGGTGTCCGGGCATTTGACCCAAAGGTTCTCCGGCGTATCGCGCTTGGCCAGAAGCCCGCGGATGCGCGGGCGGACGACGTTGGAAATCCAGTTCACGCCCAATCCCCCGCCCGAAATCGCGTCATGAATTCCGGCACGCTCATTGCGCCGCCATCATGCGCGCCGCCCTGACGCCCTGCGCCAGGCTTTGTACGAGTTCTGCGACGGCATTGAGAGTAGCACCGGTGGCACGGTCATCATCATCAAGCGATCCGGCGATGGCGCTGACAATGGCCGTACCGACAACCACGCCATCCGCCGTCCGGCCGATCGCGGCGGCCTGTTCGGGCGTCCTGACGCCGAAACCGACGGCCACTGGAAGCTCTGTATGCGCCTTGATCGCCTCGACCGCATCGGCGACCAGGCTGGTCTGCGGCGCCGCCGAACCGGTGATGCCAGCAATGGAGACATAATAGAGAAAACCGGAGGTGTTGTTCAAAACCGCCGGCAGCCGTTTGGCGTCCGTCGTCGGTGTCGCCAGGCGGATGAAATTCAGCCCGGCTTTCAGCGCCGGGATGCACAATTCCTCGTCTTCCTCCGGCGGCAGGTCGACGACGATCAGCCCGTCGACGCCGGCGGCCAGCGCGTCGGCGATGAATCGGTCGACGCCATAGATATAAATCGGGTTGTAATAGCCCATCAGGACAATTGGCGTGTCGGTATCGCGCTGGCGGAACCGCTCCACCATGGCCAGCGTCTTGATCATGGTGTGGCCGGCCTCCAGCGCCCGGATCGAGGCCGCCTGGATCGCCGGGCCATCGGCCATCGGATCGGAAAACGGCATGCCGAGTTCGATAATGTCGGCGCCGGCGCCGGGCAGGGCGGCGAGAATCGCCTCGCTGCTCGCAAGATCGGGATCGCCGGCCGTGACAAAAGTCACCAGCGCCGGTCGCGCCGCCTTGGCGAGCGCCGCAAAGGTCGCATCGATACGCGTCGCCATCAGGCGATCTCCACACCCAGATGTTCGGCAACGGAAAAGACGTCCTTGTCGCCGCGGCCGCACAAATTCATGACAATGATCTGGTCACGATCCATCTCCGGCGCAAGCTTCATCACATGCGCCAGCGCATGCGCCGGCTCCAGCGCCGGGATGATGCCCTCCAGTTTCGTGCACAGCTGGAAGGCCTCCAGCGCCTCCTCGTCGCTCGCCGAAACATAAATCACCCGGCCGCTGTCGCGCAGCCAGGCATGCTCCGGCCCGATGCCGGGATAATCAAGTCCGGCGGAAATCGAATGGCCTTCCTTGATCTGGCCGTCACCATCCTGCAGCAGATAGGTGCGGTTGCCGTGCAGAACGCCCGGATTGCCGGCATTCAGCGAAGCGCAGTGCTCATCGCCCTCAAGGCCCTTGCCACCGGCCTCCACGCCATAGATGGCGATATCGTTGTCGTCGAGGAAGGGATGGAACAGGCCGATGGCGTTGGAGCCGCCGCCCAGGCAAGCGACCAGCGCGTCCGGCAGCCGGCCTTCCGCCGCCATCATCTGCTCTTTGGCCTCCAAGCCGATCACCGATTGGAAATCGCGCACCATGGCCGGGTAGGGGTGCGGACCGGCCGCGGTGCCGATGATGTAGTAGGTCGACTCGACATTGCTGACCCAGTCGCGCAGCGCCTCGTTCATGGCGTCCTTGAGCGTGCCGGCGCCGGCGGTGACCGGGACGATTTCGGCGCCAAGCAGGTGCATGCGGAAGACAT
>CALZIL010000183.1 GCA_945787495.1 uncultured Afifella sp. | reverse complement strand
CATCCTGCTATCCAGCTACTAGGGCTGAAACACGCGAAACCGCCGTCCGGCCACCGGTAGGCGGCGGCTGCGTTTGAAGAGACAGGGAGAAGGGCAATGCCGCTCGTCGAACCGCTGCCGGCCGATCACGATGCCGAAATCGCCGAACTGGCGGAATTTTTCAACGTGACGCTCGGCTTTCCGCCCAATTCGGTGCTGACCATGATGCGCCGGCCGGAGATCGCCAGCGCCTTTACCGCGCTCAACCGGGCGGTGATGGACAACAAGGGCAAGCTGACGCCGGAACTCAAGCGGCTGATCGGTTTTCTGGCCAGCATGACGGCCGGCTGCCGCTACTGCCAGGCCCATACCGTGCTCGCCGCCGAGCGCTTCGGGTCGACGCCCGAGCGCCTCGCCGAGATCTGGATCTACAAATCCAGCGCGCACTTTACCGAGGCCGAAAAGGCCGCTTTCGACTTCGCCGTGGCCGCCTCGCAGATCCCCAATGCGGTCGATGCGGCGATTGCCGACAATCTGCATCGTCACTTCGACGACGGCGACATCGTCGAAATCCTCGGCGTCATCGCCCTGTTCGGCTTTCTCAACCGCTGGAACGATTCCATGGCGACGACGCTGGAAGGCCCGGCCGAAGAGACCGCGGCGCGCAATATCGGCCGCCATGGCTGGCAAAAGGGCAAGCATGGGTGAGCGGCAAATTCGGCGGCGCGTCGTTCTGCCGTGGTCTGCAAGACTGGGAAATGGCGCTGCGACCACCTAGATTTGACGATTAAGGAGCCCGCTCATGGCCTGGTCGTTCACCATTGCCCGGATTTTCGGATCGGAAGTCCGTATCCACGTCACGTTCTTCCTCTTACTTTTGTGGATCGGCGTCGCCCATTATCAGCAAGGCGGCATGCCGGCCGCGATCCAGGGCGTCATCTTCATCCTGGCGCTGTTCGCCTGCGTCGTTGCCCACGAATTCGGCCATGCCCTGATGGCCCGCCGCTACGGCATCAGGACGCCGGATATCACGCTTTTACCGATCGGCGGACTCGCCCGGCTCGAACGCATGCCGGAAAAACCGGCCCAGGAGATCGCCGTCGCGCTGGCCGGGCCGGCCGTCAATGTCGTCATCGCCGCTGTTCTGATCCTCGTCCTGGGCGCCGGCGTCGACGCCGACGCCTTGCAGGCGCTGGAAAACCCGACCGTCAGCTTTCTGGTGCGCCTCGCCACCGTCAATGTGTTTCTGGTCGTCTTCAACCTGATCCCGGCCTTTCCGATGGATGGCGGCAGGGTTCTGCGCGCCGTTCTGGCCATGCGCTATTCGCGCGTCCATGCGACCCAGATCGCCGCCCGCATCGGCCAGGGCCTGGCGTTCTTTTTCGGTTTCCTCGGTCTGATGGGCAATCCGATGCTGATCTTCATCGCCATCTTCGTCTATCTGGCGGCGACCGCGGAGGCCCAGCAGACCGGCCTGCAGGATGTGGCGCGCAATGTCGGCGTGCGCGACGCCATGATCACCCACTATGAGGCGCTCGGGCCGCAGGCAACGATCGGCGATGCCGCCGATGCGCTGCTGCACACCACCCAGCACGAATTCCCGGTGATCGACGGCGGCGGCCATCTGCGCGGCGTGCTGACCCGCAACGCCATGATCGAGGCATTGAGCGCAACCGGACCGGCAACGCCGGTTCTCGACGCCATGGCAACGAATATTCCGGTGATCGGGCTGAACAGCCGGCTGGAAAAGGCGCTGCAGGCCATGCAGGCGGCCAATGCCCCGGCAATTGGCGTGATCGACGCGGACCAGCGCCTCGTCGGCTATATCAGCCCGGAAAATATCGGCGAATTGATGATGATCCGCTCCGCCAGCGGCGGCTGACGCCGCCGGTCACGCGATCGTATTAGCGATCAGGCCGCTTCCGTCGCCCAGCGCGGGCCGTAATCCTTCTTGAAGGTCATATCCGGCCTTGGCTGCGCAGAAGGCTGGGCCGGCTGCTTGGCTGCCGGCCGTGGCTGGGCGGTCGGCTGCGGCTGGGCGGCCGGCTGAGCCGGTTGCGGTGCACGGGCTTTCGCTGCGCCACGCAGTTCGTCGAACGCCGCATTGATACGCCGCTGCATCGCCTCGGCATAATCCAGTATTTCCGCGGGCAGCTGCATGGAAGCCAGCCGGTCCGGATGATAGGCCTTGCTGAGCGTGCGATAGGCCGTCATCAGCTCCTCTTCGCTCGCCCGCGGCGAAACGCCGAGAATGGTATAGGCCTCGCCGACCTTGGTAGCCGCCATCTTCCGGTTCAGCTGGTCGGCGACCGGCATGGATATCTCGGAGATCTTGCGGATCGCGCTCTTGGACACATAGGTCATGCGCCCGTCGCCGGACTCCAGTTCCAGGAACCCGCCATCGGCGGCCAGGTTCTCGCCGAGCGTGCGGAACTTGCCGATAATCCTTCCGCGTGTGATCTTGCCGTCGTCAAGAATCATCTCGACGGCAAGGCGGACTTTCTGCCTGTCATTCATCGCGCCGCGTTCCAGCATCTTGGCCTCCGGTAAAGTCGCGTAACTGCTCGTTTAGGAAAACGAAGAGTGACCAATTGGACCCGGCATGGCAACGACACCTTGCCGGATTGGTGAAGCGTTAAGCTGAACAGATGGTAAACCGCCGATAGCTGTCCGGCATTGGCATCCCGGCAGATTGCCTCTGGCGGCGGCGCGGCAAATACGTTAAGGGCGCGGCGAACCTCCTTGAAAAGATGACACCGTGCCCGCGCCACCCGCGTTACTCCGCAATGTCGCCATCATCGCGCATGTCGATCATGGCAAGACGACCCTCATCGATGTTCTGCTGCGCACCTCCGGCGCCTTCCGCACCGGCCAGCAGGTCGCCGAGCGCGCCATGGATTCCAACGCCCTGGAGCGTGAGCGCGGCATCACCATCCTCGCCAAGGTGACCTCACTGGACTGGCAGGACACGCGCATCAACATCGTCGACACGCCCGGCCATGCCGATTTCGGCGGCGAGGTGGAGCGCATTCTCAACATGGTCGATAGCGCCATCCTGCTGGTCGATGCCGCCGAAGGGCCGATGCCGCAGACCAAGTTCGTGCTGTCCAAGGCCCTGGCGATCGGCCTGAAACCGATCGTCGTGATCAACAAGATCGACAAGCCCGACGCCCGCCCCGATTTCGTCCTTGACGCCATCTTCGACCTCTTCGCCGCACTCGATGCGAGTGACGAACAGCTCGATTTTCCGGTCCTTTACGGCTCGGCCAAGCATGGCTGGATGGCGCAAAGTCCGGATGCCAAGACCGATAGTGTCGGCCCGTTGCTGGACCTGGTCCTCGACCACGTCCCCGCCCCGACGGTCGAAACCGGCCCGTTCCGCATGCTGGCGACGACTTTGGAGGCCGATCCGTTTCTCGGCCGCATCCTCACCGGCCGCATCCGCTCCGGCGCCGTCAGCGCCGGCGATAGCGTCAAGGCGCTGTCGCGCACCGGCGAGACTGTCGGGACCTTTCGCGTCTCCAAGGTTCTCGCCTTTCGCGGCCTGGAGCGCCAACCGATCGAAACCGGCGAGGCCGGCGATATTGTCGCTCTGTCCGGCATGGGAGAGGCGACGGTTGCCGACACATTGTGCGATCCCGCCGTCACCGAACCGATCGCCGCCCAGCCGATCGACCCGCCGACGCTGGCCATGACCTTCCGCATCAATGACGGCCCGTTTGCCGGCCAGGAAGGCGACAAGGTGCAAAGCCGCGTCATCCGCGAGCGGCTCCTGCGCGAGGCGGAGGGCAATGTCGCGCTGCGCATCACCGAAAGCGGCGACAAGGATGCCTTTGAGGTCGCCGGCCGCGGCGAATTGCAGCTCGGCATCCTGATCGAGACGATGCGCCGCGAGGGTTTCGAACTGACCATCGGCAAGCCGCGCGTCGTCTTCCGCGATGACGAGGCCGGCAACCGGCTGGAGCCGATCGAGGAAGTCATCATCGACGTCGATGACGAGCACGCCGGCGCCGTCATCGAAAAGCTCGCCGCCCGCAAGGGCGAGATGCAGGAGATGAAGCCGTCGGGCGGCGGTCGCACCCGGCTCGTCTTTCATGCCCCGACACGCGGCCTGATCGGCTATCAGCCCGAACTGCTCTCCGACACCCGTGGCACGGCGATCATGAACCGGCTCTTCCACGCCTATGCGCCGTTTCGCGGTGATATCCAGGGCCGGCGCAGCGGCGTGCTGTTGTCGAACAGCGAGGGCAACGCCGTCGCCTATGCCTTGTTCAACCTGCAGGATCGCGGGCCGATGATGATCGCGCCGGGCACCCGGGTCTATGCCGGCATGATCGTCGGCGAGCACAGCCGCGGCAACGACCTGGAAATCAATGTTCTGAAGGGCAAGCAACTGACCAATATCCGCTCCGCCGGCAAGGACGACGCGGTGATCCTGACACCGCCGATGCTGCTCTCCCTGGAACGGGCGCTGTCCTATATCAACGAGGACGAACTGGTCGAGGTCACGCCCAAGTCGATCCGCCTGCGCAAGCGGCTCCTCGACCCGCACGAGCGCAAAAGGGCCGAACGGGCAAAAGCCGCCAGCGCCGCCTGAACCGGGCCAAATGCCGTCAATCAGCGCTATCGCCCGGCGCCAGAGGTCCGCCATCGCGCGTTACGCCCAATCCAAGTTCCCGGCCGGATTAATTTGACCATCGGGCGGCGAATTCCTAGCCTCCCCTTATGACCGAGCTTGTCATCGACATCCGCTTTGCCGCCACTGGCGACGCCGCCGCGCTTGCCGGCGTTTATGAGCGCAGCTGGCGCGAGGCCTATACCGGGATGCTGCCGGCCATGGCGCTGAACCGGATGATCGCCCAGCGCGGCGCGCCCTGGTGGTCCGCCGCCCTGCGCCGCCGCAGCAATATTCTGGTTCTGGATATCGATGCCGCGATTGCCGGCTACGCGACGCTCAGCCGGTCGCGAATCGGCGGCGGCGGCATGGTCGGTGAAGTGCGCGAACTTTATCTTGACCCGCTCTATCAGGGCATCGGCTTTGGCGCGCAATTGTTCGGGTCGGCGCGCCAGGTCCTCAATCGCCGCGGCCATGCCCGCATCATCGTCACGGCGCTGGAGGAAAACCACCGCGCCATCGCCTTTTACCGCCATTGCGGCGGCAGATTGCTGGGCAGCGGCAAGACGACGTTCGGTGGCGAACCCTTCGCGACGCGGTCGTTTGTGTGGACGCAGTAACGCGAACAGCGCGTGCCGATCGGATCATCGCCACCGTGCGGTCAGCCGTGCGGTCAGCATAATTTTTCCATGGCGGCGGCGAGGGAATCGGGGCTGCCATTCACCCGCACGCTCTTTAAACGCGACGTGCCGCCGGCAATCACTGTAACGGCTGATTTCGGCACCCCCAGCGCCTTGGCAAGAAGCGCCTCCAGCGCCGCATTGGCCTTGCCCTTTTCCGGCACGGCACGCACCCGCGCCTGCAGCACGGTTCGCCCGCCGGCAAGGGTTGCGATCCCGTCGATCCGGTCCAGCGCCGCCTTTGGCGTCAGCCGCACGGCAACGACAAGCGCCCCGCCGCTCGCCCGCCATGGCCGGCCGGCCACCACGCTATCCGCCTGTCCGTAATTCCTCAGAACGGGGCGAGCGCGTAGCCGTAACGGCGGATCACCTGCTGCAGGAAGAAGACGATCAGAAGCAGGATGATCGGCGAAATGTCGATGGAGCCGAGATTGGGCATGAAACGGCGGATCGGCCGGAGCGCCGGCTCGGTCGCCTGGTGCAGGAACTGGCCGACCATGCCGACGAACTGATTGCGCGAATTGACCACATTGAAGGCAAACAGCCAGGAAAAGATCACCGCAACAATGACGATCCACCAGTAAAGCTCCAGGGCCAGGAGAAGGACGTCGAGAATGGCGCGCATGGATTATCCGTCTAATGTGATCGCCGAAACCGGCCTGCCGGCTCATTTAGCCGCGCCAGCCCATGCATACAAGCCGCTTGGTCACAATCCGCGTCGCGCCCACGACTTGCTGGCGTCTTGTGCGCCACCTTCAAAAGCGCGCGCTTGACACCCTGTGGGCGCAATCCCTAAATGCGCCACGCCCGGGCAGCCACGTCCGGGCCCGGATTTCAGGGGCCGTAGCTCAGTTGGGAGAGCGCGTCGTTCGCAATGACGAGGTCAGGGGTTCGATTCCCCTCGGCTCCACCACCCGCTTTTC
>CALZIL010000182.1:6263-12720 GCA_945787495.1 uncultured Afifella sp. | reverse complement strand
TGCGCCATGCTGTGGTGGTGTGCTTCGCCGTTTGCCGGGCCCGAGAGTGAAGGACTGGAAGCCCAAAACCGCCGCAACGGGGCGCCGCAAGGCGCACTATTTAGTTTCGGACGCGTCTTTCGGCGCCCCGACCTCTCAGCATAGCTCCGGGCCGCAAGGCCGCGGAGGGTTTTGGCGTGGGCGAACCCCACCACCGTCATCCTTGCGCCCCCTTGGTCGGGGAACCAACCCGAGGATCCAGAAAATGCGTCGCGCCGCACAATGTTGAGAACGATCCTCCGGTCAAGCCGGAGGATGACAGTGGAGAGAGGAGCCGGAGGATGACGGTGAGGAGACGAAAAAGGAGGATCCGATGCTAGATCCGCCCCAGCACCCAGCCGGCGATTTCGCCATAGGCGTCGTCCATCGCGGCATCCAGGGCCGCAACCGATCCGGCATTGGAACTGTCACCCACCGGCGCGGTGGCTGTCACGATCCGCCGGGCAACGACGCGGCCGTTGCGGTCGTTCAGGAGCATGACATGGAATTCCGCTACGGCGGACCCGCCGGAGATCTCGAAGGCCCGGATATCCATGACGACCTGGTAGTTGATCAGCAGGCTCTGGCCGGGACGGCCGGCGGCACGCACCCGGCCAGTATTCTGGAACGTCTCCGCCAGCCGCGCCTGCAACAGCTTGGGCAGCGAATCGCTCCATACCGCACCGGGCAGATAGGCGTATTCGGACGCCGTCGGCCGCGCCGCGATCCGCGTCGTATCGAGCGCAGCGCTCGCCGTTGGCACCGGGATCAGCAGTTGCGCCGGCGTGCCGGCCTTAGTGGCCAGGTCATCGGGTGCCGACAGATCGAATATGGCGTCCGGCGTCGTGAAGCGCGCCAGCGCGCAGGCCGACAGCAAGCCCGCCAGCGCCGCCACAGTGGCAAGCCGGCATATCTTGGCGATCGCCACGCCGGCGATAAGCGGTCTGTAATCTGCTTCAGCCAACACCCTGGACCCCAGCCCCTAGCGGCGATTGCCGCGATATTCCGGAACGCCCTTGCCGCCAAAAAGAAGCTGGC
Source organism: uncultured Afifella sp. (assembly GCA_945787495.1). Taxonomy (GTDB): domain Bacteria; phylum Pseudomonadota; class Alphaproteobacteria; order Rhizobiales; family Afifellaceae; genus CALZIL01. The sequence goes on along the minus strand of CALZIL010000182.1, from coordinate 11,664 downwards.
TCGGATCGTCACCCAGATTGGAAATGACACGGTCGAGCCGCGAAACTGTCCGCCGCCCCTCGTTTACGAATTCCTGCAGGTCGCGCAAGCCCTGGTTGGAAAACCGGCCAACGCCGGACCCAATCACCTGCGCCTGTTTATCAAAGCTCTCAGCCGCTTCGCGGATAGCCGTAAGGGTTCGGCTTGCCTCTTCGATGATCCCGCCATTCTCGCCGCCAGCCATCGTGTCGAGCTTGGCAATCAGGCTTTCCGCCTTTGCCGTCAGGCCGTCGAACCGTTCGGAGACGGCGCGGACATTGGCGACGATCGCGTCGATGTCGTCGCTGTTTTCACCCAGCGCCGTTGCAAATTGATGCACGCTGTCGACCGACTGGGTGACTTTTTCCGCATCGACCGCCGCCAGCAAATTGTCGACCTTCTCGCCCATGGTCGGCAATCGCGCGGAAAAACCGCTGACATCGCTGGCGATCGTGGAAAGCCGGGTGACCAGCGTGTCGATGTCCTCTTGCCGGTTCGACAGCGTCTGCGAGAACGAGGCAAGGCCATCGATTGTCGTGCCGACCTTTTCCGGCTCGATCGCCGCGGCAATGCGATCGATATTGCCGATGGCCCGCGATACCGTTTCCGGATCGACCGCGTCGAGGATTTTCCCGGCCTTGTCGCCGACATCGACAAGCAGCGTGTCGGCACGCTCGCCGATGCCGCCCAGGCGTGCGCTGAAGGCATTGAAGTCGCTGGAAATCGCCGAAAACTGCGTCACCATCCGGTCGATATCGCCGGACCGCGACGAAAGCGATTGCGAGAAAGCCGAGACGTTGTCGGCGGTTTCCCGCAACTGGGCGATGGTCTGACGAACGTCATCGGGTTCGACCGCACCGAGTATGGCTTCGCTCTTGTCGACAACGCCCTCAAGACGCTTGGACAGCGTCGTGATCCCGTCGGCCGCACCGGCGACCGAATCGACGAAAGTGGCAATCTTGTCGGAATTCTGGGACAACGCCTCGGTGAAGGACTGGACATTGGCGACCGAGCTATCGACCGCCGCGCGGTTGGTTTTCACCAGATCCTCGATCTCCTTGAGGATCGTATCGGCGCGGCCCATCAATTCGCCGGCGGCGGCAAGAAGATCCTCGGTCGCCGCCGGATCGGCCCTCAGCGAAACCGGACCTTGTGTGTCGAACAGATTGGGCTTGTCCTTCGAGCCGCCGACCAGCTTCATGTAGCCGAGCCCGGTCAGCCCCTGAATGCCGACCGTCGCCTTGGTGTCCTCCTTGATCGGCTGGTTCGCTTCCACCGACAACTGCGCGATGACACGCCCGGGATCCGCCGGGTCCTGCAAGATCGCGCTGACCGTTCCAACGTTGATGCCGTTGAACAACACCTCGCTTCCCGGCGTCATACCGGTCACCGGACCGGAGAATTCGATCGTCAGCGTTCGTGTGTCGGCGCCCCAATTGTCGCGCGCCAGCCAGTAGATAAAGACAAAGGCAAGCGCCACCACGCCCAGCGTGAAGGCGCCGATCAATGCGGTATTGGCCCTGCTCTCCATTATGCGCTCGCGCCCCCAAACGCCGCATGAGCACGTCTGCCGGTGAAATAGTTCCTGACCCAGGGATGGTCGAATCGCTGCATCTTCGCCATGTCCCCTTCCACCAGCACGCGTTTGTCGCCAATAACCACGATTCGGTCGACGATTTCGCGCAGTGTGTCGAGGTCGTGGGTTACCATGACGAGTTCATCGAAGGCCGAAGCCGATATCGGGTCAAGGCCGGATGTCGGCTCGTCGAGAAAGACGATGTCGGGATCGAGCGCCAGGGCTCTCGCCAGGGCGGCGCGCTTGGTCATGCCGCCCGAAAGCTCCGAGGGATATTTCGCGCCATCGGCAGCTTCAAGGCCGACCAATTCGATCTTCAGGCAGACCAGCGCATCAAGCAGCGGTTGCGGCAGATCGAGATATTCGCGCATCGGCACGGCGACATTCTGCGACACGGTCAGCGACGAAAACAGTGCGCCTTGCTGGAAGAGGACGCCCCAGCGGTTTTCCAGCCGTTCCTCAGAGCCCAAGTCGGTGATTTTCGTGCCGAAGGCTTCAACGGTTCCCGACTGGCACCGCACCAGGCCGAGAATGGACCGCATCAGAACCGACTTGCCAGTGCCCGACCCTCCGACGATCGCCACGATCTCGCCGCGGTAAATGTCGAGGTCAACGTTTTCCAGAATTGTCGGACCACCGAAGTCGACGGTCAGGCCGCGCACCGATATGAGGGCTTCAGGTCTTGCCATGGCCATGTTCATCGTAAACTGATTCCTAGAAATCGATCGCCGCGTAGAAGACGGCGAAGACACCATCGACTGCGATGACCAAAAAGATCGATTTGACCACCGCTGCGGTGGTGTGCCGGCCCAGTGATTCGGCGCTGCCGCGCACCGCCATGCCCTCCGTACAGGCGACGAGGCCGATGATCATCGCCATGAACGGCGCCTTGAAGAGCCCCGAGAAGAACGTCGAGAAATCGATCGCCCCGCGCAGGCGCGTCAGGAAGACGTTCGGAGCGATGTCGGAATAGAACCACAATGTCATCATAGAGCCGAAAAGCGCCATGAGGTCGGACAGAAACGCCAAAAGCGGCAGCACCAGTATCAGTGCGATGACCCGCGGCAGAACCAGCACGTTGATCGGGTTCATGCCGATCACACGTAGCGCGTCGATTTCCTCACGCATCTGCATGGAGCCGAGTTCGGCGGTGATCGCACTGCCGGAGCGGCCGGCCACCATGATGGCGGTTAAAAGGATTGAGACTTCGCGCAGCGCCAGGATGCCGACCAGATCGACCGTGAAGATCTCCGCCCCGAAGAAGCGCAACTGAAATGCGCCTTGCTGGGCGATGATGCCGCCAATCAGAAATGACATCAGCAAAATGATCGGCACGGCCCTGAAGCCGGCATATTCCATCTGCTTGATGACCGACGCGCCGCGGAATGGTGTTTTTCCGAAAAGGCCGGCAAAGCCTTCCACGACAACGGCGCCGAGGATACGCAAATACCGCTGCATGTCGGTGCCGACCGTTATGACCGCTTCGCCAACATCGACGACGATGCTTTGCGGTGGCGGCTCGGGCATCGCCTCGTCTTCGCCGAGCGCCACCCGAACCCTGCCGATCAATGCCTGGCGCGCCGGATCGCCGCCACGCCATTGCACCGATCCGCCGGCCGCCTGCCATGCCCGCTCCAGCCGCACCAGCAGGAACGCCCCGGCCGTGTCGAGTTCGATCACCTCCCCAAGATCGATCGCCAGCATACCAGCGGTCGTAAATGACTCCCGGCCGGTGGCGTCGCGCAACGCCACTTCCAGCTTCCGCGCCGATTCAATTACCCAGGCGCCGGCCGGCTGGAGGCTGAGATCCTCCGCACTCCATCGATGGTCAAGTGTTGCTGCCGTCATTCCGCCTCTGCCGGGTCCGCCCGATCGGGCGTTTCGATACTGACGAAGGCCGCGCCGCCATGATAGGCAGATGACAGGCAAGGCGCGCCATTGCGGCGAGTGTGCCCGACTCGCATGGCCATCAACAAGCGCAGGAAGGCAACAGTCCCGGAATGATTGACACGCCCTACATACTGTTTCTCGGCGATGTTCCCGATCATTTGGCCGCCAAGACGGCCGTCGGCATCGTCGATTGGCGGCCCGACTGGTGCATCGGCCAGGTCCGTTTGCCGGGCTGTCAGGCCGATACCGGCCTACCCGACATGACGATTGCAGATGCATCGAGCAACGGAGCGCGGACATTCGTCATCGGCGCGGTCAATCCCGGTGGTGTCCTGCCCGACCACTGGATCTCCTCCATCGTCGAAGCGATTGACGCCGGCATGGCTGTCGCCAGCGGCCTGCATATCCGGCTTGAATCGATCCCTGCCATCAGGCAGGCGGCGGCGAAGGCAGGTGTCGAGCTACACAATGTCCGCCACGCCGACCGGAGCTTCGCTACCGGCAGCGGCGTCAAACGCAGTGGCAAGCGGCTTCTGACCGTCGGCACCGACTGTGCAACCGGCAAAAAATATACTGCGCTTGCCATGGAGACGGCCTTGCGCGCAGCCGGGGCCGACGCCGATTTTCGCGCCACCGGCCAGACCGGAGTTCTGATCGCCGGGCGCGGCATCGCCATCGACGCCGTGCCTGCTGATTTCATTTCCGGCGCGGTCGAATGGCTGTCACCGGACGCCGCCGACGACCATTGGGACGTCATTGAGGGACAGGGATCGCTGTTTCATCCCGCTTTTGCCGGTGTCTCGCTCGGACTCCTGCACGGCGCCCAGCCAGACGCCATCATTGTCTGTCACGAGCCGACGCGCGCCACTATGCGCAATGTCAATCACCCTCTACCGACGATCGGCGAAGTCATCGACCTGACCATTCGTCTCGGCAGCCTGACCAATCCCGCCATCCGCTGTGTCGGCCTTTCGGTCAACACTGCCGCACTTGACGAAGCAGCGGCGCAAGACCTGCTCGCAGCACTTGAAGGCGAACATGGTGTGCCAACAGTTGATCCGGTGCGCTTTGCCGGTGGTTCCGGCCGGATCGCCGATCACATCCTGGCGCAGTTTTCCGCATGAGCCTGACCGTCTCCGTTGCGATGGAAACCTGGCCGATCGCGGGTGAGTTCACCATCTCCCGCGGCAGTCGCACGGAGATGGTCGTCGTCGTTGCCGAAATATCCGACGGGACGCATACCGGACGCGGCGAATGCGCGCCCTATTCGCGCTATGACGAGACGCCGCAAAGCGTCGTTGCGGCAATCGGACAAGCAATTCTGGGCGAGACGCCCGACCGGCAGGCGCTCAAAAAAGCAATGCCGGCCGGTGCCGCCCGCAACGCGCTCGATTGCGCGCTGTGGGATCTGGAGGCCAAGCGCAGCGGCATCAGCGTCGCCGAGCGCTGCGGTCACGCGGCACTGAAACCGGTGCAGACCGCCTACACGCTCAGCCTGGGCACGCCCGAGGCTATGAGCGAGGCCGCCCGGCAGGCAGCGCATTATCCGCTTCTCAAGCTCAAACTGGGCGGTGACGGCGATGCGGCCCGCATCGCCGCCGTGCGCGCCGCCACCGATGCCCGCCTGATCGTCGATGCTAACGAAGCCTGGAGCGACGGCAATTTCATCGAAAACATGACGGCCTGTGCCGAGGCCGGCGTGGCGCTGGTCGAGCAGCCATTGCCAGCCGGCGAGGATGGCCTGCTGACGCAGATCACCCATGCGGTGCCGGTTTGCGCCGACGAAAGCGCCCACGTCGCGGCCGATCTGGAGCGGCTTGTTGGCAAATACGATGCCGTGAATATCAAGCTCGACAAGGCCGGCGGCCTGACGGAATCCCTCGACATGATGCGCGAGGCGCGGGCGCGTGGCTTCAT
>CALZIL010000182.1:0-6206 GCA_945787495.1 uncultured Afifella sp. | reverse complement strand
TGGGGCTGAAGTCCGCGCCTGAGGCCGAAGGCGACGACAAACCCCAAAGCGCCGAGACCTGCCATTGCCCAGAACGCCAGTTGCGGCGCGCTGCGATAAAGCGGCCCGGCGGCGACCGTCGCCATTGCCAAAAGCAGCCCGGCGGTCATTTGATGGCTGGCCTGCAGGCGCGCCGTGTGGCCGGGCGTCACGACCGCACCAATTGCCATCATGACACCGAGATGGGTCGCCGCAAATGTCAGAGCATGCAGCATTTGCAGCACATAGACCGCCGCGGGAACCGTCAGCAGCGGAAACAACGCCCAGCGGACGATTGCCGCCGCGCCGCCGACCAGCAGGAAGCGCCGGGCGCCCCAGCCGCTGAGACGTCGCGCAAACCAGAACAGCGCCACCTCGATCAGCACGCTGAACGCCCACAGGCCGGCGATCGTCCGGTCACCGAAGCCCAGCGAACGCCAATAGAGCGTGCCGAACGCGTAATAGGCGCCATGGGTTGCCATGATCACGCCGGCGGCGAGGATCGCCCGTCGCAAAACCGGATCGCCGAAGGCCCGCCTAAAGCCTGCCGTTCCCTGCGCCTCCGGCACGTCGCGCACGAGCGGCAGAAACAGCGCCGCAACGCTGCCGGCAAAAAAGGCGACCACCTGCAGGGTGAAAACGCCCGCCCCGCCGACCCGGCCGACCACCTCGGCGGCAGCGAAATTACCCGCAATGAAGGCGACCGATCCCCACAGCCGCACGCGGGCATAATCGAGGCCATGCCGGCGCACACCGGCAACGATGATGGCATCGCCCAGCGGTATCAATGCCGTCCAGAAGATCATCGCAGCGGCGGAAAAGATAAGGATCACGGCATAGATTGGCAGCGCCGCCATCGGCAGGAAGACGACCGCCGTAGCTGCCGCGTAGACCGTGGCAGCCCGCCCCAATGTGCCGAAGCGATCGGCGAAGCCGGCGAGCAAGGGGCCGAGAACGGCGCGGATGAACAGCGGCGCGGCGATGACCGAAGCGATTTGCGGTTCGCTCAGCCCCTTGCCGGCCATCCACACCGGAAAGAACGGCAGATAGATGCCGACGGCAAAAAAGATCGCCGCGGAAAACGCCGCAGACCGGGCGGCATAGGACGACGCCGCTTCTGGTCCCTCGCCCGCCTGTTGCGTCACGAATTCGACCGGTAGGCCGCGATTCCCGTCTGCAACACGGCATCGTCGATATTGCCGCCGGAAAGGACGACAATGACTGTCTTGCCGGCCGCATCGATCTGCCCGCTGAGCAAGGCGGCAAGCGCCACCGCGCCGCCTGGCTCGACGATCAACCGCAATTGCTCATAAGCAAAGCCGACTGCCCGCAACGCCGCCTCATCGCAAACGGCCAGCCCGCCGGCAAGTCGCTCCTTGTTGATGGCGAAGCCGATCCGGCCGGGCTCCCTCACCATCAGCGCATCGCAGACCGACCCGGACATTTTCTCGTTGGCGACGATGTGACCGGCCTGCAGCGAGCGCCGGTAGTCGTCGAAACCTTCCGGCTCGACCGTGTAAATGCCGGCATCCGGGTAACGCTCGCTCACCGCCAGAGCCGTCCCGGCGGTCAGCCCACCGCCGGAGCAGCTCACCAGGACCATATCGGGTGTCACACCGAGGGCCGCACAGTCGTCGGCGATCTCCAGGCCGACTGTGCCCTGCCCGGCGATCACATCGGCATTGTCATAGGCATGAATGAACGTCGCGCCACTCCGTTCGGCAATAGCCATGCCGATCGCCTCCCGGTCTTCCGTAGCCCGGTCATAGGCAACGATCGTCGCGCCGGACGCCTGCGTGCGGGCCCGTTTGGCTTCCGGCGCATCGGACGGCATGACGATTGTCGCGTGCACACCGGTCAGCCGCGCCGCTTCGGCGATCCCTTGCGCGTGATTACCGGACGACCCTGCGACGATACCGCGTTGGGCCGCCTCGCCCAGCGCGGCTATCGCGTTGGTGGCGCCGCGGAACTTGAAGGATCCGGTGCGCTGCAGACATTCCGGCTTGAGGAATATCTGCCCGCCGAAACGTTCCGACAGGACCGGCGCATTAAGCAGCGGCGTGCGCACGGCCTTGCCGGCGATGCGGTGCGCCGCGGCCTCGATATCGGCAAAGCTCGGAAGGTCATTTTTCATCGCCAAGCGCTTAAGCCGAACGAGGTTGTGGCACAAGATGCGGCACGTCGGTTGCTTTCCGATGGACGCCGGCGCCGATCCGGTTAGATTGGCGGCCGCAAAGGGAGGACTTCGATGGATCTGGGAATTTCCGGCAAGACTGCGATCGTCTGCGCGTCGAGTCGTGGTCTGGGGCGCGGCTGCGCCGAGGCACTGGCCGAAGCCGGCTGTCATGTCGTCATCAATGGCCGCGACGCGGATGTTCTGGCCAGAACCGCAAAGGAAATCGCCGATGCGTCCGGCGCGAAAATCACCCCGGTCGCCGCCGATGTCGCCACCGCCGATGGCCAGAAGGCCCTGCTCGATGCCGCCGGTGACGTTGATATTCTGGTCAACAACAATGCCGGCCCGCCGCTGCGCGATTTTCGCCAACTGGACCGGCAGGCGATGATCGACGGCGCCATCGGCAACATGGTGACGCCGATTGAGATGATTCAGGCGGTTGCCGACGGCATGATCGAGCGCCAGTTCGGCCGCATCGTCAATATTACATCGCTGACGGTGAAAATGCCGGTGCCGGGCCTTGATCTGTCGTCCGCCGCCCGTGCCGGTCTGACCGCGTTCCTCGCCGGTGTCAGCCGCCAGATCGCCGGCAACAATGTGACGATCAACAATATCCTGCCGGGCAAGATGGAGACCGACCGGCTGCGCGCCAACATCAAGGCCGGTGCTGAAAAGGCCGGTATTTCGGTCGACGAGATGCGGGCGCAGCAGATCAACGCGATCCCCGCCAAGCGCTTCGGTAATGCCGCTGAATTCGGCCAGGCCTGCGCATTTTTATGCTCTGCCCATGCCGGCTATATCACCGGCCAGAATATCCTAATTGATGGCGGCCTGGTGCCGGCCGCGTTCTGAGCAAAGATGAGGCAAAAAAATCGGGCCGGGTTGGTTCCCGGCCCTTTTTTTTGGTTCCGAGTGGTCCGCCCCGTTCTCAGTATTTACCCATCATCTGTTCTTCCGCCTACGGCCCGGAATGGCCGCCAAGCTTGACCTTCAGCGCCGCCGAAAGAATGTGCACATTGGCGTCGGCTTCGCCGCCCCAAAAAACATTTCCCGACGGACCGCCAGCGGTTGCCGGCACAATCTGCGTGTCAAACGTCGTCAGGAACGAATAGCCGACATCAAAGGAATAGCGGTCATTGGCCTTGTAGCTGGCGCCGGCCGACAGCCACAGGCGATCATCGTCAGGCAGGCGGAAGGTCCGATTGGCGTTGTCGAGCGGTGAGAGTTCCCAGCCGACGCCGCCGCGCAACGTCAGCTGGTCATTCCACATATATTCGGCACCGGCGGAGAAATACCAGCCGTCATTGTAATCGAACGGCAATAATACCGGCGCTGGACCGCCAGTGACGACCACCGTATCGAAACGGCTCCAGTTGGTCCATTCGACACCGGCCATCACCCGCCAGTAATCGTTGATTTTGTGCCTGATGCCAAAGGTCACCATGTCGGGCAATTCAAGCGATGCCGTGCTGGCAAAAGCCGGACCAAAAGCGGCTACGGCGAATGTCCCGTCCAGGTCCACCTCTTGCCAGGACCGGTAACCAAGGCCGATCTCGGTGTTCTCCGACGCCATGATATGAACGCCGGCAGTAAAGCCGAACGAAATGTCATCGCCGTCCAGAAGTCCAAGTCCTGCTATTGGGTGGGCCAAAACCGGATTGATCTCGGCGTCGGAATATTGAATTTGCAGGCCCGCCGCGATCGTCACATAGTCGTTGATCTGGTAGGCGACATTCGGATTGACGTTCAGCGAGAATATGTCGGAAACGCCGGCGATGCCGTTCGTGGCGATCACGCCGCCCGGATTGTACTCCGTCGACAGCCCGAACGCGCCGTTGATGCCAACACCGACGATGATCTTGTCGTTGACGCGATAGGCCGCGTAGGAATTCGGCACCAGCGCATCCTGGCCGATGTCGCCTTCGTCGAACGGCGATCCGGCCCCGGTGGTCACCAAGACTTCGGAAATCGGAATGATGCCGCTGATTCCCGATTCAAATTCCAGCCCCATGACCTGGCTGAGCGTCGCCGGATTCCAAAACATCGACGACAAGCTGCCGCCGGCGGCAACACCGGCAAACGACATGCCCTGGCCATAAGCGCTCTGTTCACGCAACGCGAAGCCGCCGGCCTGTGCCGCCGAGACAGTGGCAAGCGTGATCGCCGCCGCTGAGGCCGCGAGAAGACATTTGCGCGAAGAAGACATCATTCTGTTCCCGAAAATTGGAATCGTTATAACACCGTTCACCGGCCAGTACCTGTTCAAGCCATGAACCGGCCAATTCGGCAACAGAATTCCTCCTCAATTGCCTGGCTTTTAGGCATTTGCGAATCAATTGTGTCAGTTCGGTAACAGGTGTCGCAGCGTTACTTGGCAATAATGCGGCAATATTGGATATCGGGAATAAGCTGCAAAAGCCCAATCCTGAACATGCTCTTGCCGCATTCAGGCCGGGGGTGCAAATTCTGCCTCATATAACCGGCGTTTTGAGATGAAACGGGTTCGTTATGGGCAGCGCTATGCCGAAAGACCCGGCCCGGCACTTTCGGCTAACGTCGGAAGTGTTTTGATTGTGCGTCCGGGTGAGTCGGTCAATTGATTATCTGAGTTGCACCGCCCGGCGAAGCCTAGTATCTGCCCACTGGAAAACGTCGTTGGCAAACGGGGCACGACGCGCGGTCGCGGCCACCGCTTGCCGGCCCGCGCCTGAAGGAGACACGTAATGAGTGCGACCCCCTGGAAAACCGACAACTGGCTGACCAGCCAATGGAACTTTGCCCCTGAAGTGGTCTCCGAGATCAACTTTCCGGACGAGATCCAGGTTCACGACGTGACGCTGCGCGATGGCGAGCAGCAGACCGGCGTGGCCTTTGATTATGACGACAAGATCCGCATCGCGGAAGCGTTGGCGGAGGCCGGCGTCCACCGCATCGAAGCTGGCATGCCGGTCGTCTCGCACCAGGACGCCAGGGTCGTCGCCGATCTCGCCAAGCGCAATCTTGGACCGGAAATCTTCTCGTTCTCTCGGTGCATGGTCGACGATGTTCAGCGCGCGGTCGACGCCGGCGTCACCGGCGTGGTGATGGAAGTGCCCTCAAGCCAGCATCTCATTGAACTCGGCTATCGCTGGGAATTCGAACGCGCCGTCGAACTGTCGATCGAGTCGACGAAATTTGCCCATGACAACGGCCTGAAGGTCGTTTTCTTCCCGATCGATTTCAGCCGCTCGGAGCTCAAATGGGTCCTCGACCTGATCGAGCGGGTCGGGACTGAGGGCCATATGGACGCCCTGGCTTTAGTCGACACGATGGGTGCGACCTCGATCCATGCCATGCCATACTTCGTCCGCGCCGTGAAACAGCGCATCAAGAAGCCGCTTGAGGCGCATTTCCACCAGGACTACGGGCTGGGAGTCGCCAACACCATCATGGCGTTGGCAGAAGGTGTTGAAGTGATCCACTCAACGGTTCTCGGCCTTGGCGAGCGCGCCGGCAATGTGCCGATGGAAGAAACGGTCATGGCGCTCAAGACGCTTTACGACAAGGACATCGGCATCAGGATCGACAAACTCAAATCCCTCGCCGATCTGGTTCGCGACATTTCCGGCGTCAAGGTTCCCTCCAACCGGCCGGTCGTCGGCGATGACCTGTTCCGCGTCGAATCCGGCATCATCGTCAACTGGCTGCTTAATTGCGGTGAGGAGCACCAGACGGAGGTCTTCCCGTTCCGTCCGCGCATGGTCGGCCAGAAGGAGCCGGAAATTGTCATGGGCAAGGGATCGGGAATCGACTCGGTCAACGACCGGCTGGCGCGTTTCCAGATCACGGCCGATGAAAAACAGGCCATGGACGTGCTGCTTGCGGTCAAGGATTGGGGTCTGAAGCACAAGCGGCTGATGACCGATGACGAATTCCGCAAAGTCGCCGAGGCGACGCTGGGCGCCTGACGGCTGCAGACAGACGCCGTGCGACGTGGTCATCACCGGCATCCCGCTCGGCGTCGGCATGGCAG
>CALZIL010000181.1 GCA_945787495.1 uncultured Afifella sp. | reverse complement strand
GCCGGAACGGCGCTGCCGGATAAGCGGAACGAGGCCCGCGACTGGGCCGCAACGATGTCGAATCGACATTGGGGTTGGCACGGGTGCCTATCACGCGTGTTGCGGATTGGGAATGGTTGGCGTGCGCCTGATCAACCGCGAAAATCCATCGCCAGCAGATAAAGCTCGGCGCTGTCGGCGCGGCTGGCCGGCGGCTTGACGTGGACGACCCTGGCAAAATCGCGCTTCAGATCGGTCAGCAATTTGTGCTCGGTGCCGCCGCGGAATACCTTGGCCAGAAAATGACCGCCCGGCGCCAGCACCTGGCGGGCAAAATCAGCCGCCACTTCGCACAGGCCGATGATTCTCAGATGATCCGTCGCCTTGTGGCCGGTCGTCGGCGCCGCCATGTCGGAGAGCACCAGATCGGCCTTTTCGCCGCCAAGCGCCTCGCGCAACAGATCCGGGGCGTCGTCATCAAGGAAATCCTTTTCAAGCACGACGACGCCGGCCAGCGGCTCCATGCCAAGATAGTCGATCGCCACGACAAGCGGCCTGGCGGCGCTCGAGCCGGTCTTTGCCGCCGCGACCTGCGACCAGCCGCCCGGCGCCGCGCCGAGGTCGACGACCCGCATCCCCCGTTTTATGAGGCGGTAGCGCGCGTCGATCTCCAGAAGCTTGTAGGCGGCCCGCGAACGATAGCCATCATGCCTGGCCCGGGCGACGTAAGGATCGTTGAGCTGGCGTTCCAGCCATTGCCGCGACGAGGCTTTCTTGCGGCCTGATTTGACCTTGGTCTTCAGGCCGCGATGACCGGCCCCCGCGCCGCTTGCGCCGCCCTTACTCACGAGGGCTGTCCCCGGCCGGTTGAGCGCTTTTGCGCTCGTTGCGATGCCGCGCGCCATCTCCACGTCCGGTTTTTGTCCGGCGCGATCGCAGATGACCATCGGCGCGCATCAACTGCACCAGGATTCCTTCGCGCAATCCGCGGTCGGCGACACGCAGGCGCCGGCACGGCCATTCACGCCGGATCGCCTCGAAGATCGCGCATCCGGCGAGCACCAGATCGGCCCGTTCGCGGCCGATGCACGGATTGGCGGCCCGCATCTGGTAGTCCATCGAGCGGATCTTCGCCATCATCCGCTCAATGTCGTCATCGTGCATCCACAACCCGTCGACATAGCGGCGATCATAGCGTGCCAGGTTGAGGTGAACCCCGGCCAGCGTCGTGACGGTGCCCGACGTTCCAAGGAAATGGAAATTGCGCTCGGCGATCGCGGTGGCCAGCGCGTGACGGGCGCGGAACGCGCCAAATGCCTCGCGCACATCGGCGATCATGGCTTCGAAGGCATGATGATCGACATCGACGCCGCCATGGCGTTCGGCGAGCGTCACCACGCCGATCGGCAGCGAAACCCAGGCCCGGATGAGGCCGCGCTGGCGGCGCGTCTTGCGCCGGTCCAGCCAGACGATTTCCGACGATCCGCCACCAATATCAAAGAGCAGCGCGCCGTCGGTCTCCGGATCGAGCAGCGTGCGGCAGCCGGCCACGGCAAGCTGCGCCTCCGTCCGCCGTTCGATCACCTCCAGTTCAAGGCCAAGTTCGTTGCGCACGCGTCCCAAAAACAGCTCGCCGTTTTCAGCCTGGCGGCAGGCTTCGGTGGCGATCATGCGCACGCCAGCCACGTCGCGGCTCTGGATCTTCGAGCGGCAGATCCTGAGCGCCGCAATCGTTCGGTTCATGGCGTCCTTGTGCAACCTGCCGGTCTGGGTCATGCCCTCGCCGAGCCGGACGATGCGGGAAAAGGAATCGACCACCTTGAAGGAATCGCCGCGCGGTTCGGCGACCAGCAGCCGGCAATTGTTGGTGCCCAGATCAAGCGCGGCATAAAACGGCCCGGTGCTGAACCGGCCGCTTCGCCGCCGCTGGTAACGGCGTTGCTGGCTTTGGCGCCCGGCCTTGTGGCTCCCCTCGTGGCTCCGTGGGCCGACCGGCGGGCCGTGCACACAATGTGCGCCGCCGGTCTTGTTCATCGGAGCCGGTGGGTTGTCTGCCGCGGCTCGGGGCGCATCGGGGGGCGCATTCGCCATGCCCGCCTGCTTGCGCTCACCGCCGTCACCGGCATCCACCTGGCCGGACCCAGATGGGGCTTGGCCCGCATCCGCGTCCTTATTCATGTTCTGCTCGCCTGACCCGGGCGCATGGCATAAACGCCGCGCCCGCCTGCTTGCGTTGGCGCAACGATAGCAGGCATGGGCCGATTGGCAAATGCCGGGGGACAAATCAGGCAGGCGCCACCGATCATTGGTCTTTGCAAGGCGCAAGGCTGACGCTATATAGCGGCCAATTCGCGCGACGCGGCCACCGCCGCCGGTCAGCGATGGGGAATAGTTTAACGGTAGAACAACGGACTCTGACTCCGTCGGTCCTGGTTCGAATCCAGGTTCCCCAGCCAATGAAATCAATGACTTATGCGTTAATGGCCGTTCTTCAGGTCAGTTTTTTGTGCGTTTTTTTGTGCGTTTGGCGGAAAAATGGCGGAATGGTGACGCCGCCGACGCTACCTTTACCCTGCGCCTGACAGCCGTCATGCTGGTGACTGATACTAGGCAGAACCGATGAAAGCCCTTCTCCGAAGCGGGTTTCTAGCGCTGGCCATCATGGCACTCGCGGTTCCAGCAAATGCGGGGCCGTATGAGGATGGCTTGGCCGCGTATAATCGAGGCGACTATGCGACTGCGCTGCAAATCTGGCAGCTGCTTGCCGGGCAAGGCGATGCCGAAGCGCAGTTCAACCTCGGCGTCATGTCCGAAAATGGTAGGGGCGTACCGCAGGACGATGCCGAGGCTGTGAAGTGGTATCGCATGTCCGCCGAGCAGGGTGATGCTAAAGCGCAATTCAACCTTGGCACCATGTATGACGAAGGCCGGGGCGTTTCACAGGACTATGCCGAAGCGGCGAAGTGGTATCGCATGGCCGCCGAACACGGGGATGCCGCGGCGCAGTTCAACCTCGGCGTCTTGTACGCCAACGGCGAGGGCGTGCCGCAGGACGATGCTAAGGCGGTGAAGTGGTACCGTACTGCCGCCGAGCAGGGTTATGCCTAGGCGCAGAACAACCTCGGCGTTTCCTACGCCATTGGCGAAGGCGTTCCGCAGGACAACGTCTCCGCGCACATGTGGTTCAGCCTTGCGGTCGCGCAGGGTCACGAAAAGGCGCAGGACGGCCGAGAGATAGTCGCCAAACGCATGACCCCCGACCAGATCGCCGAGGCCCAGCGCATGGCCCGCGATTGGATGGCGAAGCATCAGCGGTGATGGCTGCGGCCGCCGGTGACCCGCATTCTTAATACCGATGGTTGCCTTGAAAAGCCTATTTTTAATGTACCTAAAACATTGAAATATCAGCGTTTTGATATGTTAGTCCCCCCGGCCCATAGATCGCCGCTGACGCGCATCACGCCCTTTCGGGCATCCCGCTCTCTTCACAGCAAAGCTGTTCCGCGCCTGTGTGGGCGTCTGTGGCGACAATACCCTAATGCACCGAGTGACCAACGCGTGCCGCGACTCTCGTCTGCATGACAAGCTGATTGACGAGTTTCTGCGCCCGCTTGTCTAACGTAACGAACCGACTGCGCACCTTGTTTGCATTGCTGGGGCCGATGGGGCCTTCTAACAATTCCACCATCTCTTCGATTACGTCCGACAGCTTATCGATGTTGCCGCTGATGCGGCTATCCACCGGATCGTGGCGGCGCAAGCTTCCGATGAAGCCGCTGAAAAACCCATCTTCAAGTTCCGCGTGACGAGAGGCGATTGCACTCTTGAGGTCGTCTATCGTTTTCAGACCCGACCGCACAGCGAAGGCGACGGGCGTGCCGGCTGACCGGTTTTCAGCAAGGGCGTTCCAGAAGCGGATCATCACATCATAGAAGGCTTGCGCTTCGTCCTCGGTCTCAAAGCGCCGCCTTTTGCCGCGCCACAGAGCATCAAATTCTTCAATGGGGGAAATGCGCGCAGCAGGGCTATTGATTGCGCCCCAGAACCGCATACGCACGACAGTAGGCGTAAGGGGGCAGTTATACCGCTCCAGCAAATCGGTTACCTCAGGTTCGGCTGTCATGATGGCTGCAAGGCTGGCACAAGCTTTTCCGTGACTGCAACAGAGAAGCTCTTTATGGGCAAGACCGCCTGATTATTGCAAGCGCGCCAGCGTCAATTCACCGCCACAATCAGCGATGCGTCATCTGCGCTGCCGGTCTTGTTGACGCGGGTCGAGACTGGCCAGCTTGTCAGCTTTTTGTCTGCCGCCGGAGCGAGCAATTCTGTTCCCGCTTTACCGGATAGCCAAGCTTTGAAGCTGTCAGGCTCAAGAATGACCGGCATCCGGTCGTGTATGGGGCGCAGGGTCTCGTTAGCATTCGTCACGATGATGGTGGCTGAGAGGACTTCCTCGTCCGTTTCAATGTCCCGCCATCGGCTCCACAGGCCGGCAAAGGAAAGCGGCGAGCCATCCTTTGCGGAGATGTAATGAGGCTGTTTGGGCTGGCCCTTTCCCGCACTGAACCATTCATAGAAGCCGGAAGCAGGAATGATGCAGCGTTGTCGCTTGAAGGCTGACCGGAAGAACGGCTTCTCTGCAACAGTCTCAGCCCTCGCATTGAACGTGGACGGTGTTTCCTTTGCCGTCTTCTTCCACCAGGGCGGGATAAGCCCCCAGCGCATACTCGCCAGCAGCCGTGTGTCATCGGGAGTGTAGACGACATCGATCTGCTGCGTCGGGGCGATATTGTAGCGGGGCTCTAGATTCTGAGCCGAACCGATCAGGTCGAAGAAATCCCGGACTTCCTGCCAAGTGTAAGCTTGGGTGAATCGGCCGCACATGTGCACACTTTATCCGGTTTCAGCATCGCACCGATAGGAACCGCGCACCCAATTCCATGGCAATCCGGTTGCGCGCCTGTGCGGGCGTTTGTGCCGGTCGTCACCTGTGGATATGTCGAATAGCTAATCTTTACCCTGCGTTAGGCAGCCGTCATGCTGGTAACTGAAACTAGGGGGTCAGATGAATGCATTCCGCGATGCGTCGTCTGTGGCCACAATTTTCCGCTAGAAAGCGGGTGCCGGCTAGCGCGGAGCCATTTGAGGATGGCATGGCCGCGTATCAACGCGGCGATTACGCGACGGCGCTGGTATTTTTGCGGCCGCTTGCGGAACAGGGTAATCCCCAAGCGCAATACACCCTCGGCTACATTTACGCCGGGGGCGAGGGCGTGCCCGAGGACGATGGCGAAGCGGCAAAATGGTATCGCGAAGCTGCGGAGCAGGGCGATGCCGATGGCCAGAACGAACTTGGCGTCATGTATGCCGCCGGCCGCGGCGTGCCGCCGAATGATGTTGAAGCGGTGAAGTGGTTTCGGAAGGCCGCCGAACAGGGCCATGCCGAGGCGCAGTACAACCTTGGCCAAATGAACTACGAAGGCCGGGGCGTGCCGCAGGACGATGCGGAAGCGCTGAAGTTGTATCGCATGGCCGCCGAGCAGGGCGATGCCGACGCGCAGTACTTCATGGGCGGGATGTACTCCGAGGGCTTGAGCATGCCGCAGGATTATGCCGCGGCGGCGAAGTGGTTCCGAAAGGCCGCCGAGCAGGGCCATGCCGATGCGCAGTATAACCTTGGCCAAATGAACCGCGAAGGCCGGGGCGTGCCGCAGGACTACGTTTCCGCGCACATGTGGTTCACCCTTGCGGCCGCTCAGGGTTTCGAGGAGGCGCAGAAAGCGAGGGATATCGTCGTCAGGCTAATGACCCCGGACCAGATCGCCGAGGCTAAGTGCATGACCCCGAACCAGATCACCGAGGCTAAGTGCATGACCCCGGACCAGATCGCCGAGGCTAAGTGCATGACCCCGGACCAGATCGCCGAGGCCCAGCTCATGGCCCGCGAATGGACGGCGAAGCATCAGCAGTGATGGTTGCGGCTTGAACCTGCCATAAACGCCCGCTGACGCGCGTCAGGCCCAACCGGGCAATCCTTCATGACAATCCCGTTGCGCGCCTGAGAGGGCGTCTGTGGCCGCTACTAGCCGTTAGACACGAAGCCAGCGGGTTTAGGCCAAGTCTACCGCCGCCGGTATTGACGCCCGTTGCCATGTCAACGGCATCAATCATCGGACTTGAGCGTCGCCGTCAACGCACGGGCGCAGATCTTGGCATATCGCTCGGCATCTTCCGGCTCAAGCAGTCC
>CALZIL010000180.1 GCA_945787495.1 uncultured Afifella sp. | reverse complement strand
GGAACAGCCCGCGCAGATCGGCATTGGAGACGGCAATGTCGGCGGTCAGCACAGTGCCGTTAGCGAATTTCACGACCATGCAGGCGCCTTGATCCTTGTAAAGGGGGTCCGGCTCCTCTAAGCGGCGATTCCATTCCTCATCTTCCACAGTTTTGACCTTTTTCCACAGGTGACCAGCCCAGTTGATTGGTCCAGTTTTTAGGCAACAGGTCAGGCTTTACCCCCGAAAGCGGACGTGAACCTGCTGGATATGAGGTTTCGAGTAAAACCAAATGACAATTAATCGAGGAACGCGGCGATATTTGAGCGCGTTACCTCGTCAAGATTTTTGCCCTCAATACGGATCAGTCGAGTCGGTGCTGTCCGCTTCGGCGAATGCACGTCACCGACATTGTAGAAATGGGCATCGCCCGGATTCATCACGTAGGTCTTCCTAGGCCTGACCAGCGACGGACTGTCACCACTTCCTGGTTCGACGATCTCCCAGTCAGTCATTTCGGTTGTGCCACTGGCCTGGCCGTAAATTGCCCAGCTGGGGCCATGATCGTGCGGCTGACCGATTGCTTCGCCAGCGTAAACGTGGCCACAGATGCAAAAACCGAGTTCCGGGTCCTCGTAGAGTATCTCGCGTGGATGCTCGTCAGCTTCACGCTCTTGCAAATGCGCTGATGTGAAGCTTTCGTCCGTAAGCGCATTTCTCAGAACGCCGCAAATCTCGTCAGAGCATTCGGAAACCGGTGCTGCATTTAACAGGGAACGAACGTCATCAGCCAATTCAGACATGCTATAGGGCATGGTAGGTCCTCGGATATACGCGTTCACTGGAAATCAATTGAGCAAGCGACTAGCGACCATTTGCTTATCAATATCCAAAGAAGTTTATGGCCCAATTTTGAGAGTGTCTACAAACGCATGCCATGTCTGCTTCGGGTCAACAGCGGCCCTCATCGCCTGCAGTCCGGATGTCTGCTTTACCCCCGAAAGCGGATATCAACCACACAGGCTGGAATGTCCGCTTTGTGCCATAAGCAGACATGGGCGCAGACTGGGTGATTGCGACCACTGGCTGGTCGCAGACGCAGCCTTGAGCCGCCAATCAAGCATTTGATCCCCATCAATGCACGTCCGTCCCATTCTGCTATTTTGGCGCGAGGCTTGATGAGGCAATGCCGAACACCGCGAAACGTTTTGTCAGCCGTCTCACCCACAACACGCTGGCGCTTGTGCTGGCCGGCGGGCGTGGCAGCCGCCTCGGGGTCCTCACCGATTGGCGAACCAAGCCGGCAGTGCCGTTCGGCGGCAAGTTCCGGATTGTCGATTTCACGCTTTCAAACTGCCTCAATTCCGGTATCCGGCGCATCTGCGTCCTCACGCAGTACAAGTCGCATGCCCTCATTCAGCATCTGCTGCGGGGCTGGGGCGGGCTGAGCGCGGAGCAGGGTGAATTCATCGACATCATCCCGGCGCAGCAGTGGCTTGACGATGAGTCCTGGTACCTGGGTACGGCCGACGCAGTATTCCAGTGCCTCGACATCATCGAGGGCTACAAGCCCGAATATGTGCTCATTCTTGCCGGCGATCACATCTACGCCATGGACTATGGCGAGACCCTTGCGGCGCATGTCGACAGCAATGCGGATTTCACCATCGCCTGCAATCTGGTCCCGAAAGACGAAGCCGGTCAGTTCGGCGTGATGCAGGTCGACGAGACGGACCGCCTGATCGATTTCGCCGAGAAACCCGACGACCCGAAGACATTGCCGGGTGAGCCGGATTCGGCGCTTGTCAGCATGGGTATCTATGTCTTCTCCTTCGATTATTTGCGGGAGCAGTTGCACCGCGACGCGGCGGACACGTCGTCGTCTCACGATTTCGGCAAGGATCTCATCCCCTTCGCTCTAGCTCATGGTGATCATCTCCAGACTCACCCTTTCCGCACATCCGCGACCGGTGGCGCGAATTACTGGCGGGATGTCGGCACGATCGACGCCTATTACGAAGCCAATTTGGAAGTGCTCTCCGCCACGCCGCCGATCGACATTTACGATCAGAACTGGCCCATACGCACCTATCAGCCGCAACTTCCCGCCGCACGCTTCGTGGGTGCGGGAAAGCGCTGCCGGGTGGAGGACACCATGGTGAGCGGCGGCTGCATTATCAACAAGTCCGATCTCGACCGAAGCCTTCTCTATTCGAATGTGAAAGTCGGCGAGGGATGCGACCTGCAAGGGGTTTTGGCATTGCCCGGTTGCGAGATCGGCGCCGGCTGCCGGTTGAAGCACGTCATACTGGACAATGGCTGCATTGTGCCGGACGGCACCGTGATCGGCGGGGACTCGCGCATCGACAGGCAGCGCTTCCACATCACCGAGCGTGGCGTCGTGGTCGTTAACCGCAACATGCTGGGGCAGGATGCCGGCTATCTGCCGACATTCGCGACGGATGGTTAGCCGAACGAACTCATTTTTGAGCCAAGTGCTTCTCGATCAGATCGGAGGCGTCTAACGGCGGGACTTCCGGCGCCGTCGTGCGTGTAACCCGCAGGCCCTCCTCGATGACAGATAAATAACCTTCAGCCGTTTTCCGCCACGTATAGGTGGCGAGCACACGATGGCGGGCGCGCCGGGCAAGATTGGCTTGGTTTTCCAGCGCCTCAACAAGGCCCCGCGCGATATCGGTCGGCTTGGCCGGATCGACCAGAATACCGGAGCCGTCAGAGAAGATTTCCGACGGGCCGCCATTACGCGTCGCAACGCACGCCAACCCGCAGGCGGCCGCCTCAATGGGGGCAAGACCAAATGGTTCGTAAAAGGCAGTCAGGGCAAAAACGCCTCCGCCCGCGGCGACGGCGCGGTAGGTCGCCGCCAATGCCCGCTGGGACGGAATATTCAGGAAATGAACCTGGTCCCGGAGAGCGCTTTTCTCGATCGTCCTAAGGACCGGCGCCAGCACCTGACGCTCCCGGGCTTGGAGCTGGTCGATTTCCGCGAACGGATCATCGATGCCGCGAAAACACAAAAGCAAGTCAGCTCGCCGACGCAACGTCTCAGATACAGCGAAGGCCTCGACGACGCCGATCGTATTCTTTTTCTCGTCGAGCCGATTCGATACGACGATCATCGGGCGTTCGGCGAAAACAACGTCTCTTAGCAAGTCCGACGCCAAAAATCGGTCGATGTCTCCGGCCTCGGTTGTAAATATCTGCGTATTGACGCCTGGCGGGATGACCGAGAACCGGGCCGTGTCATTTACGTCAACTGCGCCGTCGTAGAGCGGATGGGAATATTGTTCCCGGCGTTCCTGATCGGTTGAGGTGATGATGCGGAAGGCACGGCGCATGGCGAGACGCTCGGCGGCAATCCTGCTGGAAAACCGGAAGCGCGCCTCGATGTCTGGGGCATTGGCCTCCGACATGCCGAGTTTGTCGAGTTTCTGCGCGCCCAGTGAATGGCCCGTAAAGGTAAAACCGAGACCCAGAGACCGCTGCAGCAAAGCTGCGCAATAGCCGCCATCGGCATAATGGGCGGTGGCGAAATCCGGAACCGCGTCACCGTAATACGCCACCACATTGTCGCAAAATTCAGACAGATGTTCCCAGAGCCGCTCCTTGTTGAGGAAGCGCTGCCCGCCGCAGGCTAGGCGCACGATGCGCAAATTGTCCCCGCTATCGGGATAGTGGTCGAGCGCCGCTTCGAACTCGGGCCAGTCGGGATCATGGATACGTCGTGTCACGATATCGACCTGATGCCCTGCCGCGGCCAAGGCCTGTGCGACCTCTTTCACATAAACCAGCTGTCCACCGAAATCCGGGTGCTCGGTGAGATGGGAATCGCTGGGATCGAAATTGCCCTGAGGATTGAGAAAGATGATGTGCATGGCGTTGTCAGTGACGGCAGCGCTCAGGTCGCTGCAGTCGCGTTGTAGTGCGTGTCGATAATGATCTTAGCGCGCGGCTTGTGCGACGAGATCACGCCATGCTCGATTTCGAGGACGCGATCGATGAACGGGTCAAGCTCGGACGCATCGCGCATCCTCTTCTCACGGTGTTCGCGGGTCTCAAGGTATGTCCTGTCGATGAAGATATGGGTTTTGCAGTGCTTGAGGAGCGTCGTGTAGGTGCCCTCGGCGATCAGCACGCGTGCGTCGCCGAACATCATGAGCTCGCTTGTGATCGTGTCACTCTCATAGTCGACGAGCGGCTTCGTAATCTCGTGCTCTCCGTCTAGAAAAGCGTGCACATGCTCGTCCATGAGAGTCAGCTTGACTTCTTGCGGGCCGACCCAGTCGATATCATTGCGGCGGGCCCGGTCGTTGGTTTTTGGCGGATGCACAAAATAATCGTCCTGATGCAAGATGGCGCAGGCGATATGATGCTCGGCGAGCGCATCAGAAAGCGCCACCGCCGTCTCGGTTTTGCCGCTTCCCGATTGACCGGAGATCGAAACAGTGTGCCGCTGCGATGACGCCTCGAGCAGTGGCAGCAGCAGCGCTACGATGCCTGTGGCCGCCTTGCGATGATGCTTTTCCACTACAATGGAGTCGCCACGCATATCTTCATTTCCCTTATTTCTGTCGCGATAGGTATCAACAGATTTTTTTAATCGCCCCTTGCATTTCCATTTGGCAAGGGCCTGTCGACATAATAATTTCGGGTGAATCAAAGACGGTGTCGGGCCGCACCATACAGCGGTCGCGGCAATCCCGAGAGTGATTATCCAGATTTTGTTGCCTTTCCAGCAGCGTCTGCGAGATCGGCGGAGAAACAAGCATGCCGCTTGAGTTTGAAAAAGCCTGGTCGGATTTGAACGTCCGCCTCAAAGAACTGGAGTTGGGCTCAGGGCTCACGGCGGCATTGCATGCTTTGGAGATACATCATCGGGAAAACGGCTTCATCGAAGATACGTCACAGCAGCTGGAACGCTACACGTTTTATCATCCAAACGACCGGCAGCGGTTTTTCCGCGTGCAATATAACCCGAGACGGGCGCTCAGATTCGCGGGCTCGGGCCGCGAGCATGCGCTTTCACTAAACCGCAACAATGGCTGCCACCTGTGCCGCGAGAATATCTATTGGCAGCAGCAAGGCGCGCAACTCGGTTACGAGATCGAGATTGGCGAAAGGCTGTATTTCGCCCTCATGAACCCGTTCCCGCTGCTGCCGGCCCATACGGTGATTGCCTCGCCCGAGCATCGCTCGCAGGACTGGTGCATTCACGGCGATGAGCACCTCGACGTCACGATCCTGCTCGATGATCTGGTCCGGCTTGCCGATCGCATGCCGGGTCATCTGGGTTTTTACAACGGCGTCGACGCGGGCGCCTCGATTCCGGGTCATCTGCACTACCACTTTGCCATGCGCCCGGATGACGGCATGGTATTCCCGCTTGAGATCGCCTCGCGAGACGCCGACGCCCGCAGTGGCGGACCCGGCCTTGCCGAGCATTACCCGCTTGATGCGGCGGTCTGGAAAGGCGATGGCGCTGAAGTCGTGGCGCGCGCTGCCGACTGGATCGCGCGCTGGGGCGAGCGCAACCGGACACGCCTCGCCGGCCTGACCGCCAACTTCATCGCGACACGCGATACCGACGGCGATGATATGGCCCTTTATTTCGTGCCACGTGATCGCGCCAGGTCACAGGCACAGGGTTTTACCGGCCTCTTCGGCGGGCTCGAGGTGCTCGGCGAGATCGTGCTTACAAACCCGGAGGATAAAGACCGGGTGCGCGACGGCGAGATTGACTATTTTACGCTGGAGGCGGCGCTGGCGAGCGTGCACACGCCGCTGGACGTCGATTGACACCGCAAGCGGTTCGCCGGGCACGGGGCCTGATGGCGCATTTTCGGTCACACCAGTCGCGCTGGATTATGGAGACAGTGCATGCACTTGGGCGTCCTGACGGGCGCCGGGGTCCCGGATGCCGTCGACCTCATGGTGCCCAAGAACTACGGAACCATGACCGTGCGACTGATCGAGGACGGTTCGACCGGTCTGATGGTGGCGGTCCAGGACGGGCGCTACACCACCCAGCCGGCCGACATCAGCACGAAGGGCGAGCGCCGCGTCGACGTGGATGGCATGTATGATGTCGACGCCTATCGTCCGAGGATCGCCAGGCTCGCCGGCACACCCGTGTATCTGCGCTGACAATCGCCGCCTCACGCTGTTTTAAAAAGAGATGGCAGGCGTCCAGCGAGCGCCACAAGCCAATTGCCCCGTTACTCCGCAATGTCCGTGTTGGGTCATTAGCGGAAGTCACA
>CALZIL010000179.1 GCA_945787495.1 uncultured Afifella sp. | reverse complement strand
TGGAAGCGGCTCGCCGCCGCGCCGCTGGTGCTGCGCTGGGGTGTTTATTATGCGGCAATCTTCGCCCTGCTGATCCTCGGCCGCTGGCAGGCGCGCGAATTCATCTACATGCAGTTCTGAGGCGCGAGGCGAGCGACAATGAATACCCTGCTGAAATCCGCCCTCGCCTTCGCCGGCCTCGGCCTGCTCCTTTATGGCGCCGTCTATTATGCCGCCGAGCGGCTCGTCTACCGCACCGGCGACAGCAACCCGTTCTTCAAGATCGCGACCACCGAAGACCGCGCCTATGACTGGGTGATCCTGGGCGCCTCGCACGCTATGCCGCTCGATTTCGCCGATTTCAACGCCCATATGGAGCGCAAGACAGGGCTGCGCATCCTCAATCTGGCCACGCCGGGCACCGGCCCGCTCTACAATCGCTTCGTCCTTGAGCGTTTCCTGAAGCGGTATCGCACGCGCCGCGTGCTTTATGTGCTCGACTCCTTTGCCTTCTATTCAGCCCAGTGGAATGAAGAGCGCTTCGCGGATGCAAAGCTGCTGCGGCGGACACCGTTCGATCCGGCGCTCGCCTGGCAATTCCTGCGCCACAGCCTGAATGACGGCGTCCGTGCGACGGCTGCGCTCGATTACCTCACCGGCTTTTCCAAGATCAACAATCGTGAGCGTTTTAAACCCGACATTTGGGAGGGCGAGACCAAATTCGATCGCACCGCCCGCCCGTCCGCGGCTGCCGACCGCAAGCGCATCGAATATCTCTACCGCGAGCCCGAATCCCTGGTTTTTTCGCGATACCTGGGGGTCATGAAAACGCTCAACGCATTGGCCAGCCAGGCAGATGCGCAGGTGGTGGCGATCAAGATGCCGGTGCCCGCCCGGTTTTACAGTCAGCTTCCCGATGAAGCGGCGTTCAATGACGCAATCTCCCGACTGCTCGCCGCCGATAATGTGCCGTTCCATGACTTTTCTGAAGACATGGACGAGCCGGGATTTTATTTCGACACTGATCATCTCAACCGCACCGGGCTGACGGCATTCTTTTCGCGCTACCTCAAGGCGGTCCTCGTCGAGGACTGAACGCTTTCCGGCGGTGCTGTTGCAGCTTGCCTTTTTGATGCCGGTCAATGCGTGTCCGATCAGGCGCAACTAGCATGCTGCTTGTTCACCAAACCGGGAAAACGCCCATGAAGGAGAAAATCGCAAAGCTCATCGAACGCTTCCCCAAGCACGAAAAAATCATCAAGGCCTTGGGCGGCAGCGACGCGCGGTTCCAGGACCTTTTGCGCGACCATCACGATGTACATCGCAGACTTGCCAGCGCGGAAACAAGCGGAGATCCGGCGAGAAAGGCCGATCTGGAGAGCCGTTACCGGAACCTTGAAGAGGAACTCATTCGGCTCATCCAGGGCTATCCGATGGCCTAGGCGAAACCATCGCATGGGATGGCCGGTAGATGCATCTTATTGCGCCGTCACCTGCTCAATCCCCTCCTTGGTGAAGATCAAGCGCTCGTGCGCAAGGTCAGGCTCGCCGCAGTGAGCAAGCACCGAGGCGCGCACCGCATCGCGCAAGGCTACTGCCGCTTTAAAGCCCTTTGCCTGCGGTGTTATCGCCTCGCCGATATGAATCGACAGGCGGCCTTTGCGCGGCAACCATTGGCCACCGCGCAGGATCGACCGCGAGCCCCTTATCGCGATCGGTGTCACCGCCACACCGGCCTCGACAGCCACCATGAATGCGCCAAGGCGAAATTCCAGCAGGCCGGGCATGCGCGTGAACGTCCCTTCGGCAAAAAACACCGGCCGCTCGCCGGAGCGCGTCAATGCCGCAAGCTGTTCGACCTCTTCCAGGCCCGCCTTGGGTTCGGCGCGCTCGGTGAAAAACGCGCCCAGACGTTTTAAGAACGGCCCGGCGACAAATTGCGTCGATAATTCGCGTTTTGCGACGAATACCGGCGTGCCGGGCAGCACCGCGGCGAGCGCCAGCCCGTCCAGATAACTGGCATGATTGGTGACCAGAACGCCGCCCCGCCCGGGCAACCGGTCCGCGCCTTCGACCGTGATCGGTGTCCCCATGAGCCTGAACGCCAACCTGGCAAGGCGCCGGAAGAACCGCCATCGCAGCACCCGACCCGGCAACAGCACGATCACCGGCCAGGCGATCATGGCGAGCAATACGACGATGCTCCACCACCAGCCCGCATAGATGAGGTCGACGAAGGCACGGCCGCCAGCGCGGAACCGCGGTGCAACGCCGGCCAGGGCAAGGCGAAGCACTTGCAGCCAAACGGCCCGTATCCGCGGCTCCAGATCACCGGCCTCGTAAAAAGTGCGGGCGGCGGCGCGGCGGATCTTGCCGCTCGACGTCTTTGGAACGGTGTGGGGGGCGGCCAGCACGACGTCGTCGGGCGGCGTTTCCAGCAGGTCGCTCGCCGCTTCGATGATGCGGCGCGCGATCTCCGCCTTGCTGTCCGTTTCGGTCTCATACGTCTCGGCGAGGATGACGAGTTTTTCGGAGCCGTTTGCCGGCTCGGCGCTTGCGAACACCGCGACGCAGCCCTTGCGCACGCCATCCAGGTCGCCGACCGCCTCCTCGATCTCTTCAGGGTAGATATTGCGGCCGGCCTTGATGATGATGTCCTTGACCCGGCCGGTGATGAAAAGGTCGCCGCCGGCGATGTAGCCGAGGTCGCCGGTGTCTCGCCAATCGCCATCGAAAAGCGCGCGGGTTTTCTCCTCGTTGCGGAAATAGCCTTGCGTGGCCGATGGTCCGCGAAACTCGATGCGCCCTTCCTGCCGCGCGCCGAGTTCCCGGCCCATGGCATCGACAATGCGGATTTCGTTACCGGGCAATGGTCGCCCGCTGGCGACATGTTCGACCGCATGGAGATCGCCCGGTTCAGCCGGCGCCGCCGCGCCTCGCCCGGTCAGTGCGTCGCGCTGCACGCGATCGACGACCGGCGCGCGACCGAGCGGCGGAAAAGCAAGGCCAACGGAATTTTCCGCCAATCCATAGACCGGCGCCATGGCTTGCGCCCGAAAGCCATAGGGCGCGAAGCGCTCTTCAAAGCGGCGGATAGTCTGCGGGCTGACCGGCTCCGCGCCATTCGCCACCAGCCGAAGCGAACTCAGATCAAGGCCGGCAAGCGCCGCCTCCTCGATCTTTTTCACGCAAAGCTCAAAACCGAAATTAGGCGCCGCCGAAAGCGTCGCCCGGTTGCGGTGAATGGCCCATAGCCAGGCCTCGGGTCTTACGATGAAGGTCAGCGGCGACATGATGACGACAGGCGCGGCGAAATACAGGCTGCCGAGCCATGCGCCGATCAGACCAAGGTCATGATAAAGCGGCAGCCAACTGACGAATATGTCCTTTGATGACGCTTCGATCGCGCCGCCCATGGCGCGGATGTTGCTCATCAGATTGCCGTGCGTGAGCATGACCCCCTTCGGGTCGCCAGTGCTGCCGGACGTATATTGCAGCATGGCCAGGTCGGTCGCTTCGGCGCCCGGCGGCAGCGGCGCTGGGATAGCAGAGCGGACATCGTCGACATAAGCCACGGCGCGCAAGGTCTCGACCTGTGCTTTCAGCAGCGCAGACAGCGCCCGGCCTTCCGGCGGCGCCAGAAGGAAGGTTGCGCCGGCATTGCGCAGGATGCCCGCCTGCCGGCGCAGATGGTCTTCGAGCTGCGATAGGCGCATTGGCGGATAAATCGGAACCGGAACGCCGCCGGCATAAAGCGTGCCGAAGAAGGCCTGGAAGAAGGCGGCACCGGTCGGCAGCATGATGGCGACACGATCGCCCGGCAAAAGACCGCGTTCGCGCAGACCGCGTGCAACCATGCGTGACTGTTCTCTTAGAGCGCCAAAGGTGATCGTTTCGGTCTCGGCGAATCCGTCGGACAGCAGAATATGCGGCCGGTCGGAATGACGCTCAGCATGCCAGTCCAGCACCTCGGTCAGACTGCCGGCGCCATGCGGGACGTCCGCCGCCTCCTCAAGCGGCGCCAGCGTCGGCCGTGTGGCGATAGCGCGGGCGGTCCGCTCGCCCATATCCTCGATCGCCCGAAGGAGATCACCCGGCGTCTCCGCTTCGCCCAGCAGCGTCTCCGGCAGATGGACCTGGAATCGGCGCTCCAGGCGAAGCAGCAATTCCGCGAGCCCAAGGCTATCGATCCCCAGATCACGCTGCAGGGACGAGTCGAGCGATACACGCAAGTCGCCGGGGACTGACTTCAACTCAAGCGCCAGCGCGCGCACGGTCTCAAGCAAATTCTGCGCGAGCCTGTCACGATCCGTTGCCGCAGCGGGCTCAAGCCTCTGTTTGGCTTCAGTCGGCATCTTTGCGTAGCGCGTCCATCCTGCCCCACGCGCTTCCAGTGTCCAGTGAAGGCGATTGGCGTGGTTTTACGCGAAATTCAGTCTAATGGAGACGACGGCCGAACGCCTTGATTCAGATCACACAGGCGCGGTCGGGGCCGGGCTTTCCGGCTCCTGCAGCGGACGCAGGATCAGCAGGCCGGCAAGCAGGAAAGCCAGGATGGTGGCTATCCCGGCCCGCTGCGACTGGAATGCATCGGTCGCAAAGCCAAGCACCAGCGGGCCGGCAAACACCGTCGCCTTGCCGGCAAGGGCATAGAGCCCGAACATTTCGGTCGCCAGTTCCGGCGGCGCAAGACGCGCCATCAGCGAGCGGCCGGCCGCCTGCGCCGGCCCGACGAAGATGCCGAGTGCGGCGCCGAGGATCCAGAACAGGGTTTTCGATTCAACCAGCACCAGGGCCGAACCGAGCCCGAGCAGTGCGCCGAGCGCAATGATGATCGTCCTTTTGGAGCCCAGCCAGTCGTCGACCCAGGCAAAGGCCGCCGCCCCGGCTCCGGCCGTGATGTTGAGGACGATGCCGAAAGAAAGGACTTCGGCCAAGTCCATGCCGAACGCGCCCGCCGCATAAACGCCGCCAAAGGCGAAAAGCGTCGTCAGGCCGTTGGTGTAGAACATATGGGCGAGCAGGAAACGCGCAATGGCGCGGTTTTCAGGCAGATGCCGCAGCGTCGTGCGCAAGCTTTCGAGGCCGGCACGGACGGCCTGTCCGAGCGGAATACCGGTCGGCGGCCGATCGGGCGTGAAGGCGAAGAGCGGCACGGAAAACAGCGCGAACCAGAGCGCCACAAGAAGGCCCGTCGCGCGGACATGCTCGGCGGCCGCCCGGTCAAGACCAAACGGCAACGGATCGGCGCGGACCAGTCCGAACAGGGCGACGAGGAGGCAGACCAGGCCACCGGCATAGCCGACCGCCCAGCCCCAGCCGGAAAGCCGGCCAAGATATCCGGCCGGGGCGATGCCCGGCAGCATCGAGTCATAGAATACCATCGCGAATCCGAATGCGACGGAAGCCAGCACATAGAGCGACAGGGCGAGTTGCACGTGCTGCGACGCCGGCTCGACGAACCACAAAGCCGCACAGGCGCCGACATTTGCCAGCGTGAAGACAAGCAGCCACGGTTTTCGTCGTCCGGCATGATCGGCGATCGCGCCAAGAAACGGACTTGCCAGAGCGACGATCAATGACGCAACGGCGAGCCCGCGGCTCCACTGAACGGCGCCGATAATTGGCGTTTCGGCAACGGCCTGGGTGAAATAGACCGAAAAGACGAAGGTCGTGATAACAGTCGGAAAGGCGGAATTCGCCCAGTCATAAAGACACCAGCCGGCAAGGCCGAGAAAGCCGGGACGGCTTATGGGCGCGCCGGCCGCGGGAGAATTGCGCGCGCGGCGCTGCGGATCATTGGCCATGGCAAAGATGTCTATCCAGATTTGTGTCCGGCCCGCCACCGGGAAACAAAGTCACGCCTGTACCGAGCCTGGGCGGACATGGCTTTCGTAAAGCCGCTCGATCTCGGACGCGAACCGGTTTGCAATGGCATCGCGCTTGAGTTTCATGGTGGCGGTGATCAAGCCCTCATCCACGGTCCATTCGTCAAGCACCAGATGCACCGCGCGGATCTGGGCATAGCGCGGAAATTGCTGAAGCGAACTGGCAAGCCGCTCAAGGACGGCATTTCTCACGTCCTTCGACGCCAGGGCGGCAGGATCGTCAGGATCGACCCCAAGCTTTTCAGCAAAGCGACGCCACGCATCGGCCTGCAGCACGATCAGCGCCGCCAGGAAAGGCCGGCTGTCGCCGACAACCATGACTTGCGCGACCAGCGGATCGACAATCAGCGCCACCTCCAGGTCGGAGGGCGCCACGTTCTCGCCGGTGGATGTAACCAGGATCTCCTTGAGCCGGCCACG
>CALZIL010000178.1 GCA_945787495.1 uncultured Afifella sp. | reverse complement strand
CCAGGGTCGATTTCCGGCCCGAACCGTAGGCGTCTTCCGCTGCCAGGGAGGCCGAAATGCCGTTGCCGATGTTGAAGGTGTAGCCGAACAACACTGCATCGGTCGTCTGGTCGAAACCGCCATTACCGGTCAAGGTATAGCCGCCGTAGAAGTCGAAGAACGACGACGTCTTACCGAAGGTCCACTGGCCCATGTCGTTCGACAAGCTGATGAACGCTTCATCAACCACATTAGCTGTGCCGTAACCCAGGTCGTAGTCCGACGTGTCGACGCCGCGATCCCCAAAAGTGTGGCGGAACGAAAAATACGAGCGCAGTAGACCGAGATCGGTTTCGGTGCGCGCATCAAAATTGGCGTATGCACGGGCATAGCTTGTGAAGTGGTCGGTATTTTTGTCGTCGTCCTCTTCACCGCGGACAAAGGCGCGGACGCGGACGCGGCCGCTTACCCGCAGGCAAGTGTCCGTTCCCGGAATGTAGAAGAAGCCCGTGCCGAATGCGTCGCAGACGCGAACATATTCAACCGGCTCCGCGGCGACCGGAAGGTCGGCAGCCATCGCGCCAGTCGACGCTCCGGTACCCACCAGGACGGCAGCCGTGCCGTAAAGAAGGCTCTTGAGTTTCATCTTATAGACCTCCAGTCCAAGTTGCATGAGCCGGGGTTCCTCTTTTTTGCCTCACCCCGAAGGGTCTCGGCTTCCAAGACGGGCTACCCTGCCCTTTTCAAATGACGCTTGCTCCGGGTTGCCCGTAAACCGGTGTTGCCGATGCAATTGTCGTGGCGGCCCAAACGGCTACCTGAGGCGACATTATCCAACGGGCCGGTCCGATCAACCTGTCTTTGCGGTTTGACGAAGCTTTCCGAAGCGCTGTTGCACAATTGCCACGAAATTCGGCCCGTTCCGGTAAGACCCTGTTAAGAAACGCCGCAATTGGCGCATTTGCGTCATTCCGCTTTGGCGAATTTCACGCCGAGCATTAGACAAAGCCGACCGAATCATGACCGTCGGCGGACAGCACAGAAGGACAGCCTGCAATGCGAATCGCGATGATCGGAACCGGCTATGTCGGTCTGGTTTCGGGTGTGTGTTTTTCCGAGTTCGGCTTCGATGTCGTGTGCGCCGACAAGGACCCGGCGAAAATCGCCGCTCTGGAGCGCGGCGAGGTGCCGATCTTCGAGCCCGGTCTCGATGATCTGATGGCGCGAAATGCGCAGCGCCTGTCCTTTACCACCGACATTGCCGGCGCCGTCGGCAGCGCCGATGTCGTCTTCATCGCGGTGGGCACCCCGTCGCGGCGCGGCGACGGCGAGGCCGATCTGACCTATGTGCATGCCGCGGCGCGCGAGGTGGCGCAAGCGATGCGGCCGGGCACGGTGGTGGTGATCAAGTCGACCGTGGTGGTCGGCACGACCCGTCAGGTCGGGGCGATCATCGCCGAGGCGGCGCCGGACAAGGACTTTTCGGTCGCCGCCAATCCGGAGTTTTTGCGCGAGGGGTCGGCGATCGAGGATTTCATGCGGCCGGACCGGGTGGTGGTCGGTGTGGAAGACGCCAACGCAGAAGCCGTTCTGCGGCAGGTCTACCGGCCGCTTTATCTGCGCGAGACGCCGATCGTCGTCACCAGCCTGGAAAACGCCGAGATCACCAAATATGCCGCCAATGCCTTTCTGGCGGCGAAGATTACCTTCATCAACGAGATCGCCGATCTATGCGAGATAACCGGCGGCGACGTTCAGGACATTGCCCGCGCCATCGGTCTGGACAACCGCATCGGCGGCAAGTTTTTGCATCCGGGGCCCGGTTATGGCGGCTCGTGCTTTCCCAAGGACACCCGCGCCATCGCCGCGCTGGCCCGGCGGCTCGGGGCGCCGCTGCAACTCATCGAGACGACGATCGCCGTCAACGAGGCGCGAATCGGCGGCCTTGCAGACAGGATCGTGGCAGAAGCCGGCGGCACGGTCGCCGGCAAGACCATCGCCGTGCTCGGCATCGCCTTCAAGCCCAACACCGACGATGTTCGCGAAGCGGCGAGCCTGACCGTCATCCCGGCCCTGCAGGCCGCCGGCGCGGCGATCCGGGCGCATGATCCGGAGGCGGCAGAAGCCGCGGAGCCGGAATTGCCGGGGGTGACATGGTGCGCCGATGCCTATGATGCGGCGCAAGGGGCGGATATTCTCGTCATCCTGACGGAGTGGAACACCTATCGCGCCATGGATATGGAACGGCTCGGCGAGGCGATGTCGGGACGCGTTATCATCGACATGCGCAACGTCTACCGGCTTGACGACATGCGCGGCAAGGGTTTGCGCTATGTCAGCGTCGGCCGGTCGACGATCGACAACTGAACCGGCCTGCAAGACGCCGAATCTGTCCTGACTCAGCCGCAAAATGCCATCCCGATGGCTGGTTGTTATTAGGTCGAAATTTTCCAATAATCGGCGCCAATTGCAATATTCGGGAAATTTCAGCAAAATATGCAAGATTTTGCAGACGCTTTTCGCCTTGCTTTTGCGCTACTGGTACAGCTCGACCCGAATCTGGTCGAAATCGTCGCGCTGTCACTGCAGGTGACCTTGAGCGCCGTCGCGCTGGCCTGCGCCATCGGCTTTCCGGCCGGGGCGGCGCTGGCGGCAGCAAAATTTCCGGGCCGGGGCGCCGTCATCGTCATCCTCAACACGATGATGAGCCTGCCGCCGGTGGTGATCGGCCTGCTTGTTTATATGCTCGTCTCCAATGCCGGACCGCTGGGCTTCATGCAGCTGCTTTATACACCGGGCGCGATGATCATGGCGCAGACGATCCTGGTGACGCCGCTGGTGGCGGCGTTGGGGCGCCAGGTTCTGGCTGATTTTCACGATGAATATGACGAGACCTTCCGCTCCATGGCGGTGCCGTGGCGAAAACAGGTCGCGGCGCTGCTTTGGGACGCCCGCTATTCCCTGCTGACGGTGGCGCTTGCCGGTTTCGGCCGGGCGGTCGCCGAGGTCGGCGCCGTCATCATCGTCGGCGGCAATATCGCCCATGTCACGCGGGTGATGACGACGGCGATTGCGCTGGAGACATCGCGCGGCGACCTGGCGCTGGCGCTGGCGCTCGGCATCGTGCTGCTGGTCGTCGCCGTGACCATCAACGCGGCGGTGATGGTGCTGCGGGCGAGCGCACAAAGGCTGGCCTATGTTTAGGGTCCGGACAATCGGGCTGTCATGACCAGCGAGACGCGATCATCCGGATGCGGTTCAGATATCCGTCAGCTCACGGTCCGAGGTCTCTGCCACGACATCGCCGGCAAGCGGGTTCTGGAAAATATCGACTTGTCCCTCCAATCGCAGGGCGTGACGGCGATCATGGGCGCCAATGGCGCCGGCAAAAGCATCCTCATCCGCATCCTGCACGGTCTTTTGAGGCCGAGTGGCGGGACGGTGAGCTGGGGTGGCCGGGCGATGACGCGCGACATGCTGCGAAGCCAGGCCTTTGTGCCGCAATCGCCGGTGCTGCTGCGCCGCTCCGTCGCGGCCAATCTGAAATTCGCCCTGACGCTTCGCCGGCGTCGTGACATTAGCACGCGGCTCGACGCGCTGCTTGCGCTCGCCGACCTTGCCGACAAGGCCGACCAGCCGGCACGGACGCTGTCGGGCGGCGAGCAGCAGCGTCTGGCGCTGGCACGCGCTCTGGCGACCGATCCGAAGGTGCTGTTTCTCGACGAGGTGACCGCCAGCCTCGATCCGGCCAATACGCTGGCGATCGAAACCGTGATCAGACGGGTCAGCGATGACGGCACCCGCGTTCTGCTTGTCAGCCATGATCTGGGTCAGGGCAAGCGCGTGGCCGACGATGTCGTGTTCCTGCATCGCGGCCGCCTTGCCGAGCACAGCCCGGCAAAGACGTTTTTCAGCCAACCGGTCAGCGCCGAAGCGCGTGGATATTGTGAGGGAAGGATCGTTCTGTGAGGAGAAAAATGGCGACTATCGGCAGCCGGATGATGATGGCACGGGGACGAATAGCTTTCTGTATTGCCATGGTGATTCTTGCGTTCTGCGCCGCCGGCGCCAGAGCGGCGGAAGAATTCATCATTTTGCAATCGACGACATCGACGCAGAATTCCGGCCTGCTCGATGCAATCCTGCCGGACTTCACAAAAAGCACTGGCATCGAGGTGCGGGTTGTCGCCGTCGGCACCGGCCAGGCGATCAAGAACGCCCGCAATGGCGACGGCGACGTGCTGCTGGTTCATTCGCGCGCCGCCGAAGAGGCGTTCGTCGCGCAAGGCTGGGGCGTGGAGCGCCATGACGTCATGTACAACGACTTCGTCATCGTCGGCCCGGCCAGCGATCCGGCCGGCATCGCGCCTTTCAATGGCGCCATCGCAGCCATGTTTTGGATTGCCAAGGCCAAGGCGCCGTTTGTTTCCCGGGGCGATGATTCCGGCACCCACAAGGCGGAGCTTAGGCTCTGGGCCCTGGCGAGTGGCGTCGATGTGAAGGCGGCGAGCGGCAGCTGGTACCGCGAGACCGGCTCGGGTATGGGCGCGACGCTCAATATCGGCGTTGCCATGGGCGCTTATGTGTTGACCGATCGCGCCACCTGGATCGCCTTCAAGAACAAGAGCGATTCAAAAATAATGGTGGAGGGCGACCCGAACCTGTTCAATCCCTATGGCGTCATTTTGGTCAATCCGGCGCGCCACCCCCGGGTCAAAGCCGAAGCCGGGCACACATTCATCGACTGGCTCACCGGCCCTGAGGGCCAGGCGGCGATCGGCGCCTTCAAGATCGACGGCAAACAATTGTTTTTCCCGAACGCCAAGTGATCACTTCGCAATCGGCCAGTCACGGTGCGTTGTAATGAACTGTTCCGAGACCGGAAATATCATAGCCACCCAATGCCGAAGCTCTTTCACGGAAGGTGGCGGAAGATAGGAATTTCAACAAAGCCTGGAACGGCGGATCGAACCATGCCTTGCGATCGACGACCAGATCGAAGCGTTCTGAAAGCACCGGGATAAATCCGAGCTTCATCTGTCTTGCCGCCGCTTGCAGGCCGAAGGCAATCCCTGCCCTGCCCTCCAGCACCATCATGGCAGCGTCGGTTTCGCTGCGCGCTGTCAGGCTCGACGCGCCGAGATCGGCCAGGTCGACGCCGCCGGCATTCAGCCAGGATTCAAAGAGCGTTTGCGAACCAC
Organism: uncultured Afifella sp.; assembly: GCA_945787495.1. Taxonomy (GTDB): domain Bacteria; phylum Pseudomonadota; class Alphaproteobacteria; order Rhizobiales; family Afifellaceae; genus CALZIL01. The sequence goes on along the minus strand of CALZIL010000178.1, from coordinate 1,141 downwards.
TGCCCGGTTGGCGCAAGGCGACAATCTTGCCGGCAAGCAAAGCCGGCGCCGGTTCCGCGTCGTCACTATCGGCTTGGCCGGCCGGGACAACGAGGCCGCGTTTGCGCCAGGCAAATTCCACAAGCACGACCGGCTTGCCGGCCAGGGACCGCTCGATAAAGGGAACATTCCACGTTTCCCGATCATGGTGTTGCAGATGCAGGCCGGCGGCGATCCCCTCGCCCGCCGCCAACGCGTCCAGTCCCGACTGCGAGCCCTCGAACCGGGTTGCCAATTCGCCGCCCGATTCGCGTATAGCCCAATCGAGCAGTGGATCATGGCTGCCGAGAAAGACCGGTGGCCTTGCCGGCAGATCCGGTTCCGGCCCGGAACGATTGGCGGCAAGCCAGGCTTCGACCGCGTCGAGAGGAAACAGCAGCTTGCCGGTGACACGCGTACAGGGGACTTCTCCGGTGGCCGCCATGTCATAGACCTTGCGCTCACGGATGCGCAGAAGCTCGGCCAGTTCACGAGTCGTCAAAAGCCGCTGACCGGTCATGACCGGCTCCGGCGAGAATGATGTGCAGCTTGGCTGGCAATTGACGACATGCGCCTATTGAAACCGCGTGGACCGGGAAAGCAACCGCCCGTCTGTCTGTGCCGAACTTCGAGCCCGCGGTTCGGCGATACAGGGCAGCGCAATCGGTGCGGAAAAAATGCTGTGAAAAGCAAAAAGCTGTGATACCTCACATCGGCGGACGCATTGTGCTACATGGCCGCCGATCCGGCGTGCACCGTATCCCTCTTCCTACCGCCACCGACCTCAAGGAGAATACTTTTGAGCACGGACACATTTGACAAGGTCGCGGACATCATCGCCGAGACGAGCGAAATTCCGCGCGAGGAGATCACGCCGGACAGTCATGCGATCGACGAGCTCGGAATCGACAGCCTGGACTTCCTCGACATTGTCTATGCGGTCGACAAGGAGTTCGGCATCAAGGTGCCGCTGGAAGCCTGGACACAGGAAGTCAATGAGGGCAAGGCGTCAACGGAGGATTATTTCGTCCTCAAGAATCTTTGCGCCCGCATCGATGATCTGAGAGACGCCAAGAGCGCATAGACTATAATGCTGCTGGAATATTTCCAGATGATCGATCAG
>CALZIL010000177.1 GCA_945787495.1 uncultured Afifella sp. | reverse complement strand
CTACTACCGGATGATCGATCCGAACGCGCCAACAGGCCGCCGCCTGCTGGTCGCCCGGTTCATCCTGTTCGGTGTCGCGATCCTTGGCGCCATTACCGCTACGGCAGCGCCACCGGATATCCTGAAGCTCGTGGCGTGGGCGTTCTCGCTCGCGGCAGCCGGCAACTTCCCGGCCCTGCTTCTGGGCATCTGGTGGAAACGCTGTACGACGCAAGGCGCCATTGCCGGCATGATTGCAGGCTTCGGCGTGACGCTGTTCTATCTGATCTGGACAGCCGCGCCGCCGCTCGGCTTCGCCTTGCCGGAATGGTTCGGTGTCGCCAACATCTCGGCAGCACTGTTCGGCCTGCCGGTTGGTTTCATCGTCATGATCGTTGTATCGAAAATGACGCCGGAACCGTCAGAAGAGATGCAGGCCTTCATCGATGAGGTCCGCCGGCCACGTGGCGACGTGGTCGTCCATTCCGGCGAAGGCGCCAACGCCTGAACCCGATTTTAGCTGAAACAACCGGCGGGGCCTTCGGGCCCCGCCCTTTTTTTGCTAAGCAGAGTGGCACCAAACCGCCGATCAGGATCTTCAGTCACCGTGAACCCGCTTTTTCAATACTGGTATTTCCATCTGCCGAACTACGTTTTGGCGGCGATCATGTACTCGCTGCTTGGCCGTCTGATCCTGTCGTTCTTCTTCCCGCCGGAATCGGACAATTACATCTGGAAGGGATTCGTGGCGGTAACGCAGCCGGCGGTCCGTGCGGCCGGGTTCATCGCGCCGAAAGCGGTTCCGCTACCGGTGCTGATCATCTTTGCGTTCATCTGGATCCTGGTGATCCGCTTTGCCTTCCTGACCAGCCTGATGGGCGCCGGGCTGGCCCCGACCGCCGGATGAGGAGGCGATCGCCATGAGCCGCGAAAGCTATATTTTCGGCATCGTCCTGTTCGGCATCATCAGCGGCCTGTTCTCGCCGTTCCTGCTGGTCGGCCAGATCATGATCTCCGCATTGGCGCCCGGATTTCTGGTGTCCAGTTCGGCGATAGTCCTGATGCTCACCTCGTTCCTTGTCTCAACGGCAACGATCATGGCCGGCGGCATACCGGCGGCGCTTTACGAGCGGGTCACCGGTCAGAGCGAATCCAACGGGACGAGCTGGTTCATCTGGCTTGCCTGCACCGCAGTTTTCGCACTGCCGGCCGTTATCAACGGTATCGGCATTCTCGCCGGCTGATCACAAATTCGTCACGCCGCCGCCTGCCGGGCGTTCAGGGATTGCCGATAAGCCCGTCCGCACCATAATCTGCATATCGTACGGAGGTTAATGCATGGAGCGGCTTCGCACTCTGGCATTCCAAACCATCGGCCGGGCCGTTGGCTTTGCCGGGTTGGCGATTTTTTGCGTCATGGTGGGCCTCGCTTTCGACCCGCTGATGGCGGTGCGCGCCGGCGGTATTCTGGTTTTCATCCTGCTTGTCGTGCTGCTTTACAAGGCGCGGGCGGCGCTGACCGCCGACCACCGGCAGACAGAGATGTGGCTCTATCTGGAAAAAGACGAAAAGCCCGCCGAGGCCTATGCGCAGTGGGCAGCGTCGACGGTGCTCCGCGACGCTTATATCTGGTTTGCTCGCTGGACCGCGGGCATCGCCGTCCTTTTATGGGCGGTCGCCGTGCTGTTATCGGCGTTCGGTATACGCAGCGCCGAGGCGGTGCCGGTTTTTGACCGGCAACCGTCGATGCTTGCGCCATCGCAGGTGCAGCGAAGCGACTGGACGCAGGATACGGTGATCAAACGTGCCAAACAGATCGTCCCTTAAGGTCATTTCGTCTCGCCGATGAAACACGCCAGCAATTCGCGCCGACGCGGACGCGAGCGGTGTTCGATCAGATAGACGCCCTGCCAGGTGCCGAGTTGCAGGCGGCCTCCGGCGACCGGAACGGTCAAGGACACGTCGCTCAGCATCGCTTTGACATGGGCCGGCATGTCGTCCGGTCCCTCGCTCGAATGGCGCCACCCGAAACCTTCCGGCGCCAGATGATCGAGCGCGTCAAGAAGATCGACCTGCACGTCAGAGTCGGCATTTTCCTGGATCGTCAGCGAGGCGGAGGTATGGCGGATGAACAGCGTCAGCAGGCCCTGCCCCGCCCCGGCTTGGCGCAGGAAATCGTCGAGCGCACCGGTGACCTCCGTCATGCCGCGCCCGGCCGTCTGCACGGCAAGGCTTGCGCGGACAAGATCCGGCGCGGACAACCTGTCGATTTGCCCGATGCTTACCGTCATTGAACCCGCAGTTTGCTACAACTGGTCGGTATCCAGATCGCGCTTCAGCTCCTTTACGAAGCCGAAGAAGCGGCGCATGACCTTTTCGGCAAGGCTCATGACCTTGTCAATTTCTTCCTCACTCGGCAGTTCGCCGTCGTCGTCCGGCGTGTCGAGGGTTCCGAAGCGGCGGTCTTTTTCCAAAACAGCCACCCGGTCCTCAAGCGCGTTGATGCGATCTTCCAGCCGGCCGATTTCGGCCTCATAGGCCAGCCGTTCATCCGGCAGGACCCGGCAGGTCAGCCGGCCGATCTTGCCGGTGCAGCGAGAAACGGCGCCGGTTCCGGTATCCAGCCGCAAAAAGCCGTCCTCGACAGGCACGATTGCATAACGTCCTTCGCGGACGACAGACTGGGCGGCAACAGGGCCGATCAATGCAAGCATCAGGACCGGCACCACGATCATACGGATCATTGCTTGTCCTCCTATTGTTTCCACCAGACTAGACCGGGACGGTGACCGACAAAAGGGCGGCCTTGCAGGCGCACGGCACGTCGCTATTGTCACCACCCATGGGCGACCTGGTTTTCAAGATCTGCAGCCAAACAGCCTGGCGCGCGGCGGAGGCGGCCGGGCGCTTTGCCGGCGTGCCGATCGATGTCGCCGACGGCTATATCCATTTCTCCACCGCCGCGCAGGTGAGCGAAACGGCAGCGAAACATTTTGCCGGGCACAGCGATCTCGTTCTTGTTGCCGTCGACACCGACCTTCTCGGCAGCGCGCTTAAGTGGGAGCCCTCGCGCGGTGGCGATCTCTTTCCACATCTTTACGGCGATCTGCCGGTTGCCGCCATGTCCTGGGTCCGGCCCTTGCCGACCGGCGCCGACGGCCAACATGTCTTTCCCGACCTTGCAACTGGCGATGCGCCATGAGCAGCGGCGACCGGGTCACCCGGCTTTTGCGGCTTCTTAATCCGGAACTGGCGCACAAGCTGACGATCGCCGCGCTGAAGCGCCGGCGGCTGAAGCGGCTCGACCGCGACGGTGATCCGCGGCTGGCGCTCAGGTTGTTCGGCCTGTCCTTTCCGAGCCCGGTCGGCCTGGCGGCCGGATTCGACAAGAATGGCGAGGTGCCGGACGCCATGCTGAGGCTCGGCTTCAGTTTCGTGGAAATCGGCACCGTCACGCCGCGCCCGCAGCGCGGCAACCCGAAGCCGCGAATCTTCCGACTGCCGGCAGATGGTGCAGTGATCAATCGGCTCGGCTTCAACAATCTCGGCCATGATGCTGTCGCCCGCAACCTGGAGCGGCGGCGCGGCCGCGGCGGCCTGGTTGGCGTCAATATCGGCGCCAACAAGGATTCCGATGACCTCATCGCCGATTATATCGCCGGCGTTAGCCGGTTCGCACCACTGGCCTCGTGGCTGACTGCCAACATCTCCTCGCCCAATACGCCGGGTCTGCGCGATCTTCAGGAAGTGGACGTACTCGACCCGCTTCTCGGCGAAGTCATGGAGGCTCGAGAGGCTTCCATCGCAGCGGCCGGGCGCAAGGTACCGCTGTTCGTCAAGATCTCGCCTGACATGGATGACGGCCAGTTGACGGCGCTTCTGGAAACCGTTCTCAGGCATCAGGTCGACGGACTGATCATTGCCAATACGACGGTCTCCCGGCCGACCATGACGAGCCAGCAGCTCCAACAGCCCGGCGGCCTCTCCGGGCGTCCCCTTTTTGAACCCTCTACCGCCATGCTGGCGCGGGTGCGTGCGCTTGTCGGCGACAGGCTGGTGCTGATCGGCGTCGGCGGTGTCGACGGCGCCGATACGGCCTGGGCGAAAATCGCCGCCGGCGCCGATCTGGTCCAGCTCTATACCGGCATGATCTATAAGGGCCCCAGCCTGCCGGAGCGGATCAAGGCAGGCCTGATGGACCGGCTCGAAGGCCGCAATTTCTCCCATATCAGCGAGGCGCGCGGCATCGAAACGGCGCGTTGGGCCGCCGCCTGGCCGCGTCAGGACGAAACCGCCGGCGCACCGGCCTCGCCAAAGGTTTCCGGTTCGCGCCGGCGCAAGCGCAAAAAAAGCGACAAACCGCGCACGCCCAAAAAGACGAGCAGCGCCAACCACAGACCGTGATTGCCCAACGCCGGCGTCAGAACCGCCAAAGCGGCAAGATAGGCGGCGAGCGACACCAGCATCATGTTGCGCATGTCGCTCGACCAGGTGGCACCGATGAAGATGCCATCCATCTGGAAGGCAAGGACGCCCGCGAGCGGCGTTAAAGCGGCCCAAATGAGGAACATTTGTGCGGTGGCACGGACCTCGGGCGCCGTCGTCATGAATGCGATGAATTGCCGGCCGGCAGCGAGATAGATCGCCGTCAGGGCCAGTGACAGGGCAAACCCCCAGATCAGCGTCAGCCTTACAGAACTCCGAAAAGCCGGGCGATAGCGGGCGCCGACGGCGCGGCCGGCCAGCTGCTCGGCGGCGGTGGCCAGTCCGTCGAGAAAATAGCCGCCGATCAGGAAAAAATGCATCAGCACGGCATTGGCGGCGAGGATCACGTCGCCGAACTGGGCGCCCTGGCGGGTGAAGAAGGCAAAGGCAAACAGCAGCGAAAACGAGCGGATCATGATGTCGCGGTTGACGGCGATGATGCGCACGAACCCCTGGCGGTCGAAGACCCGTTTGCGCGACGGCCGACTGCCGGCCGGCAACAGAGGAACCACGAAAGGCAGCGTGAGGACGACAATGGTCACCTCCCCAAGCACGGAGGCCCAGGCGACACCGGCAACGCCCCAGCCCAAATGCAGGACGAAAAGCAGCGACAAGCCGATGTTCAGGGTGGCGAAGATCGTCTGCAGGAGGAGCACCGTACCCGGCCGTGCAACACCGAGCAGCCAGCCGACCAACACGAAATTGGCCAGCACGAAGGGCGCGGCCCAGATGCGCACGGCGAGATAATCGCCGGCGGCGCCTTCAACCTCAGGCCCGACATGCATCAGCCACAGGCCGGTGGCGATCAGCGGCTTTTGCAAAACGACTATAGCAAGGCCGATCACCAGCGCGATCATCAGCGCCCGTCCGAGCACCGCCTGCTGCTCCTTCTCATCGCCGGCGCCGAAGGCCTGGGCGGTCAGGCCGGTGGTTCCGGCGCGCAGGAAATTGCAGGTGGTGAACAGGATATTGAGAATGACCGCGCCGATGGCGATGCCGCCGATCAGGGCGGCGATGCCGATCTGGCCGATGACCGCGGTGTCGACGAGGCCGACCAGCGGCACCGACAGATAGGCCGCCGTCATCGGCAGAGCGAGGCGCAGGACGACGCCGTGATTGACCGCGAAGGCGCGCGGATTGCCTGCCTGCTTGAGGCTGAGACCGGCCATGGCGCGTCCTTGGCGCGGCCCCTGGCTTGGTCTATTCGGGGCGGCTGCGGCCGCGGCCACCAAGTTTGAGAACCCGCATGATGAGGAAGGCCGGGACGACGATCAGCGCACCGAGGACGAGATAGCCGAAGCCGCGCTCGATCGCTTCAAAGCCCATTTCCCAGATGCGCCGGAAAACCCGCTCCACCCAGGAAAAAATCTCGAACGGATGGATGTCGAGTGTCGCCAGGACGAGACCGACAATGAAGGACAGGACCAGCAGGCGGATGAACACCCGGAACGGGGTATCGCCGAGAAAACGGGTCATATTTGCAGACATCGTGCCAGGGTCCTTGTCAGTTCCAGGCTCATTACGCAGCGCAGCACCGGAGCTAGGCGGTTTGCGCCGCAACTTCAAGCAAAAGCGCTATCGGCCCTTTCCCTCCCCCGACCGGAGAGGGCGGCCCGACACATCACGAACCCCTTTCCTCCCCCTTGACGGGAGAGGTGGCTGCGCAGCAGCCGGAGGGGTTGAGCCCCGCTCGCTCGATCCCCCACCCGCTTTGCGCGTCCCGCGCAAACCACCCTCCCCGCATGGGGGAGGGAGAAGGGGAAAATCCACGCCAAAACCCTCCGCGACCTTCCGGCCCGGAGCTAAGCTGAGAGGTCGGGGCGCCGAAAGACGCGTCCGAAACTAATTTAGTGCGCCTTGCGGCGCCCCGTTGCGGCGGTTTTGGGCTTCCAGTCCTTCACTCTCGGG
>CALZIL010000176.1 GCA_945787495.1 uncultured Afifella sp. | reverse complement strand
GCTCAATCAGGTCTCCGATACCGCGGGCGCGGAGCGCTTTGCCATAGACGCACATGGGAATATCGGCGCCCAGAGTCCCGCCGAGTTCGGCCAGAGTCTGGTCGTCGAAACCGGTCTTAAAGTATTGATTCAAGGCGCGAAAAGTCGCCGCCGCGTCAGCCGATCCGCCACCAAGACCGGCTCCGGCCGGTATGGTTTTATTTAGCGATAACAGGATCTTACTGCCAATACCTGCAGTTAAGAAAAAGAGTCGGGCTGCGGCGATGACAAGGTTGGTTTCATCGTGCGGTACGCTTGCCGAAAACGGTCCTTCGGCCTGCAGGAGCAAGTCGTCGGCTTCCTCGACAACGACCCGTTCGCCGCAACCGGCAAAGACGGCAAGCGTGTCGAGGTCGTGATAGCCGTCAGCACGGCGGCCGGTGACATGCAGCGTCAGATTGATCTTGGCCGGCGCCGACTGCGTGACCGCAACCGGGCGGTCAAGATCTTCGTCCATTGGCGCGGCTAGAGACCGTTCGGAATCCTGATCTGCATGCCCGGCTGCAACTTGTCGGCCTGGCCGATCAGATCGCGATTGACGTCAAGGATCCGGTCATAAGCGGCGCCCGCGCCGAGCATCTTTTCGGCGATATGCCAGAGTGATTCGCCAGCCTGTACCGTATAGAGGCTGCCGGCCGATGCCAGTTCGGTCGATTTTTCGGGCGTCTCGTTAAACGAGGCGTCATCCTTGTCCGGTTCGCCGTTTCCGGCGTCGGGAACGATCAGGCGGCCAGCCTCTATTTTCTTTTCGATCAAAGTCAGTTCGGGCGCCTTGGCGCCGAGATCGCGGGCATGACGCCACTGGAATTGGGCCTCCAGGGTGCGTCCCGTCTGCCAATAGGCATCGCCGAGATGATCGTTGATGACCGGATCGTCGGGGCGCAGCGTTACGGCGCGCTCCAGTTCTTTTGCCGCATCTTCGAAGCGCCCGAGGCGATAATAGGCCCAGCCCAGACTGTCGACGATATAGCCGTCATTGGGGCGAAGCTCGACGGCCTTGCGGATCATGTCGAGCGCCGGCTCCAGATTTAGCCCCATGTCGACCCAAGAATAGCCGAGGTAGTTGAGGACCAGCGGCTGCTCGGGAAAAAGCTCCAGCGCCGTCTTGAAATCGGCTTCGGCCTTGTCCCATTGCTTGGAGCGCTCATGGGTAATGCCGCGGAAATAGAACAGCGTCCAGTTGGACCGGACCGGCGTGCCGACCCGTTTCACCGCTTCGGAATAGACCTCAGCCGCTTGCGAAAACCGCTCGCGGCCGCGCAGCATGTTGCCATAGGCGATGTAGGCCTGGACATCGTCCGGATCGCGGGAAATCGATTCCTTGAAAGCGCGTTCGGCGTCTTCGGTCCGGTCGACCCGGTCAAGCGCGATGGCGGCCCGCAGCATGCCCAGGTGGCGGAACGGCGCCTCGCCGTCAATCGCTTCAAGAACGTCAATCGCATCTTCGCCCAGACCGTTGGAATCAAGAATATTGGCGAGTGTCAGCGCCGCCAGTCCGCCGGCAATATCGGGTTCCAGCAAGAGACCGGCGCGGATATAGAGCGCCGACAGTTCCAGGCCACCTTCCTGGCCGATTGCAGCGCCAAGGCCGGTAACGGCTTCCGCAACGCCTTGCGCGGGCGTGCGGACCGCCGCGGTAATCGTCCCGCCGGCCTTGATCTCAGTCAGGGCTGCACGCACCAGCGCGTTGTCCGGGAAGCGGGCGAGAAAGTCCTCAAGAATCGTCACGGCCTCGTCGGATTCGCCGGTCTGGGCGAGCGCGCGGGCGTAGGCTTCGGCGATACGGACCGCATTGCGGTCCCGTTCAAACGCTTGCCGCAAGCGTTTCATGCCCTGATCGGTGTCACCGGCGGCCATGGCGATATAGCCGCCATGCAGAAGCTTGAACGGTTCATACCAGTCTTCGCCGTCGATTGCGTCGATCGTCTCAAGGGCCTTGCCGGCATCATCCTGACCCTGACCATATTGCGCCCAGGCGGTGATCAGCGCATTCGTCAACTTGGCCAGCACGCCATTGCTTGATTTCTCAATCTCGCTGATCGCACCGGCATAGGTTTTTCCGCGAATCGCGTTGATCGCCCGCAACAGCCGCGCTACCCGGCTATCGGGAACGTCCTTGACGAGCCGCTCGGAGAATTCCAGCGCCGTGTCGAAGTCGCCGCTGGCCGCTGTCAGGACAATAGCCCGCTCCAACAGCCTGAGATTGTCCGGATCGGCCTTGTAGACAGCCTGATAAAAAGCCGCCGCGCTGCCGATATCCTTGCCGGCATCTGCGGTGCGCGCCGCAAGATAGGCGCCGGAAAGGCTTCTGAACTGTATCTTGTCGTCCGTCGCCGCATTCGCTGAGGCCAGCAGTGGCAGGCAAACAAGCCAGGAAACGGCCAGCAGACGGCAAGGGGCGAACAGCGCCTTTGTTATGCGCCTCATCATCCCGAAGCTCCGTGTCATTGCGTTATACCAAAGGTCCTTACTATTGGCCCATATGACCGGCATTTATGCGGTTTTTGGTTAGGCGCGATTGGCGCGGTGGTACGGGTACCACAAGACAATCGCAACGACATCCAAAATCCGCATAAATCCGGCCTCCGGTGGCCCGAAATCGCCCGCCGGACATCGTTGCGTCCCTCCGATGATGCCCCGCATCACCGTTCGGGACGCGCCTTGCCGGCAGACGATTTTGGGCCATCATATGGGTCAATAGCAAGGACCTTTGGTATTATCCTCGATACCGCGCGCGGCGCGCCGAGGCAACGGTCTCGGCATCATGGCATGATTGCCGCGATTGGATGAATGAACTCAGTAAGCCCGACTTATGCAAAACGCCACCGCCTCAAGCAGTGCGTCCTTGCATTTGCTCTCCGGCAAGGGCGCCAGGGCATCCAGCGCCATCGCGCCATAATGGCGGGCCCGTTCCACCGTGTCGGCAAGCGCATTGTTGCGCTCAAGCACATCAACCGCCTCATCCAGCTCCGCCGGGCCGGTTTCGCCGGCAACCAGGGTGCGGCTCCAGAAGGCGCGATCGGCATCGCTGCCGCGCCGATAGGCCAGAACAACCGGCAGCGTCACCTTGCCCTCGCGGAAATCGTCGCCGACATTCTTGCCGAGATTGCGTGCCGTGCCGCCATAATCGAGCGCGTCGTCGATCAGCTGGAAGGCAATGCCGAGATTGGCGCCATAGGACCGGAAGGCGGCGCAGACGGCACGGTCGGCGTCGGCGATGATCGGGCCGACCTCGGCGGCGGCGGAAAACAGCGCCGCCGTCTTGGCCCGGATCACCTGCAGATATTCGTCTTCCGTCGTCTCCGTGTTCTTGGCCGTGCCCAGTTGCAGCACCTCGCCTTCTGCGATCGTCACGGCGGCGTTCGACAGGACATCAAGCGCCGGCAGCGAGCCGACATCGACCATCAAGCGGAAGGCCTGGCCGAGAAGAAAATCACCGACCAGCACGCTTTCCTGGTTGCCCCAGACAAGACGGGCGGTGCGTTTGCCGCGCCGGGCATCGCTTTCATCGACCACATCGTCATGGAACAACGTCGCCGTGTGCATGAATTCCACGCTGGCGGCGAGCCGGATATGCGCGTCACCGGAATAATTGCAGGCTTGGGCGGCGGCGATGGTGACCATCGGGCGCAATCGCTTGCCGCCCGAATCGATCAGATAGCGCGCCACCTGCGGGATCAGCGCGACATCGGAACTTGTCCGCGCAATGATCGCCTGGTTGACCTGCTCCATGCCGGCCGCGGTCACCTCGACAAGCGGGGCGATCGATGCCTTATCCTTGTGGCTTTCTTCAAATGGCAGAACGACGCCCACGGCAGATCCTCCTCAAGCGCTATAATAATAGGGCGAGCGCCTTTGCTTAGAAAGGGACAGTTTGGCACAAGCGCAATGTTATGGCAGGTCTGCTTAATCGGCTTTGCAAGGTGGTTCAAAGGCAATGAAAGAACTGTTGCGTTCCAACGACCCGGTGGTGATCTCGTTTGTCGATGCACTGCTCAATGAATCGGGCATCGTGCATTCGATCGCCGATCAGCACATGAGCATCCTTGACGGATCGATCGGCGCCCTGCCGCGCCGGGTGCTGGTGGCGGCCGACGATCTGGCTCCGGCGCAGCGTATCCTGCGCGAAGCCGGGCTGGCAGGCGAACTGCCCTCCAAAACCTAGAGCGTTTTTCATGGATTCCGGAACATCCGACGGTTTCCTGGGCGGCCGCGTGCATCTCTACCAGCCACGCAGCGGCCACAGAGCCGGGCTCGACGCCGCCTTCCTGCAGGCCTGCCTTCCCGATGAGGCGAGCGGCCATCTGATCGATTTCGGCGCCGGCTGCGGCGCCGTGGCGCTGGCCGCGGCAGCACGGGCCCCGGCCCTGACGGTGACAGGCGTTGAACGCGAGCCGGCAATGGTGGCGCTGGCAAACCGGGCGCTCGCCGATCCGGGCAACGCGGAATTCGCCGGCCGGGTGCGGTTCGTCGAGGGTGATGTGACGGCCGGCCGGCCAGCGCGCGAAGCACTCGGGCTTGCCGAGCAAAGCGCCGACTGGCTGGTGATGAACCCGCCATTTGCGGCCGCCGGACATGTCCGCGCCGCGCCGGACCGGCTCAAAGCCGCCGCCCATGTCATGGATGCCGGCGGGCTTGATGCCTGGGTCCGGTCGGCTGCGGGTCTGCTAAAGGCCAGGGGCCGGATCGCCGTGATCCACCGGGCCGACGCGCTGGCCGAGCTCATCACCGCGCTCGCCGGGCGGTTTGGCGCCGTGCAGATCTTGCCGCTCCATCCGCGCGCCGGCGAAGCGGCGAGCCGGCTCGTCGTCACCGCCATTCGCGGCAGCAAGGCGCCGCTTTGCCTGCTGCCCGGCATGGTGCTGCATGAAACAGACGGCACCTCGACACCTGCGGCAGCCGATATTCTGCATGGGCGCAAGACGCTGCCGCTATGGTAGGCGGTCTTTTGCCGATAGCTATTGGCGACAAACTTGCCGCACTGGCAATCGGCAGCCATAGACGCCATGTTTGCGCAGTCGAGACCCGTGAAGGCATTCCGTCGTGATCCAGAACATCGTTGAAAGTGTCCGCCAGATCATCCCCGGCGCCGGCGGCGAAGCAGCGCCGATCATTCCGGTGGTGCGGCTGGCAGGGGCGATCGGCAAGGTCAGCCGTTTGCAGTCCGGACTGAGCCTGGCGACAATGGCCGGGCCGCTGAACAAGGCCTTTGCCATCAAAAGCGCGCCAGCCGTCGCCCTGATCGTCGATTCGCCGGGCGGCTCGCCGGTGCAGTCTCACCTGATCTTCAAGCGCATCCGGGCGCTGGCGGAGGAAAAGGAAAAGCCGGTTCTCGTCTTCGTGGAGGATGTCTGCGCTTCCGGCGGCTACATGATTGCCTGCGCCGGCGATGAGATCATTGTCGACGAGGCCTCGATTGTCGGCTCGATCGGCGTCGTTTCGGCCGGTTTCGGTTTTCCCGAGGCGATCAAGAAGCTCGGCGTGGAGCGGCGCGTCTATACCGCCGGCGAAAGCAAGGTGATCCTCGATCCGTTCCAGCCGGAAAAAGAGGCCGATGTGGAGCGGCTCAAAGCGATCCAGGAAGAGATCCACGAACTGTTCATCGACCTGGTCAAGGGACGCCGTGGCGACGTGCTGCGCGAGGATCCGGATATATTTTCCGGGCTGTTCTGGTCCGGCAAGAAGGCGGTATCGCTGGGCCTGGCCGACCGGACCGGCGATCTGCGCTCCGTGGTGGAAGAAAAATTCGGCAAAAAAGCCCGGATCAAGGTGATCGGCGGCGGGCGGTCGCCGTTTGCGCGCCGCATGTTCGGGCTCGGCCCCCGAATTGGCGAGGGGCTCGGCGAGGCGCTGACCGGCGCCATTGCGGCGGAACTGGAAGAGCGGGCGCTGCGCGCCCGGTTTGGACGGTAAGCCATGCCACAACTGATACTCCTCGGCCTGCTCGCGGTGGGCGGCTATTTCGCCTGGAAGGTGGTGAAACGCGAAATGGCGCGCGTCGACGAAAAAATCCGCAAGGCGAAGATGGAACGAGAGGGTAAGCCGGCCGAGACGCTGGAATATGACGAGGAAACCGGCACATACCGGCCCAAGGACGAGGACGCGTCCTAGCACTCCGCCGCCAGCATAAGCCTTGCCGTGGCGATGGACCGGCCCCGCCGCGGTCTTTCGCGGCGCCGCGGTGCGTGACCGCATTCCGGCAATTGAGCACAGAATGACATAGGTCAATGAGCTTCAGCGGCCGCCGGAGTAGCCTTACGCGCGCGCGGATACATCGGGTATTCCATTACCTCTGGAGGCGACTATGATCTGTGGGAACTCATTGGCAAGCACTATGATCGCGGCCGGAACGGCG
>CALZIL010000175.1 GCA_945787495.1 uncultured Afifella sp. | reverse complement strand
AGACAGATCCGTAGCCGGACAAAGACGGCGCAAATGCCAAGAAACCCAGCCCATTGGCCGCCATCAAGCGGCGAATGGGTACATCACCGCCTCGTCAGATCAAACTATCGGTAAATCGATGCACCCAGCTGTGCTAAAGGCGCCCATCCCGCTCCCCCAGCCGCTCCCCCAAGAACAAAAACACAAAAGGCCGCCTCTCGGCGACCTTAATAAGTCATTGTTCCAACTTTGAAAAAGCTGGTGCCGCAGGGCAGGATTGAACTGCCGGCCTCACCCTTACCAAGGGTGCGCTCTACCACTGAGCTACTGCGGCGTTGCGGCAGGCAAGCGCGTTCCTGCCACAGGCCGGATTGCCGCGCAACCACCTCGTGCCGGCGATGACCGGTTGTCGGGCTTTGCAGGAACGTCGACCTGGGCTAAGCAACGCCGCGATGGGCGATGATGCCGCAAAGGGAACAGGCGCGCAGCGCAACAAACGGCAGCAACGGCTTGCCGAGGCCTTGCGCCAGAACCTGAAACGACGCAAGGCGCAAGCTCGCAGCCGGGCCGGTGAAAAGCCCGGCGGCGAATCGGGCGCAACTCCGGACAAGAACCCCGCCGGGAATGGCAACTGAGAGACTGAACGCCAAGCTGCGCTGCCGGTCTGCCGGCTGAAAAAGGAAGAGTAACATGGATCGTATTCGTATCACCGGCGGCCGGCCGCTGAACGGCACGATACCGATATCCGGCGCCAAGAACGCGGCGCTGCCGCTGATGATCGCCTCTCTCCTGTCCGATCAGACGTTGACGCTCAGCAATGTGCCCAATCTCGCCGATGTGGCACTGCTCAAACGCATTCTTGGCAATCATGGTGTCGATTATGCCGTTTCCGGCAAGCGCCGCGGCGAGGTGGTCCAGTCCGGCGAACGGCTGGCGCTGACCGCCGCCGAGATTGTCGATACGACGGCGCCCTATGACCTTGTCTCGCGCATGCGGGCCAGCTTCTGGGTCATTGGACCGCTATTGGCGCGCATGCATGAAGCGCGTGTATCGCTGCCGGGCGGTTGCGCGATCGGCACGCGGCCGGTCGACTTCTTCTTGTCTGGCCTGGAACAACTCGGCGCGACGATCGATGTCGATGGCGGCTATGTGGTGGCAAGCGCGCCGGGCGGGCTTGCCGGCGGGCGTGTCGAATTTCCCGGGATCTCCGTCGGCGCCACCCACACGATCATGATGGCGGCGACACTGGCCAAGGGCGAGACGATGATCGAAAACGCCGCCCGCGAGCCCGAAGTGCGGGATCTGGCCGACTGCCTGACAAAGATGGGCGCGACGATCGACGGCGCCGGCACCGACACAATCCGGGTCCAGGGCACCGACCGGCTGGTTGCGGCCGAACACGCCGTGCTTCCGGACCGGATCGAGACCGGAACCTATGCGTTTGCCGTTGCAGCGGCGGGCGGCGAGGTCCTTCTCCAGGGCGCCCGCGGCGATCTCCTGCAAAAGGCACTGGATGTCCTGTCGCAGACCGGCGCTGAAATATCGCAAACCAATGACGGCATTCGCGTTTCACGCCGCGGCACCGGGCTTGCTCCGGTCGACGTGGTCACCGAGCCGTTTCCGGGATTTCCCACCGATCTTCAGGCCCAGCTGATGGCGCTGGTCACCGGCGCTGGAGGTTGTTCGCGGATCACCGAGACGATCTTTGAAAACCGCTTCATGCACGTCTCCGAGCTTGCCCGCCTGGGCGCCGATATCCGCCTTGACGGCCAGACAGCGACCGTGCACGGCGGCACGCCGCTGAAGGGTGCGCAGGTCATGGCAACGGATCTGCGGGCTTCGGTTTCCCTAGTTATTGCCGGATTGACGGCGGAGGGCGAGACATGGGTCAACCGCGTCTACCATCTCGATCGCGGTTTTGAGCAGCTGGAGCAGAAGCTGTCGGCCTGCGGCGCCGACATTGAGCGCGTATCCGGCTAGGCTCGGTTGTTCGCTCGCCTTGCCCTTCATGCTGCAACGCACTACGACCCGTTGACCGACCACCGAACAGGAGCTGACCAACTCCCATGCCGGCCGCCGACCGCCTCCGACTGATTGCCCTGGATGCTGAGGATCTTGCGGTCCTTTCCGCGCATTTGCAGGACGCCGTTGTGAAAACCGGCGATATGACCTGGCTGCCGGGGCAAAAGCGGTTTGCCCTGGTTCTCAACCGCTTCGCCTGGGAGGCGATGGAAAGGGGTTTTCGCCGGAAAAAAGCCTATCAGCGCCGCCGCACCGGCCTGCACTTCGACCGGGTTGCCTCGGTCCAGTCTTCCGGTATCGACCGGGCCGGCAAGGACAATGTCCTGTCCCTGCTGGCCGTCCAGTTCCACGAAAGCGAGAGCCCGGCCGGCGAGATCAAACTGGTTTTTTCCGGCGGAGGAACGATCCGGCTGACGGTGGAATGTCTTGAAGCGCAATTGTCCGATCTTGGCCCGGCCTGGTCGGCCGATCATGCGCCGCGCCACAGCGTTGGATGATTGATACTATGACCATCCGGCTTCATGCCTCCGCCCCCGATTTTGAATCGCGGTTTCGCGCGCTGCTCGCCGCCAAGCGGGAGACGTCGGAGGACGTCGATCAGACCGTGCGGCAGATCATTGCCGATGTCCGAGCGCGCGGCGATGCGGCCTTGAGCGAACTGACGCTTCGCTTCGATCGGATCAATCTGGCCGAGCGCGGAATGCGGATATCCGAAGCTGAGATCGAAGCTGCATTTACGGCCTGTGACGAAAAAACATTGGCGGCGCTCAAACTTGCCTGCGATCGGCTTGAGGAGGCGCAGGCAAAACTCCTGCCGGCCGATCATCGCGCCACCGATACTCTGGGTGTTGAGAGCGGCGCGCGCTGGACGCCGGTGGAATCGGCCGGTCTTTATGTGCCGGGTGGCACGGCAGCCTATCCGAGTTCATTGCTGATGAACGCCGTGCCAGCCCGCATTGCCGGCTGCGAAAGGCTGGCGATGACCGTGCCGACGCCCGATGGCATCTTTAATCCGCTGGTTCTTGTTGCCGCACGTCTGGCCGGTGTCGACGAGATTTACCGCATCGGCGGCGCCCAGGCGATTGCCGCTTTGGCATTCGGCACCGAAACCATTGCGCCGGTCGTCAAGATCGTCGGCCCTGGCAATGCCTATGTCGCCGCCGCCAAGCGTCAGGTTTTCGGCGCTGTCGGCATAGACATGATCGCCGGGCCGTCAGAAATCCTGATTGTTGCCGACGGCGACAACGATCCGGACTGGATTGCCGCCGATCTTCTCGCGCAGGCAGAGCACGATACCGCCGCCCAGTCGATCCTGATCACCGACGACGAAGGGCTTGCCGACGCCGTTGCAGCCGCCGTGGTTCGCCAGCTTGCCGCCTTGCCGCGCGCCGCGATCGCTGCGGCCAGCTGGCGCGATTTCGGCGCCATGATCCTTGTTGAAAGCCTGACCGATTGCATTGCGCTGGTCGACAGGATCGCCGCTGAACACGTCGAACTTGCTGTTGCCGATCCCGACTGGTTCGCGGCGCGGATACGCAATGCCGGGGCGCTGTTTCTCGGCCGCCACACGCCCGAAGTGATCGGCGATTATGTCGGCGGGTCCAATCATGTCCTGCCGACTGCCCGCTCGGCGCGGTTTGCTTCCGGCCTGTCGGTTCTGGATTTCATGAAGCGGACATCCATCCTGCGCTGCTCGCCCGATGGCCTGCGGGCGCTGGCGCCGGCGGCAATTGCGCTGGCGGAGGCGGAGGGCCTCGGTGCCCATGCCCGATCGGTGGCGATCCGCCTCAATCTCTGATGTCGGCGGCCGCAATGGATGAGAATACCGATCCCAATCGTCTGATCGCCATTGTCCTGGACGAGACCTCGATCGGCCGAGCGCCGCCCGATGTGGAGCACGAACGCGCCGTCGCGGTTTATGACCTGATTGAGGAGAACGCCTTCAAGCCGGTAGGCCAACCCGACGGGCCTTATCGGCTGGACCTGTCGCTGGTCGAGCGGCGTCTGGTTTTTGATATCAGTTCTGAGGCCGACGAGCCGCTGGTCACACACATTTTGTCGCTGACGCCGTTCCGCAAGATCGTCAAGGATTATTTCCTCATCTGCGAGAGTTATTATGAGGCCATCAAGACCGGTTCGCCCAATCGCATTGAAGCGATCGATATGGGCCGTCGCGGTGTTCACAATGAGGGTTCCCGGCTGTTGATGGACCGGCTCGACGGCAAGATTATCGTAGACTTTGACACCGCCCGCCGCCTGTTCACGCTGGTTTGCGTGTTGCACTGGCGCGGTTAGAGCCCAGAATCTGGAGCCCGGGACGTGGCACGGCCGTCATCGGTTCTGTTCATTTGCGGGCGGAACGCCGTGCGCTCGCCCATCGCCGCCTGTCTTGCCGCTGCCAGCTTTCCTTCGCTTTACGTTGCATCGGGCGGTGTTTCGCCGGGTGAGCGCGATCCGTTCGTCGATGCGGTGCTTGCCGAAGTTGGCCTGAAACTCGGCGCCCACAAGCCGCAATCGCTGGAGGATCTGGAGGATCTCAATTTCGACTTGGCGATTACCCTTTCTCCGGAAGCCCACCACAAGGCGCTGGAGCTGACCCGCACCCACGCCATCGACGTGGAATACTGGCCGATGCCCGATCCGACATTGGCCATCGGAACGCGTGATCAGATCATGGCTGCCTATCGCGACCTGAGGGACCGGCTCGTCGAGCGGATTCGCGCCCGGCTGGCGTAATGACGGTTCCATTGGCGGGGCAATTGGGCTAGGAAACGCGCGACTTTGCGCAAACGAAGGTTACGGATGGCCAAGGAAGAAGTTCTCGAATTCCCCGGAGTGGTCACGGAATTGCTGCCCAATGCAACTTTCCGTGTAAAGCTTGAAAATGATCACGAAATCATCGCCCACACGGCCGGCCGAATGCGCAAGAACCGCATCCGCGTGCTTGCCGGCGATCAGGTTCTCGTCGAGATGACGCCCTATGACCTGACCAAGGGGCGGATTACCTACCGCTACAAGTAGCAGTCGGTGCTGCCGGCCATACCTTGATGCTGGATATGCCGCCATGCTGACAGCACCACCAGACCGCCGGACACTGGTCCTGGCGTCGGCTTCGCCGCGCCGGCTGGCTTTGCTTGACCAGATCGGCATCGAGCCGGACCGCCTGCTGCCGACCGAGATTGATGAAACCCGGCAGAAGAAGGAACTGCCGCGCACGCTGGCCCGGCGATTGTCGCGCACCAAGGCGGAAGTCGCCCGCCGCGCCGCCGATCGCGATGCCAAACTGGCCGGCTCCTATATCCTGGCGGCCGACACCATTGTCGCCGTCGGCCGTCGGGTTTTGCCGAAGCCGGAACTGACCGATGAGGCGGCCGCCTGTCTCAGGCTGCTGTCCGGCCGCGCCCACCGGGTCTATACCGGCATCTGTTTGATAACCCCGTCCGGGAAATTAAGGCAGAAACTGGTGGAGACCCGTGTCCGCTTCAAGCGGCTGTCGCGGCAGGAGATTGAGACTTATCTGGCCTGCGGCGAATGGGAGGGCAAGGCCGGCGGTTACGCCATTCAGGGCCGCGCCGGCGCCTTTGTGATCAAGATCATCGGCTCCTATACCAATGTTGTCGGATTGCCGCTTTATGAGACCATGACACTGCTGATGGGCGAGGGCTATCCGGTTTACGAGAACTGGCCGGTGCCGGCATGAGCGGTATCGGCAAGAAACCTGGCGGAAAGCGGACCGGCGGCGCCGCTGCGGATTTGCCCGCGGAGCCCGGGGCAAAGCAAAGCGCCAAGCTGGTGCCGCTGCGGCCGCGCCGCGAATGTCCGATCTGCGGCAAAAAGGCGACCCAGGCGGCCTATCCGTTCTGCTCGATCCGCTGCGCCGATATTGACCTGGATCGTTGGCTTTCTGGCCGCTACCGCGTCGCCGGTTCGGCCGATGACGACAACGCGCCGTCCGCCCAGAGCCCGCCAGCCGGCCACGTCCCCGATGATGCCCCGGAAAATGGTTGATGGGTCGGCTGGGGGTCTTTGACGGGAAAGAATCCGGATGCCCTTCCGGTCGCATAAAGGTGGTGGCCGACAGCACCTGGCCGTGCGCCGGTCCGATGCTGGACACCTGCTGATCGAGCCTCTATAACGCCGCTCGCCTTGCCGCTCGCGCATAGGCGTGACTGCAAGGTGACAAGCCCAGGTAGCTCAGTTGGTAGAGCAGCGGACTGAAAATCCGCGTGTCGGTGGTTCGATTCCGCCCCTGGGCACCATCGCCATAGTCACCTCCTGCATTTTCAATCCTTTAGCCGTCGATTTTGTCCCACTTCTTTGAACCCCGTCGAATGTGGGACACTTTCGTTCCTGTTTCGATCTGGCGAGATGAGGTGAATGGCTCCCTTTACGAGCGTCTTCTGGCTTGCCGCTCTTGTA
>CALZIL010000174.1:22003-28469 GCA_945787495.1 uncultured Afifella sp. | reverse complement strand
TCTGTTCCATGGATGGCTCCTTCCTGGCGGTCCCTAAAACACCGCAATTTGGCACACTCAGATGCCGGTGGAGGAGCCGTCCACAGCATCAAAAGCGGAAGTCCGACCCATAAGGGCTCATGTCCGAAATGTGCCATTAGCAGACGTCGGCGGTGTCTGAATAGCGGGAGCAAATTGGCTCACCGCGATGCCTGTGGTGGGAGTTATCCACAGCATCAACAACGGACCGTGATCAGCGCGCCAACGCGTATCGCGGAGCTTCCTTCGACGTTTCGCTGGGCCTACTAGGCGTGATTTGCCCAGTCCATTTTGGCGCTAAGGCGCGTAACTTTAATGTCCTCAAGCTCGCGCCTTAGTGCATCAGTTTGGGTTCAGGGTTGAACCGGGCACTTGAAATCCATGCTGGGCACGCGCGTTATCATAATATCTCCATCCATCGCGGCTTGTAGAACATCCGTCTCGGACGTCAGCTCAATGGGGTCGGCGTCGCCTGTGAAGACTACGGAGTGAAAGGCCCACTTGCCACCCCGATAATCTTTGTCGCCTGGCGCGGTGGCTATCACCGCCAGCTGGTCCGGCACGGCATAGAAGTTCTCGCGGCCCTCCATGGGCGAACTGGCCGGAGGCACAACCGTGCCGACGACTGTGCCTTCGTAGTAGAGCATGCCAAACCCGACGGGGTTTTGCGCTTGGGCTTTCAGTGGGGCCGCCAAGAACAGGGTCATCAAGGCCATGGCCGTCAGCAATTTCTTCATCTTGATCTCATCCTCTGAATTGTTGCCAGTCCTCACATGGGCTGGTCAGGGCTTTGGACACGGCGGTGATGGCGGTGGCCATCTGTGAGTAATGTCAGTGCCTCTTCCGCCTTGCCGTTGTGTGCGAGCAAATCCGGACCTGCCTGCTGCAGTGTACTGACCGGACACGCCTGCCTGGCGACGAATACTGTCCGATTGTTTTGCCGGCGTAAGGAAACGGTTAGGATTGGGTAAGGGCGCGACACAATGCCGTGAGGGCCGTGTTACTTGCATTGCTTTTGATGCCGACATGCGTCCTTTGACGAAGACGGTATTTCTATTAATCCGGTGAGAGGGCGGGAAAGCCTGGCCGGAAAACATGCTCCCCACACCAGGACCTTGCAGCCGGTCGGCGCACCGACCTGAAGATCGGGTTTCCTGACCGGCACTTGCCAACACCGCTGAATCGAGAATGGCGATGATGGCCGTTACAACTCTACCATATTCACCCGCCACGTTCGTCATGCTGGCTTTCCGACAGCGCCACCGGGATTGCCCCGGCCAGATTGCCGAAGCCCAGCGCATGGCCCGCGAATGGATGGCGAAGCATCAGCAGTGACGGGTGCTTGTCCAGGCTGGACTTCCGTTCTGGCTCCAAAGCGGAAGTCATAAACCGCGTCCTTGATGCCCGCTCTGCCCCCAAGAACGGACATTCAGTGGCGTGTCGTGCATGTCCGAAAAGTGGGAACCGGGTTTCGGACAAAAATGCCCGTAAAATCAAGAAGCCAGAGCGCTTTGAGTGACTTCGATGTCACGAAAATCGCTCCAGGCCCGTTTCCTCACGCGTTGCTCAGCCGACGCCCGCGACCTCGATATAGACCTCGATGGGATCGATGACCGTGTGCGCAGCCTTGCTTTGCGCGGCCTCGGGCGAAGCGAGCATCGTTTGCATCTTATCAACGTCGACACCTTCCCAGACGATCGAAACCCGGTCCTTTTCGGCATGTCTGAAAATCCGGTAGCTTGACGAAAAGCTCGCGAACAAGGCCGCCCGCGTCTCTCCTCCGCCAAGCCAGGTATCCATATCGCCCACCGCGTGGGTCGCAACAACGCTCGTCATTTCGGTCCTCCCCCTAAGTCTTGCCGCAGCGACGATGCCGCAACGGAATATTTCACCGTATCACGTCTCCGGCAGTCAGGTAATTGTCCGGATGTGAGACGGATTCGGCGTTCCGCCGGCCGGAACGGCCTGTTTTTAACTGGACATTGCCCCCCTCTCCCGGCTCAATTGTCTGGCCAATAACGAAAAATTGGGAGGATCGATTAATGAAACGTCGAATTTTCGGCGCTGCGCTGATCATTGGCGCGCTGGCCGCCGGGCCGGCTCTTGCCCAGTCCGGCAAGGACTTTTTCAAGGGCAAGACCATGACCTATATCGTCGCCACCAGTGCTGGTGGCGGCTACGACAAATATGGCCGGCTGGTCAGCAGTTACATGGCCAAGCACCTGGGGCTGGACAAGGTCGTTGTGCGCAACATGCCCGGTGCAGGGCATATTATCGGCGCCAATTTCCTTTATGCCGCCAAGCCGGACGGGCTGACGATCGGCACTTTCAATACCGGCCTGATCTATGCCCAGCTTGTCGATCGCGAGGGGATTCAGTTCGACCTTACGAAAATGAGCTGGATCGGCAAGGCCGCTGCCGACACCCGCACGCTGGTGGTCGGCGACCACACCGAGTTTCAGACATTTGACGACGTGCGCAAATCCGACCGGACGATCAAACTGGCCGTTTCCGGCGTCGGCTCCGCTTCGTACACTGAAACGCGGCTGATGGCGCGCGCCTTCAATCTCAATCTGGAAGTCATCCCGGGCTTTTCCGGCACCGAGGACGCTTTGGCGATCATGCGCGAAGAGGTCGACGGCACCTTTGCCTCCATGAGCTCCTACAAGCCCTTCGTGACCGATGGCGAGGGTCGCTTCATGGTCGGTGTCGGCGGCGAGGCGAAGGATGGCGTCCCGCAGGCCCGTGACGTGGTCGAGGACGAGGTCGGCGAGGCGCTGGTCGCGGTAATTGAATCGCAAGCCACGCTGGCCCGGCTGACCGCTGCGCCTCCGGGCATTCCCGAAGACCGGCTGACGGCGGTGCGCGAGGCCTATATTGCCGCCCTCACCGATCCGGAACTGCTGGCCGAAGCGGAAAAGCTTGGCATCCCCATCGTGCCACTGGGCGGCGATGCGGTAGAGGCTGCCGTCAATGCGGCGCTCGACAGGCCGCCGGAGATCAAGCAGGTGATCGCCAAATTGCTGGAGGTGGAGATCCCCAGCGAAACGGTGAAAATCAACCTGACCGACATCAAGAAGGAAGGCCGTCAGATCTTCTTTCAGAACGCCGGCGAGGAGGTGAAGGTCAAGATTTCCGGATCGCGGACCACGGTGAAAATCGACGGTGCCGAAGGCAAACGCAAGAACCTGGTAGTCGGCATGAACTGTACCGTCACCTACGCCAAGGACGGCGACAAGGAAGCCAGCCTGGTCGACTGCGTGAAATAATCCCGATTGGATCAAAAAACGCGGGCGGCCCTGCGCCGCCCGTTTGCAACGGCACGAAGATGACCACAAATCGCCCTTTCCGGTTACCGCGACGCACCGTGCTCCGCATAGCCGGGCTCAGCGCGCTGGTGCTGCCCGGCATTTGGCCACGGCAGGCCAAGGCGGAAAGTGAAGAGGCAGGCGAGATCGCCCAGCCCGACCGGCCCGGCCCGCGCGCTTTTATCAACCGCGCCTTCGACATGCGTCGACAGGCCGAGAAGGACGGCGACCAGGCCTATGGCGCCGTAGTCGTCAGGGACAACGCGATTGTCGGCCAGGCGCCAAGCCGTGTCGTTGTCAACCGCGATCCGACAGCCCATGCGGAAATGCAGGCGATACGCGATGCGGCGCAACGCTTGGGCAGCCGCGATCTCAGCGGTTGCATTCTTTATTCGTCGTCGAAACCCTGCCCGATGTGCGAGGCGGCGGCCTATTGGGCGGGAATTGAACAGCTCACATTTGGCCACGACATGACCGATGGCGGTGCCCCGGGCTTATGCGGCTGACGGCAGGAGAAGACGGGCGCGCAGCCTCAGTTCAAAACCGCGATGTCCTCGGCCTGGGCCAGGCCGTCTTTCCGCACCACCTCGAAGATGACAACCTGGTTCGGCTGTAGCGTCGCCAGCCCGGCACGCTCAAGCGCGGAGCGGTGGATGAAAATGTCGCGGTGGCCGTCGGCCGGCTGAATGAAGCCGTAGCCGCGGCGCTGGTCGAACCAGCGGACATTGCCTGTGTGCATTGAATTTTTCCTTTTAGATAAATGCAATTGCGCCGGCGCCATCGGGCGCCGCGCAGTGAATGATGTTGATCATAAAAAAGCGGTCCGGCCGTGATTCTATTACGGCAGCGCCATGACAATTCAGCGAAACATGCGCGATGATGTCAGGCAGGTGATCGCCTTAAGCGGCGATTTTGCTTTCGATCTCAACGATCAGCCCGCGATATAAGGCGAAGAGCCAGCAAATACAAGGACCTACGCGGTGCTGGCCACCGCACCCGGCTGATCGGCCGAGGAAATGAACGGCTTGATGTCGATCACCGGCGAGCCATTCAGGCTGTCCAGCGCGTCGACCTCGATTTTGCCGGCATCACGGTCGATTGCACTGATGCGGGTCAGCGACAACAGGATCGGATTGGGCCTGACCGGCGAGCGCAGGGCGAAGACGCCGACAGGCTCATTGCGGTGTTTGGGTGACTGGACGATCAGGTCGCGCCGCGCCTTGTCGGCCCACACAAGCACCTGAATCCAGTCGCCGGCCGCAAGACCGGCCAGCCCGGCGCGCCAGTCGGCATCGATTGTGATAACGGCCGTTTTTCCGCGCTCGCGCGCCTGGCCCATATTGCGCGGGCAGCCGGATCTTTCGGTCCACGGCGTTTGCGCCTGGCCGATGAAGATCACGCCGGCATCGGGTTCGCGCCCGGCCGGGTCGAAAGGCAGGGCGATTTCGCCCGGTCTGATGTCGTCGCGTTTTGTCATGGCGGCGTCCTGCAGCTTGCGATCGGTCCAGCAACGGACTACACGAGCCGGCCATGCAAATCGACATCTCAGAGGTCATCGGGCCGTTTCCCGACTTTTCCGTCGCGGTCGTGATCTGCGAGGATCTGATAGTTCCGGCAGACCGCGCGGCGCTGCTTGATGCGCAGATCGAACGACGCGAGGCCGGGATACGCGCCGCCTGGGGTGAGACGCCGCTCGCCGAAATTCCCGGCATTGCCGTCTGGCGGCAGGCGTATCGGCAGTTCGGCGTCAAGAAGACCAGCTACCGCTCGTCGGTGGAACGGCTGGTCAAGAATGCGCTGGCCGACCGGCCGCTGCCGGCGATCAACGGTTTCGTCGATTGCTACAATGCCGTTTCGCTTGCCCACATCTTTCCAGCCGGCGCCGACGATCTCGACAAGCTGCGCGGCGATATCGCCTTCCGCATTTCACGCGACGGCGACAGTTTCCTCGACATGGGCGCCACCGATGAAAGCGGCGCGCCGCTGGGTGCCCCGCCGAAGGGCGGTGAGGTTGTCTATGCCGATGATGAAAAGGTTCTGTGCCGGCGCTGGAACTGGCGGCAGGATGCGCGCTCGGTGGTCACGCCGGCGACTCGGCGCGCGCTCGTCACAATACAGGCAAACGGCACCGGCGATCTGCAAGCTGCCGTGGATGATCTGACAGACTTGCTCCAAAATACCTGCGGCGGCCGCATAGAGGTCGTGATCGCCGATGCCGGCCAGCCGGTTGTCGAGCTCACCTCAAGCGGTGCCTGAGCAATCGTGATCAGTCGCCGGGCGTCGGCGGGATCGTATTCTGAAAACTCGCCCGTTCGGCATGGCGATCGTAATAATCGGTGAGCGTGGCTGAGCCGGCAATCCGTGCGCTGCCTTCCGGCGTGTTCTGCAGATAGAACAGGATCGGCAGGACGTTGATATCGGCAAAGGTGAACCGGTCGCCGGCAAGCTGCCCGCTCGTACCGATGGCGCTTTCAAGGACATCGAGTTGCCTGTCGACCTCGGGAAGCAGCGCGTCGATCGCGGCGCGATCGGGTTCGCCGTTTGCACCCTTGGGGAAAAGATAACAGAACAGGTAGTCGCGGATCAGCGTTTTATCCATCATCGTATTGACGATGGAGACCCATTGGTCGATCTCGGCGGCCAGTTCTCTGGGAAACAGCACCGGCCCGTCGAAATTGCGATCGATGTAGCCGGCAATCGCGCGCGATTCACAGAGTTCGACGTCGCCGTGGCGCATGACCGGGATCTTGCCGAACGGATGGATGGCATCGACGGCGTCAGAATGCGGCGGCTCGGGAATAAGTTCATAGGGCACGCCCTTTTCCTCCGCCGCCATGCGAACGACACGCACATAGGTGCTTTGCGGAAATCCGATAATCTGCAACTCGCTCATTGCTTGTTCCCTCCCGTTACGCCGCGCTGTTACTGGCCAGGCCTTCGACATGCCGGGCCAGGTCGTTGAAGCTCGATGTCCAGCCCATGCGGTGCTTGTCGCACATGTCGGCCGACTGGAACGTTTTCTGTACCAGCACCATGCGGGTGCCGCCATCGACCGGCTCGAAGTCCAGCGCCACTTCGGTCTCGTCGCCGCGCGAGCCGTCATTATGCCAGGCCCAGGTGAAGACAAGCCGCTTTGGTGG
>CALZIL010000174.1:15902-21897 GCA_945787495.1 uncultured Afifella sp. | reverse complement strand
TCCGGTCCCCACCAGCGAACCAGCTGATCGGCCTTCGTCCAGGCATCGAACAGCTGTTGCGGCGTGGCGGCAAAAATGCGCTCCATGCGCAGGATGTTATCGTCGCTCACCGTTTCTTCTCCTCCTCGTCGGTCGTCTTGGCCTGCGGGCCTTCAGCAAGCATCCGGTCCAGCCGGTCAAGCGAAGCGTTCCAAAAGCGGCGCTGCGTCTCCACCCAGCCTTCAACGGCGGCCAGCGCATCCGGCCGGATGCGGCACTTGCGCCACTGGCGGTCGACGCGGCGTTCGATCACGCCGGCCGATTCCAGAACCGCCAGATGCCGGGAGATCGCCGGGGCGGAAATCTCGAACGGCGCAACAAGCTCGCCGACCGTTTTTTCGCCCTCAGCGGCGAGCCTCTCGACAATGGCAAGCCGGTGCGGATCGGCGAGCGCGCCGAACAATGCCGGCAGATCGGGGGTCGGAGCGGTTTGTTGGACTATCATTATTTAACAAAAACATTAATTAATGAGCATGTCAATCGGATGGCACCAATTGATACCGAACAGATTCCGGCGGCTTCCACCGGTTCGTCTTGCGTTAACGACTCTCATCATATAAAGATATTGTTATATCTTATTGTGAGGTTCGAATGCCACGTTTGTCGGCAAGCGTACGACAGTTGAAGGCCGCCGGTGACGAAACACGTCTTCGGCTGCTGGCGCTTTTGCGGCATGGCGAGCGGACGGTCAAGGATCTCACCGAGGTTCTGGGCCAGTCGCAGCCGCGCATATCGCGGCATCTCAAATTGCTCAGCGATGCCGGTCTGGTGGAGCGCCTGCCGGAAGGGGCATGGGTCTATTACCTGCTGAGCGAACAGCAGCCCGGCGCCGGCCTCATCGCTGCGATCCTCGCCGCCACGGCTGCAGACGATCCGGTTTTGAGCGCTGATGTGGAACGACTCGAGCAAGTACGCTGGAACAACCAGAAGGCCGCCGACCAATATTTCGCCGAACATGCCGGCGACTGGGACCGGCTTCGCCAGCTCCACGGCGGCGAAAGCGCGGTCGAGGCGGCGATCCTGGATGCGGTCGGACCGGGACCATACCGGGCGCTGCTGGATATCGGCACAGGAACCGGCCGCATGCTGACATTGCTGGCCGATCGTGTGGATCGCTCTGTCGGTGTCGATCTTTCACAGCCGATGCTGAACGTCGCCCGAGCCAATCTGGAGCGCGCCGGCGTCGGCAATGCCCGGCTGCGGGTCGGCGATGCGCTCAGATTGCCGGTGCCGCGCGACAGTTTCGATCTGGTGATCGTGCATCAGGTCCTGCATTTCCTTGACGATCCGGCCCGGGCGATCGCCGAGGCCGCCAAGGCGGTGACCGCCTCCGGCCGGCTTCTCGTCATTGATCTTGCGCCCCATGAAGTTGAGCAGCTGCGGACCGAACACGCCCATCGCCGGCTTGGCTTTTCCCATGACCAGGTGGCGCAGTGGATCGAAGCAGCCGGCCTGACTGTCACCGGCGTGAGCGATCTGAAACCCAAAGCGCGGTTGAAGCACGCCCTGAGCGTGACCCTGTGGTCGGCACTCGATCAGCGCATTCGTCTGGCCGGTGGTCTGACATCGGGCGGTAATCCGGCGTGACGGGCGCTGACGACAAAGGCCGGGTGTCCGGCAGCCTTTCGCTTTCGTTCGAGGTGTTTCCGCCCAAGACCGACGCGCAGGCCGATCAGATCAGTGAGGTCGCCTCGTCGCTGAAGCGGTTCAATCCCGCATTCATTTCGGTAACTTATGGGGCCGGTGGATCGACACGCGAGCGATCGGTCGCGACGGTCCACCGGCTTGCCCGGGAGACCAGCGTGCCATTGGCGGCGCATTTGACATGTGTCGGCGCCAGTTGCCGGGCGCTCGACGCGGTGATCGATGACTTCCGCAGCTACGGTGTTGAGCGTTTCGTCGTCCTGCGCGGCGATTCCCCCGATGGTGTCGGCGCCACCTACCGGCCGCATCCCCAAGGCTATCAGGACACGGCCGACCTGGTGCGTCACCTGAAAGCAACCGGCGCCTCGGAAATCAGTGTTTCCGCCTATCCGGAGCGTCACCCCGACAGCCCCGACTGGCGCGCCGATATCGACACGCTCAAGCGCAAGGTCGATGCCGGCGCCGATCGGGCGATCACCCAGTTCTTTTTCGACAATGATCGTTATGAATCCTATGTCGGGCGGGTGCGGGCAGCCGGTCTATCGATCCCGATCGTGCCGGGCATATTGCCGATCCACAATATCAATACCGTTCGTGATTTTGCCGCCCGCTGCGGCGCCAGCGTGCCGAAAACGATTCTCAGCCGCTTCAACGGGATCGAGCCCAAGACAGCCGGGCACCGCCGCGCCGCCCTCCAGATTGCACAGGAACAGATCGAAGACCTGCTAGCGCGCGACATTGGCGCATTCCATTTCTATACCTTGAACCGGGGCAACCTTGTCGTGCCCCTGTGCCGGTGGCTGGCCGGCCAAACAGGCGAACGCAATGCAGCCTGAGTGTCGCCGCAGACGATCAAGGCTTTGCCGGACACGGCCTTACACCGCGCGGCAAAGGCTGCGCGACAAGCGCCTGACATCCGGCAGTGGTTTTAGGGGTCCTACAGCGCGCCCAGCAGAATGGCGCCAATAAAGGCGAAGGCGGCGCACACAACCAGAAGGTTGAGCGGTTTGATCAGCGAAGCCATGAGCATGCCTCCCTCACGTTTCGCTATGGATTTTATACTAAAGTTTGAGGCGGGCGAACCAGATTATATGTCGCAGCGCAACGAAAGTGCGCGGAAACGAATTTTTTTGAGCAGGATTCCGGCTATATATCAATCATTTAGGTCTTTGTTGCATCGCCGCACAATTTGTTTTCCACAAATATGCCACAATGATTAATCGATTGGTCCAGTGCCTTAATTGACGCCTCCCCTGACCGTTTGAAGCCGGTCGCATATCATCACTGGCCAAACCATCCAAGGCATGGATTCAGAGGCGTTTTTTAAGTTCCACCGGTTCTGACAAGCAGCCGGACCGGCTGGCCCAATCAGGTTCGACAGCGGCAAGGCTGATTCGCCACATTCGCACGCCCGAAACCGGCAATTTCCCGCCCTCAGGTGGCCGGTAGTGAGGCCGCGCCCAGAAAATTTGGACTTCGAATTCCGGCTACTCCGCCGGCATCGTCGCGGTAACCACGATCGATGAATACCACGCCGAAATGTCGGAAATATCCTCATCGGACAATTGCTCGGCGACGACCGACATCATCTCATGCACCCGCTTACCGGAGCGGAAAGCCTTGAGTTGGGTTTGCAGATAGATCTGGCTCTCGCCGGCTATATGCGGCGCAATCGGGATTTTGGCGATGCCGTCAAGGCCATGGCAGGTCTGGCAGGCCGTCGCCTTAGTCTTGCCGGCCTTCGGATCGGCGGCCTCGACCGCCGTCAGTGACACGGCAATCGCGGCGACGGCAGCCAGCACCGCAATGAGAAATCTCTGTTTCATCGATCGTCTCACCCAACTTTGCCAAAACGGCAGCCGGCGCTGACGCCGGCTGCCCACTTGCCAGAAATGATGATCAGTTGCCGTAGGAGATGCGATAGATCGCGCCGACCAGATCGTCGGAGACGAGCAGCGATCCGTCCTTCATCGGCAGAACGGCAACAGGCCGGCCGAGGTATTCGCCGGTATTCTTGTCGAGCCAGCCATCGGCGAAAACTTCCGTTTCAGCCGCATTGCCGTCT
Source organism: uncultured Afifella sp. (assembly GCA_945787495.1). Lineage (GTDB taxonomy): Bacteria > Pseudomonadota > Alphaproteobacteria > Rhizobiales > Afifellaceae > CALZIL01. The sequence goes on along the minus strand of CALZIL010000174.1, from coordinate 18,149 downwards.
GAATCGAGCGAGGTGAACATCACCCGCGCGCCGATCGGATCGGTGCGGTTCCACGAGCCGTGCTGGGCATTGAAGATACCGCCGCGATATTTCGCCGGGAACATCTGACCCGAATAGAAGGTCATGCCGAGATCGGCCGCATGGGCGTCCATGTCGACCTGCGGATGAACGATGCCTTCCGGCGGGGTTTCATCCTTGTACTCGTTGGTGCGGGTCATGCCGCCGCCAAACCAGGGAAAGCCGAAATTATAGCCCATGCCCGGCGCCTTGTTCAGTTCACCCGGCGGAATCAGGTCGCCCATGCCGTCGACCTGGTTGTCAGTGAACCACAGATCGCCATTGGCCGGATTGAAGTCCATGCCGACGGAATTGCGCACACCAGTGGCGTAGACCTCACGCCCCGATCCGTCACGGTTCATGCGGATGATGCCGCCGATCCCGGTCTGCTGGTACAGTTCCATCTTTTCAGGCGGCGAAACGTTGAACGGCTGGCCGAGGGCGATGTAGAGCTTGTCGTCCGGACCGATCCGGCAGACGCGGGCGGTGTGGTTGTAGCTTTCCTCGTCAACCGGGACCAGCTCGCCCTGCGGGACGATCGGAACAGCGACAACGTCCGGGCTCTCATAGAAGAATTCGGCCGCCGGATACATCATCACGCGGTTCTGCTCGGCGATGAACAAAAAGCCGTCCGGCGAGAAGCACGGACCGTTCGGGATCGCCATGTCGACCGAAGGCGCAAACCGTTTCACCTCGTCGGCGACTCTGTCCTTGTCGCGGTCGGTCACCGACCAGGCGTCGGTCTTGCGTGTGCCGACGAACAGGACAACACCCTGCGGCCCCAGGGCCATGTGGCGAGCGTCGGGGACAATTGCGTATAGATCGATCTTAAAGCCCGACGGCAGGTTGACGCGCTTGAGCATTTCTCTGATCGATTCGGCCCGGCTGCCACCCTGATCGATGACCGTGAATTCGGTCACGCCGGTGGTTTTGAACTGGCCGAGCTTTTCAAGGTTGGTCTGTGCATACGCCGCGGACGAGACGGCGAAGACCGTTGCCGCCGCCGAGGCGAGCCAAAAATTCCTCATCACTTTCTCCCAAGTTTTGCCGCATTGGCTTGTTTTTCTGACCACTGCATCATTTACTGGCGTCGCGTCATTTGCAACAATTTTTGCGTTTTATTTCTACTCGCAACATTTGTTGCACAGGGTTTGTTGCTGTTTTTTTCAGTGAACTATTTTCGTGCTTTTCCGCAGAATTCCGGCATTGGTTGAGCGGCCTTGTCATTTATGCAGACTTGTCCGCCGCGGCCCGATCACCAATCTATCTTGTCCAGCTGCCGCATCCGGGTGATCATGCAGCCGCTTGGTTCTGAAGCGAACGGCAAAGCGCATGAGCGAAGAATTGCTCAAATTCGCCGCAAAACCGGCCTGGCCGCGAGGATCGGCCCGGTTGGCGTTGCTTGCGTTTTTTATCGTTCTGGCAACGGTTCCGCACGCGACTTTGGCGGCGCCCCTGTCGACCGGCGGGTTCACCTTCAGCGATGAACTGGGCGGCTTCAGGCTTCTCTCCGTTTCCGGTATCGGCTCGGCTGCCGATCCCATCGTCGTCGAAGAAGAGCTGACCGGCACCGGTCCGGTGGTACTCGTCATCCGCCGCAATGTCGTCCGCAAGCCGACCGATCCGTGGGCGCGCAACGGCATATGGACAGCGATCTATCTGACCAAGGTGGTGCGCAACCGTTCGCGCCGCATCTGGGCCGGCTTCGAACTGGAACTGCAGGAGGAACTGCACCAGCCGAGCGTTTACGGTGACGGCCTATCCTTCGACCAGGGCCGCGCCGTGCCGGTGGAAATCGGCTCTGATGCCTTTGCCAGGAACCACCGGCTGTTCGAACCCTATGACCGCATCCGCTTTGAAGACGGCTCGGTCGATCCGGACGCAACTCTGCGGCTGGACGTCCACATCACCGACCCGACGCCAGTGCGCGAATTCTATCTCGTTCAGGACCCGCAGATTCTTTATGCCGATATCGGCGGCCCGCTGAAATTTGCTGGGCGGCGCTGAGGGCAACGGAAACGCGCCCTAGCGCAATCGGTTCAGCAGATTGGACGTCGGCCAGGAATCGGCCGGCAGGCCGAGTTGCAATTGCTCCGCCTTGACGGCGGCGCGTGTGCCCGCACCGATAATGCCGTCGATCTTGCCGACATCATAGCCGCGCGCCGCAAGCCGCTGCTGCAATTGCTTGGC
>CALZIL010000174.1:0-15845 GCA_945787495.1 uncultured Afifella sp. | reverse complement strand
ACCTTGGGCGCGCCGGCCAGGCGCGTGGCGAAATAGGCGGCGGTGGTCGTATAAACCAGCGACTGGTTCCATTCCAGATAGACCCTGAAATTTGGATAGGCGAGGAAGGCCGGGCCCTTGCGGCCCATCGGGAGGATCAGCGAGGCCGGCAGGCCATCGGCCTTGAGCGCCCTGCCGCCGCGCGCCTTCACCCCCCACTTCGCCCATTGGGCCCGCGGATGCTGGATCGCCAGATCGGCCTGGTCCCAAGGCAGTCTCGCCGGCACCGAAACCTCCTGCAGCCATGGCTGACCGGCCTGCCAGCCCAACGAGGCGATGAAATTGCCAGTCGTCGCCAGCACGTCAGGCACGCTGCTCTTCAATTCGACCCGGCCATTGCCGTCAAAATCGACGCCGCTGCCAAGATAATCCGACGGCAGCAGCTGCGTCTGGCCAAGCTCGCCGGCCCAGGCGCCAACCATCTGACCGGGTGCCAGATCGCCGCGGTCGATGAGTCTCAGCGCACTGATGAGCTGCGGTCGGAAAAGCGCTGGCCGGCGGCAATCATGAGCCAATGTGGCGAGCGCATTGAGGGTGGAAAAATCGCCCTGATTGGCGCCGAAATCGGTCTCCAGACCCCAAAAAGCGGTGATCACGGGACCCGGCACGCCATATTGGCGCTCTACCGCAGCGAAAGTCCGGGCGTGCTTCTTCAGGTTCTTCCTGCCGTGGTCCAGGCGGTTCTGCGACACCATGCGGCCGGAAAACTGCTTGAAGGTCTGGGCAAACACGCCCTGCTTGCGGTCGCGGGAAATGACGCGCTTGTCGCGGCTGACTTGTGAAAGCACGCCAAGCGCCCGGTTCGACACGCCGCTTGCCGCCGCTTCGCTTTGAACGCCGGCCAGCCAGGCGTTGAAGTTGCCGCCGCATTGCTGCGCCGCGGCCGGTGCGGCGGCGATCACCATGGCCAGCGCAGAGGTCACCGCCATAACCACCGGCCTGAAGCCCATTCCTGTTATCATTCGCTGCATAATCATGTTGGGTTCCTGTTGAGTCGGTGCAAGTTTGGCAGGGAAAGTCAAATAGCGCGAGTGTGGCGGTTTGATGGGACGATTTTGGACCTGTGGACCGTTTCGCGAACGGTGAAAAATTTTTCCACCCGATGTACATATGACGTTGCGGAAGATAAGAAGCCGCCAAATCGAAATGCAGCAGATTGGAATAAGGAGGCATTCCATGAACAAAACCCAACTGGCACTTATCGTTGCCCTTTCAGTGATCTCGATGCCGGGCCTTGCCGCTGAAATCAATGTCGGCGGCGGCACCATAACAATCGACGAAGGCGGCGTATCGATCGGCAAAGGTGTCATTGAGGTGACCCCGGATGCCATCCGGGTACCCGGGGTTGTGGTAAAACCCGGTGTGGAATCGAAAACGGCGGCTCAACCGCAAGGCGGTTCCGCACCGGGCCAGGTCTTCACCGGCACAGACTTCAGTGGTGCCAATCACAGCGGGCGTGACTATTCCGGCGGAAGATTTATCGGCGTTGACTTCAGTGATGCAAATCTGTCGAACGCCAATTTCACCGGCGCCGAATTTCAGGGGGTGGATTTTGCCGACGCCAACCTGACAGGCGCAATATTCGTCAATACCCGATCTCAGGGCTTTCGCCGACGCGAACCTGACCCGTGTCAATTTCACCGAGGCGCATTTCCAGGGCACCGATTTCACAGGTTCAAACCTGCAGGACGCCTGCTTCCGTCGCGCCAATCTGATTGCCAATGACTTCAGAAACGCCATGCTGAAGGGTGCCGTATTCACGAACGCCAGCCGTATCGGCAATGATTTCGGCAGCACTGACCTTTCCGGCATTGTCTGGAAAGGTGCCGGCGCCTGCCCGCAAAAACAGGCTGCGGTCGCACAGCCGAGCGTGACAACGGCGGAGACGATTACGCAGGCGCTCGCGCAAGGCAAGGACGCGAAGGTCGATCTGAGGGTCAACTTCGAATTTGACTCCGACAAGGTCCAGGCACAGGGCCACGCGCAAGTGCTGGAAATCGCCAATGCCCTGAAATCCAGCAGCCTGGCCGATCAGCGTGTCATGATCGAGGGCCACACCGATAACGTCGGCAACGATGGTTACAACCTCGATTTGTCGTACCGGCGCGCGATTACCGTCATGCGGGCTTTATCGGAACAATACGATGTCGATAGCAGCCGCCTGCAGGTCAAAGGCTTCGGTGAATCCCAACCTGTTGCATCCAACGATAGCGATGATGGCCGGGCGCTTAATCGGCGGGTGACGCTCGTCAATCTCGGCGGGAACTGATTTCGCCGGCAGATGCCCGGCTTCAGATCGTCCACGATCCTGATCTTATCGGGCGCCTTGAGTGTGGCTCTTCTTGCTGCGCCCTCTTGTTCGCGCGCCGATCAGTTTGCCGAACGGAAACAGCAAAAAATCGAGCGTTGCCAGGCAATTGACGAAAAAGCCTACAGCACCGGCATGATTTTCAATCCCAAGGGCCAGGTGACGATGTTCGAACGGTCTCGCTGTTTCCAGGACCTGGCGTTTGCCGAACGCGATCCCTCGCTCTGCGCTAACGTTGTGGAACGAAAATCATGGTTCTTCGACGGCTCGGCCATCTCGGAAGTGAGCTGCCGGAAACTTGTTGAACAAAGGATTGAAAAGGACCGGCAGGACTTCGCCTCAAAGGATTTCGACCTGCTTCATCGCCTGCGCTCCGTTGCGTTCGCGCGCAACGGCAACGGCAAGGACTTCGATTTTGAGCTGGAAACCAAGGGGGCCATGTCCGGCGCCTATGAGCTGAAGGTATTGTTCTCGCCAGCCGGCGGTGGAGAAACAGTTTCGGTCCACGACGAGACGAGCCGGTTCGGAGATACGAATTCGCGCAAGGTTATCCTGCTAACGCGTACCCTATTGGCCGAAAAGCTCGGCACGACATTCGACCGGGCGGAGTGGAGCGCCACTGTCACCATGCGGTTCACAAAAACCCAGTTCAACCGCTTCTACTTTGATGCAATCCCCGTGAACTTTCGTTCAAGCCGGCTGGAGACACGTTTGCGCTTTTCCGATTTGCCGCCATGGAAACCGGAATCGCTGAAATAGCACGGGGCAAGGACCGGTTTTTCCGTTTCCGCCATCTGGCAAACGCGACACCAAACCCAATTGAGTCCCGGGCTTGGAAACGCTAACAGTGAGCAACCGGACAACCCGTCCGCGGCCGGGCGAAAACACCCCTGCCCGACCCTGGAATTTATCTTCGAAAGGACAGTGCAATGGTACAGTGGATCAGGTTCGAGCATGACGGCGAGTCCGGCTTCGGCACGCTCGATGCCGAGACCATCAACGTTCATACAGGCGACATGTTTGCCGGTCCCGAAGCGACCGGCGAGACGCTGTCGCTGGGCGCCGTCAAGGTGCTGACCCCATCCGAGCCGAGCAAGATGATTTGCCTGTGGAACAATTTCCACGCCCTTGCCGCACGGCTGAAAGTCCAGGCGCCCGACGAACCGCTTTATCTGATGAAATCGCCGAGCGCCTTCCTCGCCCACGGCGAAACGATCCGCCGGCCGCCTTCCTATAGCGGCAATATCGTCTATGAGGGCGAGCTCGGCATCGTCATCGGCAAGGAATGCAGCAACATCAGCGAGGACGAGGCGGCCGATCATATCTTCGGCTATACCTGCATCAACGATGTCACCGCCGCCGACCTGATTTCCAAAAACCCGACTCGAGCCAAGAGCTTCGACACCTTCGGCGTGTTCGGGCCGGCGATCACCACAGGCATCGACCCCGATACATTGTCGATCGTGACGACGGTCAATGGCGAGGAGAAGCAGAACTACCCGGTCAGCGACATGTTCTTCCGGCCGCACCGGCTGATCAGCCTGCTGTCAAAAGACATGACGCTGATGCCCGGCGACGTCATCGCCTGCGGCACCTCGATCGGCGTCAGCGCCATGCGGGCGGCGAGCAATCAGATCGATGTCACCATTGAGGGCATCGGCACGTTGAGCAACCCCTTCGTCCAGGACGTGCCGTACCGCTATTCGCCCGAGCCGCCGAAAAAAATGCGCGTCTGCGTTGTCGGCGCTGGTGCGATCGGTGGGTTGCTTGCCGTCAAGCTGGCCCGCGCCGGTCATGCGGTAACGGTGATCGACATGGGCACGCATCTTGCCGCCATTCGCAAGGACGGCCTGAAGCTCATCTGGGAGGACGGCAGCGAGGAAGTCGCTGAACTCAACGCCGTGGAAAGTGCTGCTGAGGCCGGTCCGCAGGATCTCGTCGTCCTGGCAGTCAAGGCGCATTACCTGGAACAGGTGGTTCGCGATATCGACACCATGCTGGAAGCCGACACCATGGTCATGACCGTCCAGAACGGCCTGCCCTGGTGGTATTTCCAGCACCTGGGCGGTCAATATGACGGCCACAAGATGGAAAGCCTCGATCCGACCGGCATTCTGGGCAAGAACATCGAGCCGGACCGTGTTCTCGGCTGCGTCGTCTACCCGGCGGCCGCCGTTGTCGAGCCCGGCGTCATCCATCACGTTGAAGGTGACCGGTTCCCGATCGGCGAACTCGACGGCCAAGAGAGCGAGCGCGCCAAATGGGTGCACGACGTACTCGTCGGCGCCGGCCTCAAATCACGGGTGCTTGCCGATATCCGCTCCGAGATCTGGCTGAAGGCGTGGGGCAACCTGTCGTTCAATCCGATCAGCGCCCTCACCCATGCAACGCTCGTCGACATTTGCCAGTTCCCCGAAACCAGGGAACTCGCCGCCGACATGATGGCCGAGGCGCAGGCGGTGGCCGAAAAGCTCGGTGTCAAATTCCGCCACACCATCGAAAAACGCATCCAGGGCGCCGAATCCGTCGGCGCGCACAAGACCTCCATGCTGCAGGATGTCGAACTCGGACGTTCGCTTGAAACCGAAGCGCTGGTCGGTTCGATCCTTGAAATGGCGGAACTTACCAATACGCCGGCGCCGGCGATCCGCTCGGTCTATGCCTGCGTCAAGCTGTTAAATAAGGTCATGCTCACCGAAGGCGGCGGGGTGACGCTCACCAAGGCGGCCTGACCGCTCCGTCCTTGCATTTCGCCCGCCGGATTCCCTGGTCCGGCGGGTTCGGCCTATTCCACCCGAATATGGCTGCTGCCATAGGCCAGCAGTTCCTTGCTGACGGCCCTGTCGATCTGCAAATAGTCACAGGCGGCAATGACATGATCCATGATGTATCCCGGATGATGTCCTGAAGGAAACATGTGTTCATCCTTGTAGAATTCGTCATAGAATTCGCTGAGCATTTCTTTTTCGATGACGATATCGTTTTTCGCGCAGAAATTTTCAAATATAGTGATGTAATCTTCCTTGGTCGGCGTCGGCACCCGGATCTTGAAATAGAGCCGGCGCAATGTTGCCTCGTCGGCGAGACTGCGCGGCGCGATATTGGTTGAGAACACAACCAGCTCGTCGAAGGGAATGGAAAACTTTTTCCCCGAATGCAGTGTCAGATAATCGAAACTGCGCTCCAGCGGGATGATCCACCTGTTCAGAAGCGTCTGCGGCGCGACCTGCTGGCGTCCGAAATCATCAAGGATGAATATCCCGCCCGACGCCTTCATGTGCAGCGGCGCCTCGTAGAATTTGGCGTAAGGATTGAAGATGAGATCGAGCATCTCCAGCGTCAGCTCGCCGCCGGTCACCACCACCGGCCGCTTGCAGGCAACCCAGCGCGGATCGGCGACGTCCGATGGTTCAAGCTCGACCCTTTTGTGTATGTTTTCGTCGAAGAAATTGATGATCTGACCGCCGACCTCGATGCAATAGGGAACGTGGATGACCTGCCCGAACGCCCCGCCCAGAGCCTCGGCTATACTGGTCTTTCCGTTGCCGGGATCGCCGTAAAGCAGGATTGACTTGCCGGAATTGACCGCCGGGCCGAGCCGGTTGGCCAGCGCCTCGGGTAGCACCAGCTCCGACAGGCTTTCTAACAGCGCCGCGCGATCGACATTTTCGCCGGTAATCGCCTGCTTTTCCACCTGGGCGCGAAAGGCATCCATGCTGACCGGAGCCGGCCCGACATATTGCGACTGCTCCAAGGCGTCCGATGCCCAGCTGTTCCCCTTCATTGTCAGGGCGTAGCGGATCTCACCGGTCATGTCCGATCCGGTCAGTCCGCGCGACTCGATCAGCGCCAGATTGCCCATATCCTCCAGCAATGATGTCACAATGATGGGGGAAATCATGAGCTCGTCGGCCAGCCGCGACGGCGGCACCGTGCCCAAAGTGAACATCGCCTTGGCGATCAGCATCATCAGGAGGTTTCGTTCAATGCCCGTATCCTCAATGGAATCAGGGCGGATCGGCGGTTCAATGACGTGCACCTTTGTCTCCTTTAGCAGCGCCCGGCCAAACCGGCGCACGCGGTATCACGGCCTGCTCTGGCAAGGACCGCTCGTTTGGTCAAGCGGAAGGATGGTGATGGTGCCGGATCGCCGCCGCCCTGCCCGTCGTCCTCGGCCGTTGATTTGATCGGACGACCAGACCCGGAAATCCGAAAAATTCGCCGCCTGTCATATATTTCCCGACCTCATGACACTCATGATCAATAACCGGGATAATGAACTGGCCACAATGGCCGGCGCACCCGACATGATACAGCGCATGACCGGTGAGGAACCGTGGTTTGGATGACACCGCAGCCCATATGCGCCAGCAGCTGGCGGCGCTGCACGAGGACGCCTGGCGGTGGAGTCTGGCCTGCTGCAACCATGATCGCGAGCAATCGATGGAAGTCCTGCACGACGTTTATCTGAAAATTCTGGAGCGCCGGGCAACCTTCAACGGTCAATCGACGTTCAAGACCTGGCTGTTCGGCGTGATCCGCATGAGTGCCCGCAATCACCGGCGCAAGGCGCGCTTTGCCGCGCTGGTTTTTTTACCCCTTGAGGGCGAGGCGAGCGCGGCAACGGACCCGCAGCTCCACGCAGGTCCGGGCTGCCGCAAGGTGATCGACAAAGCTCTTGCCGTCTTGTCCCAACGGCAAAGCGAGATCGCCCGCCTCGTCTTCTTCCATGACCTGACGATCGAGGAGGCCGCCACGGTTCAGGGTATCTCGGTCGGTTCGGCCCGCCAGCACTATGCAAGGGCCAAGGATCGTCTGCGCACGATCCTGCAAGACAACGGAGTGACCGGCATATGACTAAACTCGACCGGCTTCTCGCCGACTCGGCCCGGACAGATGCGCCGCCGCCGGACTTTGACAAGGTCATCGGCTACCGGCCGCGCCGCCGCAAGCTGCGACGCTCACCATTGGTTCTGGGCGCGATCGCCATCGCGGCGGGCGCGGCAATCCTCGCTTTGCCCGACATGTCCCCTGACATGGCTGGAATGCCGGCGGACATGACCGTGGCCTACGCCACGGACTGGCTCGCCGAGCCGCCGGGATTTGAATGGATCAGCGACGTACCCGAATTGGCAATCAACACAGGAGACTATCATGCAGAGCTTTGAACACCGTCCGTTTGTTGCCGCCGCAGGCGCCATGGCGATCGCCGCCTGCCTTGCGATCGCGCCCGCGCCCTCGCTTGCCCAGCAGGCAAATCCGACCCAGATCGCCGCGACGGACCCGGCAAAGGATCCGTTCCGCGCAAAGCTGCTGCCGCCCGACATCGTAATGCGGCTCGGCCACAAGGCCGGCGTGACGACCGATCAGCGCAAGGCGATCATCACCCTGGTCAGCAAGCGCCAGTCGGCGATGCTGGAGACCAGCCTGGAAATGGAAACCAATGCCGGCGAGTTGCTCGCCGCGCTCGATGAAACCCCGGTCGACGAAGAACGCGCCAAGGCGGCGTTCGCAAAGGTTCTGGCCACCGAAATGAAAGTCAAAACGGCCCATTTCGACCTGCTGATCAACATCCGCAACGTCTTGACGGCTGAGCAGTTGGAACAATTGCAGGCGCTGCGCGACAAGTGACGCCAAACCGCGGGCGGCCACGAGCGGTGGCCGCCCCGCCACAAACAGGAGCGTGCACCCTGAGGGCGGCAATCTCCGCGTAATTTGACCTGAAGTGATGGCGGCGCCCTTTGCCGTGGCGGCCCGCCAACCCCAGATCACCAACAGCCGCTGCAAACGCCATTTCCGTTCACACCGGCGAAACAGACACGGCTACGGTTACCGGTACCGGCCTTATTACTCCTATCGGCGGTCCTATTACGGCTACGGCTATTACCGGCCATACGGTCACTACCGGCCATATTTCGGTTACCGGCACGGTTGGTGACCGCGACACGCCAAGGCGGCGACATCGCCGCCTTTGGCATCTCGGTGTCCATCCGATCCGCCGGTCAAACCGGGGGATAACTGCTCGCAGTGGCAGTGGCTGATATATGCCCCCTACCGTGAAAATGCCTTGTATTTGATGCGCCGCGGGTTCTCCACCGCGTCCTCGCCGAGGCGGCGTTTCTTGTCTTCCTCATAAGCCTCAAAATTGCCTTCAAACCACTCGACATGGGAATCGCCCTCAAAGGCCAGGATGTGGGTGGCGAGGCGGTCGAGGAACATGCGGTCATGGGAAATGATGACGGCGCAGCCGGCGAAATCCTCCAGCGCCTCTTCAAGCGCCGCCAGCGTTTCGGTGTCCAGATCGTTGGTCGGCTCATCGAGCAGCAGCACGTTGGCGCCGGATTTCAGCATCTTGGCCAGATGCACCCGGTTGCGCTCGCCGCCAGAGAGCTTGCCAACCGGCTTTTGCTGGTCGCCACCCTTGAAGTTGAAGGCACCGCAATAAGCGCGTGAATTCATTTCCCTTTTTCCCAGTTCGATCACCTCCGCACCGCCGGAAATCGCCTGCCAGACGGTCTCCTCGGGCGACAGATCATCACGCGACTGGTCGACATAGCCGATGACGGCGGTCTCGCCGAGATTCACCGCGCCGTCATCCGGCACTTCCTGGCCGGTCAGCATGCGGAAGAGCGTCGTCTTGCCGGCGCCGTTCGGGCCGATAACGCCGACAATGCCGCCATGCGGCAGGCTGAAATTGAGGTCGTCGATCAACAGCCGGCCGTCATAGCCTTTTGAAAGGTGCTCGGTCTCGATGGCGATATCGCCGAGCCGCGGCCCTGGCGGGATGATGATCTGCGCGTCGCGCGAATTGAGCCGCGCCTCATTGGCCTTGAGCAGCTCATCATAGGCCTTGATGCGCGCCTTGGACTTGGCCTGCCTTGCCCGCGGCGATTGCGCGATCCATTCGCGTTCGCGCTCGATCACCCGCTGGCGGGCGGCGTCCTCGCGCCCCTCTTGCGCAAAACGCTTGGCCTTGGCCTCCAGATAGGCCGAATAATTGCCCTGATAGGGCACGCCGCGGCCGCGATCGAGCTCCAGGATCCAGCCGGTGACATTATCGAGAAAGTAGCGGTCATGGGTGATGATCAGCACGGCGCCGGGAAACTGCACCAGATGCTTTTCCAGCCAGGCGACGGTCTCCGCATCGAGATGGTTGGTCGGCTCGTCGAGCAACAGCAGATCAGGCTCCTCCAAAAGTAGTCTGCACAATGCCACCCGACGTTTCTCGCCGCCGGACAAGGTGGAGACATCGGCATCGTCCGGCGGGCAGCGCAGCGCCTGCATGGCCATGTCGACCTTTGAATCAAGATCCCAAAGACCGGCGCTATCGATCTGATCCTGAAGCGAAGTCGCCTCCTCCGCCGTCTCGTCGGAGTAGTTCATCATCAAGTCGTTGTAGCGATCGAGGATCGCCTGCTTTGCCGCAACGCCCAGCATGACATTGCCTTTGACGTCGAGGCTCGGATCAAGCTCCGGCTCCTGCGGCAGATAACCGATCCTGGCGCCGTCGGCCGCCCAGGCCTCGCCGGTGAATTCGCTCTCAAGCCCGGCCATGATTTTCAGCAATGTCGACTTGCCGGCGCCGTTCGGCCCGAGCACGCCGATCTTGGCGTCCGGGTAGAAGGACAGGTGAATATTTTCCAGCACCTTCTTGCCGCCGGAAAACGCCTTCGACAGGCCGGACATATGATAGATGAACTGGCGCGCCATCGCTGCCTCAACTCCGCATCTTTGACTGGAGGGAAATCTCGCCGCTCACATAAGCAAGGCCTGGCCCAAGGGCAACCGGCAATGGATGCTCAAGCGGCGGGAGAATTGCCGGTTTTGATCTGGCGCATGGCGCGACGTCGAACGATTGCTAAAATGCAAACATCAAACCGCAGGAAAACATGCGATGACACATCGATCCCATAAAATTGCCACTACCGCTCTGTTTGTGCTGGTGCTGATTACAGCGATCGTCATTCTCAGCCGCTCTGCCGCCGCCGAGGATGGGTTCTTGCCGTCCGAACCGTACGCTGAGGATTGCCTGATCAGTCCTAGAACAATTGTTTAAGCCTGCGCCCTGTCGGCGCCCGTGCGGATGCAGCCGGCGGCGCCATGGAAGAAGCCGTTGGCAAAGGGGCCTGGCGGGTCGAGTGCAGCAAGCCGGGCTTCGGCTTCGTCGGGGCCAAGCGCGTCATCGGCAACGGTGCGGAAGATTTCCGCTACCGCCACCATGTCGCAGCTATGCGGTGACAGCCGGAAGCCGGTAATGCCCATTGCCTGAAGGTCCGCCAGCTCGCCGGCAAGGTTCAGACAACTGTGCGACAGGGTCTGGATACCGTTGATGGCCAAAAACGGCGTCCCTTCCAGCGTGTCCAGCGCCAGACCGTCCGGATCGGCTTCGCAGGCATATTGGCATGAATCCTTGGTCCGGCCGGTTAGCCGGGCATGATAACAACGCGCCGAAAGCGCCAAGGGCACGCGGCCGAACACCTGCACGTCCAGGCTGACGCCGAGTGCCGGCGCAGCCGCGCCAAGCGCGCGCAGTGCATTGGCCGGCAATTCGGCCGGCAGGGAGACATGGACCGCGCCCTTGCCAGCGAGGAATTTCAGCGTGTCCTCATTGTAGACGTTCATATAGGGGCCGATATGGTGCGGCCGGCCGGCCAGGTGCGACAAGGCCGAGACGTCATTGGCCTCCACAAGATCGCCGCCCATGGCGCAAACCGCTTCGACAAGCCGCCGCTCGGCGGGCAGCATGACCTCCGCCAGGGTAGAAAAGACGACACGCTTGCCGGCCGCTTTCAGCCGGTTCGCAACCTCGTCAAGATACGGCGCAAAAAACGGCGCCCGCTTGTGGCAGACCACCTCGCCGAGATAGACGGCATCGATCGGCGCCTCGTCGGCAATGCGGAAATAGAAATCGCGCACGGTCTCGACCGACCAGTGAAATGGTACCGGTCCCAAAATCAGTTCGGATTTCGCCGCTGCCATCGTCATCGCCATGTCTTGCCCTGGAACGCCCCTTGCGTCTCGCGATGGCCTTCCGTCAGCGCCAGCAGGCTGGCGATCTCCGGATCACGACCGGCCAGCACAGCGTCGACTGCCTTGCGGAAAGCCGCAACGACATTACGCACATAGGCGCGGCTGCGCTGCCGGCCTTCAATCTTCAGCGCCGTGACCCCGGCGCGCATCAGATCGGGCAGCAGCGCAGATAGATTGAGACTGACCGGTTCTTCAAAGGCGTGATAGGCCCCGGTCCGGCCGACGACGTGATAGCGGCCCTTGCAGATCGTCGGGTAGCCGGCGCTTTCGCCGCAGGCGAAACGATCGACGACGAAGCCGCCGAGCCGGGTTGTCAGGTTTCGCTCCGCGTCCTCTTCATATTGCACCTGCGACGCCGGCGAGCAGACGCCGTCCATGTTGGTCGACAGGCCGGTGGCGTAGTTGGTCAGGCTGCACCGGCCCTCCGCCATCATGCCGATATTGCCGAAGACGAAGGCCTCGATTTCGCACGGGATCTGCTGGTGCAGACCACTGATTTCCGCAACGGTCAGCATGCGTGGCAGCACGACGCGCTTGACGCCGAATTCACGGCAGTAAAAGCCGATAGCTTCGGGCGAAGCGGCACCGGCCTGAACCGACAGATGCAGCCGCTGGCCGGGATGGCGGCGGGCCGCATAGTCGGCAACCCCGATGTCGGCGACGATGATGGCGTCGATGCCAAATCCCGCGCCGATATCGATCGCTTCTTTCCAAAGATCAGTCTGGCCAGCCGGCGGAAAGGTGTTGACGGCCAGAAGCACCTTGGCGCCACGATCATGGGCGTAGGCGATCGCCGCCTGCAGTTCAGCCGGCGTGAAATTGAGACCGGGGAAATTGCGGGCATTGGTGGCGTTCTGGAAACCGCAATAGACGGCGTCGGCGCCGGCATCGACGGCGGTCCTGAGACTGGCCGGCGTGCCGGCCGGGCAGACGAGTTCCGGGCGGGTGAGCTTTTCAGCGGTCATGCCGGTCCTCCGCCGTCAGCGAGCGCAGCATCGAGGCGGCAAGCCGCGCCGGCGCAGAGAGAGGTCCGAAAGCGGCGGCGAGGCTGTCTACGACGTTTTCATCAAGATCGTCGAGCGCATTGCGCAGGGCGACGACGGCCTCCGTATCGCCGGTAATCATCAGGTCGCGGGAAAAGAACAGCGCATCGCCATCGAGCCGCCCGTCGATCATGGCGAACAGCACACCGAATGACCCGGTGATCTTAGCATCGTGCAGCGGCACCGGCTGCCGGCGCCGCGCGACCAGCTGCGGCTGGATCGAATCGGGCTGCAAGACCAGCACGAAGGGCAGATTGGTCGGATCGATCAGAAATTTCTTGCCGGCATGCGGCCCGAGCCGGCCGAACAGTTCGCGGTGGCTGGCAGCGACGTGTTCGACGACACGCCGCAGAACCGGCTGCAACGGCGCCAGCGGCAGTGGCGCCAGCACATGGCGCGGCAAATCCCGCAGCGATTCCCGCAGCGACCCACGCCCGGCTTGATTCCCGGGCGCGCGGCCCGGTTGTGCTGTCTCGTCCCTGGCCATTGCCGTGAAGCTAGGCCGGAGCGGCGCAAAACGGTTTGACCTGTGTCAAGCCGCCGCCTTGCCGCCGGCTTCGATCTCGGCGTGTTTTTGCGCCAAGATCTTCCTCTGGTAGCGGCTTTGGACGATCTCCACGACCACGAGGACGGCGAGCACGAAATAGAACGTCGTCTTGGCCATCGGTTCCACCGGAAAGCCGAAGAAGGTCAGATGCGCCAGATGGCCGCCTTCCGACACCAGCATGACGCCGACGATCAACAGCACGAAAAGCCCGAGCACCTCATACATGCGGTTTTTCTGCAAAAACACCGAAACCTGGTCGGCCATGACGATCATCATGACGCCGGAAATGACGATCGCCGCCGCCATCACCCAGAACACATCGGTCAGCGCCAGCGCCGATAAGATGGAATCGAAGGAAAACACCAGGTTCATGGCGACGATCCAGCCGATCGCCCCGGCCACCGAGCGACCGCGCTTTTCGCCATGGCCCTCCAGATCCTCCACCGACAGCATGTGATAGATTTCCTTCATCGCCGTGTAGATGATGAAGCCGCCGCCCAGAAGCACGATCAAGCTATGGATTGTGAAGCTGGCCTCTACCACGCCGGGAATATGCAGGCCGGCGAAAGGCTGCCCGAATGCATCGATTGCCTTGACAACGACGAACAGCAGGATGATGCGCAGCACGATTGCAAGGCCGATGCCAAGGCGCCGCACCATGGCCTGGCTTTGTGGCGCAACGCGTTTGGATTCAATGGAGATATAAAGAAGGTTGTCGAAGCCGAGCACCGCCTGCAAAAAGATCAGCATGGCCAGAGTGAACAGGTTTTCCAGGTTGATAAGCTCCACCATCTTGTTCTCCAGGTTGTTCTTGAAGATTCCAGCCGAACAGCTTTAACCCATGAAATGAGTCAAGAACCTTGCTCATTGCAATTGCAATCAATTTGGCCCTTTGACTCACGCCTTAAAGCGAACGATCAATGACCTGACAATCCGGTTGCGGCTATAGCCGCCGCGAATTCGAGAACTCTGTCAGGACATGCCATGGCCAGCCAAGAACCGTCACCCGATACGTTCGAAACGCTAACGAATAAGATCATCGAGCGTTATCCTTAGCTGAGCAGGCGGTTCCAGCAGATTGCCCGCTATCTGACGCAGAATCCCAATATTGTAGCCCTGCAATCGGTCACCCGTGTAGCCGAACAGGCCGATGTTCACGCCTCGAGCCTTGTCCGCTTTGCCCAGCATCTGGGCTATTCGGGGTTCAAGGACATGCAATCGGTTTTTCAGACCCGGCTGGTGACCGCTGCCCCCGGCTTCAATGAGCGCATCAGCGCGCTTGAAACGGAACTGCGGCAGCACACCGGCTTGGGCGACAAATGCTTCCTGCGCGACCTTGTCGTGCGTGACATCGCCTCGCTTGAGGGATTGATGGATACCGTCGGCGAAACCGAGCTGAACAAGGCGGTGGCACTGATTCAAGCGGCGGCCTGGCGGCGGAATCGGCCCGGATCGCCAGCCCCGACGATGTGCTGGTCGCCATCTCGTTCCGCTATTATGCCCAGGAAGTCGCAGCGATCACCGAAACCGCCGCGCAGACCGGTACGCCGATCATCGCCATTACCGATAGCCAATTGTCACCGCTGGCCAAGTCGGCAAGCGTGCTGTTTACGATCCGCGAGGACAAATACAGCTTTTCGCGTTCGCTGGCCGCGCCTATGTGCCTGGCCCAGGCGCTGACCATTGCCCTGGCAAGCACTCTGCAGCCGGAAGCCGGCGGCAAGCCGCTTATCCCAGTCGTGACGGAACGGTCCGGCGTAGCCAGCAATAGGAAAGGCCAAGGCCGCCGTTCATCCAGCCAGCGCAAAATCTGACCAGGTCGCGCAATTGCGGCATGCAACAATCCCCTTGAGCGAATCTATCCGCCTGATTACATGTCGGCCACCGGCCAGAAAAGGAATCGATGTCATGAAAAAGCTCGCACTCGTCAGCCTAGCGTCACTCACCATGACCGCCTGTGTCACGACCGATCCCTATACCGGCCAGCAAAAGACCAGCAACGCCGCCATCGGTACCGGCCTCGGTGCGGCGGCCGGAGCGCTTGGCGGCCTCATTGTCGGCGAGACGACGGGCGCCAAAACCCGCGATGCGGTGCTGATCGGTGCCGGCATCGGCGCCCTGACCGGCGGCGGCATCGGCCTTTACATGGACCGGCAGGAGGCCGAACTGCGCGCCCAGTTGCAGGGCACCGGCGTCAGCGTCACCCGTGTCGGCGATAACATCGTGCTGAATATGCCGAGCAACATCACCTTCGACACCGATCAGGATGCCATCAAGCCGCAATTCTTCAACGTCTTGAGCTCCGTCGCCCTGGTTTTGAAGAAATTCAACCGCACCCTTGTCGATGTCTATGGCCACACCGACAGCGATGGTTCGGAGGATTACAATTTCAGCCTGTCGCAGCGCCGCGCCAGCAGCGTCGCATCTTACCTGACCAATCAGGGCACCGATTCGCGCCGCTTCGTTATTCGCGGCTATGGCGAGAGCCAGCCGATCGCCTCCAACGCCACCGCCGCCGGCAAGGCTGCCAACCGCCGGGTGGAAATCCAGATCACGCCGCTGACCGCATCCTAAGCTGGCCGCTATCAAACGTTGGTATTATGTTGAATACGGGTTTTTCGGCGCCCGGTCATCGGACAGGCTCGGCCGGTTGCGCTCAACCAATTGTTCGATGGCGTCGGCCAGGTGGATTTCGGCGATGGCGTAGTCGCCGCGCTAGACCCGGAGCTTGTGCGCTTCCATCAGCACGTCGGCGTGGCTGCATCCCCATGGCGGTTCGAAGCGGTACGACGACAGTTCGATTAAGAGGCCGAGCGGATCCTTGAAATAGATGGAATCCATGAAGCCACGATCCTTTACGCCGCTGTGCTTGATGCCG
>CALZIL010000173.1 GCA_945787495.1 uncultured Afifella sp. | reverse complement strand
GCTTGTTTAGTTTCTCGAGTCGAAGTGGAGTAAAGAGTATGATGAATAGAAGGCGCAAAATATCATGTATGACGGTTATCGTCGTAATGATGCTCGGTTTCCAGCAAGCTATCGGTCAAGAAAATGACCCTTGCGCTAACCCATATGCCTGTATCGGCATGGTGATCGATTCAGGTGATCCCGTATTGATCCAAATGGGACATGAAATGTCGGATATGGTCACCGATAAAAAGGCCGGGACCATGGTCAAGCCGACTGCCGGCCCCATCGCGAACGTCGGCAGGCTATTGAGTCGGGAAAACGCCGGCCTCAGTGTCGTGCCGTCTGACATGTTGCAGTTTACGGAGCGGTCGGAAGACCCCCGGCTGGGGAAAGCCAAGGATCGCTTGCGCTTTATCATGACTATCGGTCGGAAGGTTGTTCATGTCATCGCGAAGACAAGTATCCGCAGTTTAGAAGATCTCGACGGCAAGCGGGTGGTCATGGGCCCTGACAATACCGCCTTGTGGGTGGTGTCCAACAACCTCCTTCACCTGCACGGCGTGACGCCCTCCGAGCGGCTGCAATTAAAACCTGTCGCCGGGATCACGGCTGTCCTGTTGGATCAAGCTGATGCGGCGTTCGTCGTCGGCGATGCCCCGATGGGCGTGATAGAAAAGCTCGGTGCGATGCGCCAGAGCGACGCATTGGGAGCCGATACTGAAGACGTCCATATGCTGGGGCTCAAACTTCCGGCGACGGCGACGGAGTATCAGCCTGCGACCGTGAACTATCCCGGCTTTGCCGACAACCTGGACACGCCATCCTTCCGACTTTGGTCAGTTACGATTTCACCCACAAATCGACGCCCTATTTTCGACGTCGTTGCAGCGAATTGGCAAAAATCGGCGAGACGGTGCGCGGCAGACTGGAGGAATTGCGCGCTTCCGGTCATAAGCAATGGCGTGCCACGACATGGGAGATGGAAGCCGGGAATTGGGAGAAAGATGCGTGCTTTTTTGGCACCGCCAAAGAGCAGATGCAGAGCGATCCTCTCATGATCGTCAAATCGTCGCCACAACCGCAGTCTGGATCTGGACTGCCGGAGCAGCGAGCGGACGTTCGTGAAGCCCAGAAAATCCTGAATCATCTGGGGTATAACTCCGGGATTGCAGATGGCATCCTGGGGCCAAAGACAAAAGCTGCATTAAAGCAGTTTCAGAGGGATCAGGAATTGACACCCAATGGCATGTTCAACATTGAGCTACTAACGATATTACGGGTTCAAGACGAACTGTCGGGTTGAAGCCGTTGAAATTTATTCTGATGGACGGGCGCGCAACTCGCTAAACGTCGAACCGATTTGGTGAGTTGGGCCCGTCTTACCCATAAACCTTTCCTGCCAGACGGGATCAAAGAACCTTGCCGCGAATCAGGGTGCAGACTAACAATGACCGCCTGTACCGGCGTCAATGACGAGCAGATAGAGGTCCAAAATGAGCCCTGATTCACTGAGCTATGAACTTCGTATGCTGGCCTACAGCGCCTTTTTATGCCTGGTGCTGTGGATTCCTTACATTCTGGCGACCATTCAAACGCGCGGTCTGACCCGCGCCGTCGGATACCCCACCGGCACCTATGACGATCTGCCCGACTGGGCCCAGCGCAGCCAGCGTGCGCACATGAATTTGGTGGAGAATCTGGTGCCTTTCGCCGCTCTGGTCCTGCTCGCCCATATTGCCGGCCAGGCAAGCGGCGCGACCGCTTTCGGTGCCGCGCTGTTCTACTGGGCGCGGCTGGCCCATGCCATCGTCCATATTGCCGGCATTCCGTGGGCCCGCACGATAGCGTTCACCATAGCGTGGGTCGGTAATCTGATCATCTTCTGGGAAGTCGTGACCTGATCGGCATCATGGCCCGCGCCGCGCCGACCTTGGCCGTCGCGGTGCTGGCCTCGCCGGCTCCGGCGTTCGAATGGCCGGACTGGCAGTCGGCGCATTATCGCGATCATTCGCTCGCCGGCACCGTCTGGCGGGGCGACGGGTCGCAGGCCGGCCCGGCTGACCTTTCCGCTGCCGTCCTTGCCGCCGATTATGTGCTGCTCGGCGAAATCCATACAAACCCGGACCACCACCGCATCCAGGCCATGCTGATCGGCGAGCTCGTCGCGGCAGGCCGGCGGCCGGCGGTCGTCTTTGAGATGATCCCGGCCGGCCTGCAAAAACAGCTGGACGAGCATCTGGCCGCCAATCCGAAGGATGCATCCGGCCTCGGTTCGGCCGTCGATTGGGAAGAGCGTGGCTGGCCGGACTGGTCGATCTATCAGCCGGTGGCGGAGGCAGCGCTTGATGCTGGTTTGACGCTGAAAGCCGGGGGTCTGGATCGCGATGTTCTGCAACGGATCGGCAAGACCGGCGCGGCGGCACTTGGGCCGGCGCTTGCCGAGCGGTTCGGGATGAACCAGCCGCTGGACGCCAATATCGAAACAGAATTGATGCAGATTTTGAAAGAGTCGCATTGCGATCTGCTTCCCGAAGCGGCGCTGGCGCCGATGCTCACCGTGCAGCGCGCTCGTGACGGCGCCCTTGCCGACGCCATGCTTTCCGCCGGCGAAAAAGACGGCGCGGTGCTGATCGCCGGGAGCGGCCATGTGCGGCACGACTGGACCGCTGCCGCGGTGATTAAAAACCGCGTTCGCGATGCGAAAATCGTCTCGGTCGCGCTCATTGAGGTCGATGAGGCGGGGAGCACCTTTTCCGATTATGAAATCGCACCCGACGGCGCCCCCGCTAGCATCGCTGCGCCCTTCGATTATATCGTATTCACGCCGCGCGCCGACCTGACCGACCATTGCGCCGAACTCGCCGAGCGCTTCAGCAAGAAGCCGCACAAAAGCGAGTAGGATCGGCGACCGGCTGATCGTGCCTCCGCTTCAACAGGCCGGGACATATCCGGAGGTGAAATGACCAGTGAACACATTGTCGAACCAGTGACGCCAGTCGGCACCCGTCGTCAGCGGCGCCAGCTCGATCCGCTCGTCGGAAAATACCGCACCGGCCTTTAGAACGGCCTGATCGGCGTCTTCCAGGTCGCGGCCGTGTTGATCGAGATCCTGATCGAGCGTCACGATTGCGTTGCCACCTTTCAGCGCGACCAGTGCCGTCCCGGACCTGCCGTCCCAATGCCAGGCGAAGCGCCAGGCATTGCCTTCCCTGGTTCCTTCACCCATGAGAATCGGGCGGACAAAGAGGTTCTGTCGACCCGCAACGAGGGTGGAAACGATGCCGACGCCATAAAGGCGCGCGCCGTCCTCCCACAGCCAGATCTGGCGGACCTTGGCATGTGCGCGGATGCATTCGACCTTTGTGAAGGCACCGAGAAACCGCAGCGATTGCGGCACCGGCGCCGGGTCGACCGGCGGCGGCGCCTTGACGAACCGGACAGTCTTGTCGCGTACATCGACCGACAGAGTGGCGGAATCTGATTGGGTGATTTTTATGTCAAAGGGCAGGCCGGCCAGTGGTTTCAGGCTGGCCGCCCATTGCCGCGGATTGTCGCCGCTTTCGTGCAGTTCGGGTCCGGCCACGCCGGATTCGCATTCAGTGTCCTCCTGACACTGGAAGAACAGCCAGACACGGCCCTCGGAATTGATGATCAGACGGGTAAAATGTGAACGCCCCTCAATCTGCCAATGCCCGGTTGGAAGGTTGCCGGAGGCGCCGGTGAACGGTCCGAAATAACTTTCATAGGTCTCGGCGTCGCGGAACTTGGCCTGAAACAGCAGCCGATTACTTTCCTCAATCGTCTCGCCCAGGCGTTGCGATTCGCGGCTCACCTCTATCCACTTGTAGCTCATGCCGCCGCCGATCACGACGAGTGGGACGGCCAGCAGCGCCGCCGTCTTCCACCAGCGCTTGAAGAAAAGCAGCACCGCCGCCGATCCATAAAGGCCGCCGAGCGCCATGCTGATCAACAGGATGTCGAGCCGGATCGCGGCATGCGACCAGAGATACATGCGGATTTCGTGAAGCAGCGCGGCAATGCCCGCGGCAATGACGACCAACAGCCAGAGCCGTGCGCCGCCTTTCAGGCGGAATGCCGGCCACAGCAAGAGCACCCAGATCACCAGCAGGCCGCAATAGAGCAGGTACATCGTCATGCAGCTCTTTTACCGGATCGGCACCACCTTTTTGTTAATGTCGGCCTTACGCTGACCACCCGGCCGCGCCGGCGCATGGTTCAGCCGCGGATATCGCCACCGCATTTGCGGCACAGATGAGAGTTCAAGAGGCGCACGCCATAGCCATAGGGCTCGCCGCAATGCGGACATAGATGCCGCGCCTGGATGAGCCACGCAGCCGTCCCGGAGATAACGATGCCGGCCATCAGGATGCCGCTTAACTGCGGTGTGGAAAAACCGAAGAGGACGGAGAGCGCGAGCACCGCCAGACATATGCCGGCAAGTCCGAAAGCATAAGAGCTCCACTTCTGGTAAGGCTGTGGATTCATGGATCGTGTCAAACCGGATTGGTTGCGGACAATCGGCGCCGATCTTCAATGAAATCAGCGACAAAACAAGAGCGCCGGTTCAATCAGCCCCTTCCGGTGTGTGCGCGGCGCGAAGAATCAGCCCATAAGGGCGCATTGTGACCGATGCGCGCAGAACGATCGGCCTTGCCGCCGCGATCATCGCCCTTGCGGCGCTTGCCCTTTACCTGATGGGCCGCACGCCGATCTGCACCTGTGGCACCGTCAAGCTCTGGCATGGCGTCGTGCAGAGCTCGGAAAACTCCCAGCATCTTTCCGACTGGTACACTTTTTCGCACGTCATCCACGGTTTCGCCTTTTACGGCCTGTTGTGGCTGGCCGCCCGCATGACCGGATGGACCTGGCCGCCGGGACTGATGCTTCTAACCGCGCTTTTCGTCGAGGCCGGCTGGGAGGTCTTCGAGAACACCGACTTCGTCATCAACCGCTATCGCGAAGCGACAATCTCGCTCGATTATTACGGCGACAGCGTCATCAATTCCCTCGCCGATATCCTCGCCATGGTGCTCGGCTTTTTTCTCGCCGCGCGGCTGCCCGTCTGGGCGCTCATCGCCATCGTCGTGGCGGCCGAACTCTTCACCGGCATCATGATTCGCGACAATCTCACCCTCAATGTGATCATGCTGGTCTGGCCGCTGGAGACGATATTGGACTGGCAGAACAGCGGGTAGGTATTGCCGGGATGTGATATTGGAATTTGTGCGCCCAGGACATTCTCATCATGAAAACCGTTTTTGAGTATCCCGCCGAACTCGGCCGACTTTCCGCCCTTCCAAGGGTCAGGCTTTTTGCCGGCCCGACACCGCTGGAAGCCATGCCCAATCTCGCCCGGTGCTGTGGCGGAGGTCCGTTGCTGGTCAAAAGAGACGACTGCATGGGGCTGGCGTTTGGCGGCAACAAGGTGCGCCAACTGGAGTTTTATATCGGCGAGGCTGACGCGCAGAATGCCGATACGGTGCTGATTACCGGCGCGGTGCAATCGAACTTTGTCCGGCTGGCGGCGGCGGCGGCGCGAAAAGCCGGCATGGAGTGCCATATCCAGCTTGAAGAGCGGGTGGCCAAGTCTGACGCAACCTACCGCAATTCCGGCAATGTCCTGCTCGATCGATTGCTCGGGGCGACATTGCACTCCTACGCGCATGGCGAGGACGAGGCCGGTGCCGATAAACGGCTCGGCGAAATCGCCGAAGACCTCAGGCAATCTGGGCGCCGGCCCTATATCATTCCGCTGGCGCCCGGCCATACACCGCTCGGCGCGCTCGGCTATGTCGTGGCCGCTGATGAGCTCATCCGGCAAATTGCCGAGGCTGGTCTTGAGGTCGAAGAGATCGTCGTCGCCTCGGGCAGCGGCAACACCCATGCCGGACTGCTGTTCGGGCTGCGGGCGCTCGGATCAGACATCGTCGTGACCGGCATTTGCGTGCGCCGCGATGCCAGTGCCCAACATCCGCGCATTGCCGCGCGGTGCCGGGAAATTGCCGATCTTCTGGAAATCGAATCGAAGGTCGAGGACGCTGACATCAGGGTGAACGATTTCTTCCTGCCGCCCGGCTATGGCACTGCCGGCGAAGAAACGTTGCGCGCCATTCTTCTTGCCGCCCGCACCGAAGCGCTGATGCTCGATACGACCTATACCGGCAAGGCGATGGCGGGATTCATCGACCGGGCAAGAAAGGCCGGTGGCGGAACACGCATCTTTGTCCATACCGGCGGCACGCCGGCGATCTTTGCCTATGAAAAAGAACTGACCGAAGCGGCCGGGCGATAGTTTTAGCCGCGCACGACCATCACCGACTGGTTGGCGTGCCGGACGACGCGGGCGGCGTTCGGGCCGATCAGGTAATCGCGAAGTTCCGGGCGATGCGATGCCAGCACGATCAGGTCGCAGTCCAGCTTGTCGGCGGCATGCATGATTTCCTCGTAGATCACGCCGTGCGCCACATGAGCCTTGGCATCGATGGTGTCGGGGACGTGCTGGGCGATGAATTCGTCGAGTTGGGTCCTGGCCGCCGCCAGAGCCTTTTCCTCAAAGTCCTCGGGAAAAAAGCTTCCGACGATCGGCATGCCGTAGGTCGGCACCACGGTGACCAGATGCAGTATCGCATTTTCCGCCGCGGCAATGTCGACGGCTTTCGGCAACGCCTCTTTCCAGGAGCTTCCCTCACCCAGATCGACCGACAGCAGAATGTTCTTAAACATGGCCGCCTTCCTCCGATTTCCTGGCCCAGAATGCTGGCACAATCTGGCGGCGGAGCTGCAACATGATCACCAAACCGAGCAGCAGCAGCGCCGGTATGTAGAATACCTCCTTGGGCATCCGCTCGGCCGGCAGGTTGACGGTTTTGACCTCGACCGGCGTATCGCCATAAAACTCGAAGCCCTTGAGCTCCTGCTCGAAACGCGAGGCCGGAAACGGTTCTTCCAGTTTCGCCACGCCGTCTTCGATCACCACGATCAGCCCGGACGCCTCAAGGCGCGCCGCACCGTCACCCTTCGGCCCCATCGGAACGATGAGCGTCGTTCTGTTGGTCCTGTCGGCATCGTCGAAATCCGGCCCGGAGATAAACACCCGCAATTCGGCATCATTGGGCAACTCGGCGGCCCGCTCCAGGATATAATTTGTCCAGCCAGAATCCCGGCCTGAACAGCGAAAACGCCACCAGCAGCAGGATGACGGATTCCCAGATGCGGTTGCGCGCAAAGAAATAGCCCTGCGTCGCCGCCGCAAACAGCATCATCGCCACCACAGCGACAAGGAAAACGAATATCGCCTTGAGCGGGCCGACATCGATCAGGAGCAGCTCGGTGTTGAACAGGAACAGGAACGGCAGCGCCGCCGTGCGGATATCGTACATGAATCCCTGAATGCCGGTCTTGATTGGGTCGCCGCCCGAAATGGCGGCCGCGGCGAAGGCGGCCAGCCCGACAGGCGGCGTATCGTCGGCCAGAATGCCGAAATAAAAGACGAACATGTGCACGGCGATCAGCGGCACGATGAGGCCGCTCTTGGCGCCCAGCGCCACGATCACCGGCGCCATCAGCGAGGAGACGACGATGTAGTTGGCCGTCGTCGGCAGGCCCATGCCGAGAATGAGGCTCATCACCGCCACCAGCAGCAGCATGATGATCAGAACCCCGCCGGACAGGAATTCGACGAACTCGCCGACGACCTGATGTGCGCCGGTCAGCGAAATCGTGCCGACGATGATGCCGGCGGCGCCGGTTGCAACGCCGATGCCGATCATGTTGCGCGAGCCGGCGATCATCCCGTCAACCCACTGATCGACGCCGCGCTTGAAGGCCGCTCCGATGTGACCTGAACCGCGGAACATCGCCTTCAGCGGATGCTGGGTCAGGGTGACGAAGATCATCGCCATCGCCGCCCAGAATGCCGACAGGCCCGGCGACAGACGTTCGATGATAATGCACCAGATCAAGATGATGATCGGCAGGATGTAGTAAAGCCCGGTGACGGCCGTGGCGCCGGCGGGCGGCAATTCGGTGATGGGCGCGTCTGGCGGATCGACCTCAAGGTCCGGGTAGCGCGCGGCGAAACCGACCAGAATGAGATAAAGCGTACCGACAATGGCGACGGCGACATAGAACGAATTGCCCGGAAACGCCGTCTTGACCCAGCCCAGACCGTAATAAACGGCCATGCCGAGGACGGCGATGCCGATAAAGCCGCTCAAAAAGCCGATCAGCTTCTGGCTGAACACCATCGTGGAGGGTGGTTTGGGCAGGCCCTTCAGTTCCATTTTCAGGGCTTCAAGATGCACGATGTAGACCAGCGCGATGTAGGAAACGACGGCCTCGCTTATCAGAAACGCTGCGGCGCCCATCACCGGCGGCGTCAGCTGGCCGTTTGTCGACGAGGCGACCTCGACCGCGCCAGCCTTTTCGGGCGGAAAGCCGGTGCGCTTCATCAAGGGAATTGTGAAGGTGCCGGTGGTCACCGTATTGGCGATCGATGAGCCGGAATAAAGCCCGCTCAGCGCCGATGCGACGACCGCCGCCTTTGCCGGGCCGCCGCGCAGATGGCCAAGCAGCGCAAAGGCGATCTTGATGAAATAATTGCCGGCCCCGGCCTTTTCCAGAATCGAGCCGAAGACGACAAACAGGAAAATCAGCGTCGCGGACACGCCCAGCGCGACACCGAACACGCCCTCGTTCTGCATCCAGTAATGCCACATCGCCTTGCCGAAGGAGGCGCCCTTCCACTGAATCGCCTCGGGCAGCCATCGCGCATCGCCGAAAAACACGTAAAGAACAAAGACGCTTGCGACGATCACCAGCGGCAGGCCGAGCGCCCGGTAGACGGCGATCGCGACCATGATCATGCCGACCGAGGAAACCACAAGGTCAGGCGTCGTCGGCAGGCCCGCCCGCTCGGCGATGGCCGTCCTGAACACCACGATATAAAGGCAGCAAATGACGCCCAGCGCCGCCAGCCCCCAGTCATACCAGGGGATCGACCGGCGCGGGCTCGTCTTGAATAGTGGAAAAGCCAGCGAAGCCAGGAACAGCGCGAAGGCAAGATGGATGAGCCGCGCATTGGAATTGGTGACGATGACGCTGAAACCGGTCACTTCGGTCAGGTAAAATGGCAGGTTGGAAGCGATGTAAAGCTGGAAGATGGCCCAGATGAAGGCAACGGAGACAATCACCTTGCCTTGCCAGTCCTCCGGATTTCGTGCGCCGGTATCGACCTGGGCGACAAGATCGTCAACGTTGCCCGCTGTCAGTGCTTCATTCGCCATTACCGACTCCCCCATCGATCGGCCGCTGATCGCCGTTCAGATTTGTTTATTGAGATTGCTTGACCATCGGAAAACTGACGGGGCGAAACGATCGCCCCGTCAGGTGCCAATTGGTGTCAGGCCTACATCCAGCCTTTTTCCTTGTAGTACTTCTCGGCGCCCGGATGGAGCGGCGCGGAAAGCGAATCGGTGATCATCTCCTCCGGCTTCAGATTGGCGAAAGCCGGATGCAGCTTCTTGAACTGGTCGAAGTTCTCAAACACCGCCTTCACGACAACATAGACAACCTCATCGGGAACATCGGTGCTCGACACGAATGTCGCGCCGACGCCGAATGTCTGGATGTCTTTGTCATTGTTGTACATGCCGGCCGGAATCGTTGCAGTGCGATAATAGGCATTGTCGGCAACCAGCTTGTCGATTGCCGGTCCCGTCACATTGACCAGATGCGCATCGCAGGTGGCAAGCGATTCCTGGGTGAGCGCCGAAGGGTGTCCGACGAGCCAGAAATAGGCATCGATCTTGCCGTCACAGACGGCTTGGCCGGTTTCGGCGGATTTCATTTCCGCGGCCAGTTTCAGATCGCTGCGCTGCCAGCCAAGAGCGGCCTCAATCACCTCCCAGGTGCCTCGGGTTCCCGAGCCGGGATTGCCGATATTCAGACGCTTGCCCTTCATATCGGTGAGTTCGTTCACGCCGGATGCGTCGCTGGCGATGACGGTGACCGGTTCGGGATGCACCGAGAAGACGGCCCGCAGCTTCTCGAACTTGCCCTGATCGGCGAATTTCGACGTGCCGTTATAGGCGTGGAACTGCCAGTCGGACTGGGCAACGCCGAATTCCAGTTCGCCGGTGCGGATCGTGTTGATGTTGTAGATCGAACCGCCGGTCGATTCCGCCGAACAGCGGATGCCGTGTTCCTTGCGATCCTTGTTGACAAGGCGGCAGATGGCACCGCCCGTCGGATAATAGACACCGGTCACCCCGCCCGTGCCGATGGATATGAACTTCTGCTGGGCACCCGCGACTGTCGCGAAACCGCCGACAGCTGCTGCGGCGATGAGTGCTAATAATTGACGTTTCATCCGATAACTCCCTGAATTCATACATATTATCGAGAACTTCCGCCATTTTCGGCCGAAGTTGAAGCTCTCTGAAGGTAATCATAGGCAAAACCGGCAAAACCACAATCCACGCTGCCGGATTGGTGGCGAATGGCCGCGGCGCGGCGTCCGGATCGGCTCTGCAACCGACGCCGGTGCAAGCTTGTTGGCGCTGTCTATTCAGCCGCGCCGGCGGCTGGCGGCGAAACGGCCCGTGCCACAAAGGCGCGCAGGCTCGCCCATGCAACCGCCAGCCAGACCAGGGCGCGTAGGCTCATCGCGCCGACGGTCCGCATCTCAAAGGCGCCGCCGGCCAGCACATGCCCGGCAAAGGCGGCGAACACGGCAAGGGTCGCCACGGCGATAATCGCCGCCAGGAAGGCCGCCCATCGTCGCCAGACGATCAGCCCGGCGCCGGCCGCGACATAGGCAAAGCCGGCGAGAAAATTGAACCACAGGACGAAGGGCACCGCATCACCGACGGCGGCGCGGGCGGCAACGCCGCCAAACAGCGCGCGGCCACCGGAAAATATCGTCAGGATGCCGAAAACGATGACAAAAGCGCCGGCCACCAAAGCCCAGCGCGGCCGCTTATCCGGATTGTCTGGCATAACCGCGTTCCGGGCAGGACAGGCTGCGGGCCGGCCTGGTCAGGGATAAGGGAGGGAATGGCCGGCCCGCTTACTGCCACATGGTGTCGCCCACGCAACGCCATAATGCCCGGAAAACGCCTGTTCGCCCTTGATATAGGTCAAATGCGATATTGCGCCGTCCGCGCGCCGTCTCACGCCAGCCAGCGTTTACGCCTCTTGTAGTGTTTGACGTCGCGAAAGCTCTTGCGGCCCTCGCCGCCGATGCCGAGGTAGAATTCCTTGACGTCCTCGTTTTCGCGCAGGGCCTGCGCCTCGCCGTCAAGCACGACCCGGCCGGTCTCCAGGATATAGCCGTAAGTGGCGTATTTGAGCGCCACATTGGTGTTCTGTTCCGCCAGCAATAACGACACGCCCTGCTGCTCGTTTAGCTGTTTGACGATCTGGAAGATCTCCTCCACCAGTTGCGGCGCCAGCCCCATTGACGGCTCGTCGAGCAGGATCATGTCGGGCTTGCTCATCAGCGCCCGGCCGATCGCCGTCATCTGCTGTTCACCGCCCGACGTGTAGCCGGCCTGGCTGGTGCGGCGCTCTTTCAGCCGCGGAAAATAGGTATAGACGAGGTCGAGATGATCGCGGACCGCGCGCGCGCCGTCGCTCCGCGTGAAGGCGCCGGTCAAAAGGTTCTCTTCAACGCTCAGATGCTCAAAACAATGGCGGCCTTCCATCACCTGGATACAGCCGCGCCGGACAAGCTCATTGGGCGTCAGCGCCTGGATCTCGTCGCCCTTGAACTCAATATTGCCCTTGGTCACCTCACCGCGCTCGGCGCGCAAAAGGTTGGAAATCGCCTTCAGCGTCGTCGTCTTGCCGGCGCCATTGGCGCCCAGCAGCGCGACAATGCCGCCTTTGGGAACGCTCAGCGACACGCCCTTGAGGACGAGGATCACATGGTTGTAGATCACCTCGATATTGTTGACCTCAAGCAGCGGCGCCTCGGCGCCATTTGCAGCTTCCGGCATGGACTGATCCCGTTCGGTGACAGGGCGGTTCCCGGCGGGCGGACCCGCCGGGAGATCTTGCGTTTATCGCTTAGCTGCCGCAGCGCATCGCGATGTTGTTTTCTTTGGCGAAGGCGGCTGAATCTTCCATGATCAGCGCATCGACCACTTCACGATCGGCTGCGACATAGTCGGTGATCAGTGACCATGTGCTCGCCTTGGCATCCCATTGCTGGATGGCGCCGAGACCCGGACCGCCATGACCTTCGCAGGACACCTTGATCGGCACCGTGAAGCCAGGAAGGCCGAGTGCGGTCAAACGCGCCTCATCGACATTCAGCGCTTCCATGCCATCGCGCATCATCGCCGGCGTGATGTCCTTGGTGTTGTGGATCTTCATCGCCGTACGGGCCGCTTCCACCGCCAGCATAGCGGCGACCATGCCGCGGTTGTAAAGCACATAACCGTGCTGGTCGCCGGCGCCAGCGGCCTTGCCCGTATCATAGACATGCTTTTTCAAATCGTCGTAGATCGGGAAGTCCGACCCGACGCCGTGAAAGGCGATGGCCTTGTAGCCGTTGGCGCCTTCGCCGGCCGGCAGCACGTCATTCTCCGAGGCTGACCACCACACGCCGATGAATTTATCCATCGGATAGCGGATATTCGCCGCTTCCTTGATGGCGACCTGGTTCATCACGCCCCAGCCCCACATCAAAACGTAGTCCGGGCGGTCGCGGCGGATCTGCAGCCAGGTCGACTTCTGTTCCTGGCCGGGATGGTCAACCGGCAGCAACGTCAGTTCATAACCGTGCTTCTTGGACAGTTCCTCCAGCGTCCGGATCGGCTCCTTGCCATAGGCGGAGTTGTGATAGACCAGCGCGATCTTCTTGCCGCTGACATCGCCGCCTTCCTCGCCGATGATATACTTGACGATGATCGAGGCGGCATCCCAGTAGGTGCCGGGATAATTGAACACCCACTCAAAAACCTTGCCATTGGCGGCCGATGTCCTGCCATAACCCATGGAATGGATCGGGATGCCATCGGCCGAGGCTTTCGGGATCAGCTGGTAGGTGATGCCGGTCGACAAGGGCTGGTAGAGCAGTGCGCCCTCATTCTTGGTCGATTCATAGCACTCCACGCCTTTTTCCGTGTTGTAGCCGGTCTCGCATTCCAGCAGCTTGATTTTGACACCCTCGACGCCGCCGTCACGCTCATTGATCAGCGTGAAATAATCGGCGTAACCGTC